>NZ_PTRU01000069.1:0-5303 GCF_002965245.1 Escherichia sp. MOD1-EC6021 | reverse complement strand
AGACGGATTCATACATGTATTCCCGGTGAAAAAAGACAAAACCCCGCGCACCGGAAAGGTGGCGGGGGATTCACGGAGATAATATCTGTCTGAAATTGTTTTGAATCGATGGGATTGTTGCGTATTAACATGAAGGAGATCAGGACTTATCCGTTACTGGGTGATCTCCTTCCATGAAAATACGCCGTTATTGTTAAACAGCAGGCTGATTTCTCCGTAAAGGGGAAAATATTTATCGGCTGTATGATTATCAGGTGTGTCTGTGTTTACTGCTGTGAGTATTTTTTAGTGTATTGTGGGGGAGATGTCAGTGGGAGATATTAAATTTACGTTTATAATTATCTTACTTCTTCTGTGTGTTTTTTATAAGAGTGCACACGTAATGATATCTGTTGATACCATGTGGTTAAGTGTTTCCCTTCCTGGTCATGCGTAATGATTAAATGCTTTTGTGACACCATTCTTCCGGTCTGAATATTTATCCCGTTCTTTTTTATTTGTGCAGTGATACTGTCGGAAGAGAATTCAGTAATGTGAGGTGTCCTGGTCAGGATAATATCTGCTGAGATATTATTAGTTGAGTGTGTTTTTACTGAGCAAAAGCTGGCTTTTAATTCCTGTACTGAAACACTGTCGCTCGTCCGGGGTTAACTGAAACTGGATGATGATGTAAAATGAAGGCTGTTTTTGTGTTTGTCGAAGAAGTGTTATTTTAATCCATTCTCATCATTGGCTGGCGATTATACAGAAGTATTTGAAGAAAAAATGGTGCATTTTATCTGTGTCAGCAGGGAAGAAGTATTTTATTGATGTATCAGTATTAAATGGTTTTTGTTATTTATAAAAATGTCATCCTGTCCATAGAATATTGTACTCAGCATTCAGTGCAGGAACTGTAGTCTTCTTTATTTTATTCTTCTTCAGGAGGGGGGGGATTCCTGAAGGCGTTATTCCCGGTGTTCTGTTTATGATTCTTCCCGGCAGGAAACCGGTATCTGCAATACCCGGGATGATGCTTTTTGTTCGTACGTGGTTGTGTAAAATTTGAATAGTGGATGTGCTCCGAAGGGAAGGAGGGGACACACAGATTCATTTTGTCTTTCTTCAGCAGCAAAATACACTGTGGTTATTATTTAACCATTAAATCAACAAAAATTTTTACCTCATATTGATTTGACTGCTATTTTTGCTATTAATAGCCAGAATTGCAGTGCTTTTATATCTGTGTATAGTGAGGTTACTATGTCATTCGGTCAGCCTTGTGATGAGTTTCCCCTGAGTTCGCTGCCTCCACTCATTCGTGATGCCGTTATTGAAGCTCAGCAAATTACGCAGGCTCCCCTTGGGCTTGTGGCAGCGTCTGCCCTGGGCGCTGTTTCACTTGTCTGCCAGAATCTGATTGATGTCTGCAGACTGAATACACTGCGGGGGCCGGTCTCTCTTTTTTTCCTGACGCTTGCCGAGTCCGGAGAACGAAAAACCGCAGTGGACAAATTATTAATGAAGCCCCTGTACCAGCAGGAGATGCAGTTATATTCCAGATACAAAAGTGAACTGGCTGTCTGGAAAAACAAGGAAGAGCTTTTAAAGGCTCAGAAAAAAGCATTGTTGTCAAAACTGAATAAAGAACTCCGCAAAGGCGCGGATGAGTCAGAAACCCTCAGACAACTGGAAGTACTTCAGAAAAACAGTGCGGAAGAACCTGTGAGGTATAAATTCATTTTTAATGATGCCACGACTGCGGCAATTAAGAATCAGCTTTGTGGTAAATGGCGTTCAGTTGGTATTATGTCAGATGAAGCCGGTATTATATTTGATGGATATACCCTGTCTGAGTTGCCTTTTATTAACAAAATGTGGGATGGCTCTGTATTGTCTGTGGACAGAAAGAATGAACCCGAACAGATGATTGAAAATGCCAGAATGACGTTATCCCTCATGGTGCAACCCGGTCTTTTTGACCGATATATGGAGCGAAAAGGTTCTGTTGCCAGGGACAGTGGTTTTCTTGCCCGTTGTCTTATCAGTAAACCTGCAACCACGCAGGGGAAACGCTTTATTAACGGAGCTGTGATTCCGGGAGGATCATTAACGGCATTTCATGAACGATTAATGGAACTGGCCAGAGGCAGTATTGAAAAATCCAGTGAGGATGAACGGTATTGTCTGCATTTTTCGCCTGAAGCGCAAAAAATATTTATTGAGCACTATAATGTTCTGGAGCAGGATTTATCCCCTTCCGGACCCTTAAGCCCGTTTCGGGGACATGTTTCAAAAAAAACAGAAAACATTGCAAGAATTGCAGCGTTATTTCAGTATTTCAGCTATGGTGAAGGGAAAATCTCTGCCGATATCATGACGTCTGCTGTCGTAATAAGTTCGTGGTACACAGATGAATATAAAAAATTATTTGCGTTACCTGATGAATCTGAACTGCAGCAGAAGGACGCCGAGGAGCTGTTCGACTGGCTCATTGAGGAGTGCCGCGGAGAATGCCCGCCCCGTGTCAGGAAAAATTATATTCTCCAGTGTGGCCCGGGCCGGTTCAGAAACAGGAAAAAACTGAACGCATTGCTGAACATTCTTGAATCTCAGTTCAGGCTTTCTGTCGTGCCGGAAGGAAAAACCATGTATGTTCTGCTTCCCCAGATAGCCAGTTTAAAGTTGTCTGATGTCTCTGGTATTTTTACCTCGGGTTATCACTACAATAAGCTGAGAGCGAAGTAACCGGTGAGCAGTTTTTCTCCATTATGCTTCAGACTTAGATGATTGATTATTATGGGGATTTCATCACCGATATTCAGATGTATGAATATCGGTGATGAACTAAAGCTCAGGAGCTGCGTGGTGGTGATGAATCAACAGGCATATAACTGATACCCGCCGGTCAGAAGTTCCAGCCTGCGACTTTCCTGTCTGCGTGCCCGCAGTCCGGCGTTCAGGTGCAGCGTGTGACAGAACGCACGGAGAGCGAAACGGCAGGCAGACAGGCCGTTCAGTCAGCCCTGGCACCCTGCCCGGATACCAGCTTCCCTGAAACAACTGGCATCAGGTGCGCTTATCGTCAACCGTTGTGCGGTATGCCAGGAGCACGTACTGATCCATCAGATCCGTCAGTGCTGCGCTCTGCTTCTGACGGTTGATGATCCATTCCTCCAGCTCTTTTTCTGATTTCCGTTTCAGATTCTCCGTCCAGTCGTCAAGGCAGTTTCCGGTCATTAAATCAAGCCAGCAAAGCCAGACCAGTTTGAGGCGCAACTCCGTGCCACCAAACTGACGGAAGAGGCTGATCAGTTTATTTGCCAGCGAACGCTGCCTCAGACGTTCACATTCAGACAGGAGAATGCCTTCCAGCATCGGATGATGAACCAGCAGATGTTCACTGGTGCATAAATTCACTATCAGATCATCATCCAGGGGCGGCGTGGTCCGTTTGTCCGGACCATAAATCAGCCGGTGCAGACTCTGGGGTACGATGGCAATCTCCGGTTTTTCACCATTGAATGACACCCACCCGGGCGTCAGATTATGGAAGTAGTAGATATTCGGATGACACACGCCCCAGGATACGGCGTGCCGGGTGAAGCCGGTCAGCCATTTCTGGTAGCTTTCGTGGAGCAGCTCGTAACGGGTCTGATACTGTGGTTTCATTTTCATATTCCTCACGGGGGATAACAGGCAGCAGAACGCCGCCGGCAGGCCGGAGACTGCGTCTGCTGCAGATGAACGGTTAAGAATTACGGACGGGACTGTGCAATACGCGCCTGCAGCCAGGCTTCCACTTCGCTTTTCAGCCATCGGGAGCTGCGGCCCATTTTGATGGGCGCAGGAAAGTCACCATCCTTGATGAGTTTGTAAAACCACTTATCGGTCAGGCCGGTCAGTTGAGTGATAAATGCCATGTCGACCATCTGGTCATCCATCAGTGAAACTGGGGTGATCATGAGAATGTTCCTCCGGATGTTGTTAAACCAGCCGGTGTGGTCATGAAAACAACGCACCACCTTCACCGGCATAACAACCGGGGAGAAACGTAAAAAATAATCGGGAATGTGACCGCCAGGAGATAAACGGGGAGGTTACGGTGGCTGAGCCGTACCGGTATGCCGGGTGGTTGTTACGAAACGATGCTTCCGCACGCGTGCGCGATAAAGAAGGGATGATTTTCGTGAGGAAGAGGGGAAAACTGGCGTTCTGATAATTGCAGAGTTATTTACGGGGCGGTTACGATGGGGCAGACCGTGTCCGGTGGGCAGGCGACAGGTATCACCGATGGGATAAGACTGTCTGATTGGTATTATAAATATATAAGAGAGATCAAACACATGAGATCAAATACATGAGTTCATATATGTGAAATAAACACGGTGAGTGTGATCAGTGGGCATGATGAGAACGCAGTAGCAACAGACTGCGCTATCCCTGATAGCTGGCGTATAACCCGCGTATATAAAACGTATCTGCAATGTACGTGAACAGAGTGCATTAAGCATCCGTCTGAGCGGTAAACATATCCGACCTGGTGAGTGACAGTCTGAGAGACCGGTTAAGTGGTGGCTCGGGAGTAATGAGTTTGGGGTGGGTACCAGAATGCCAGTCTGGCGGTATGCTGACAGTATCACGTTAATTGCAGCATAAAGTGATGAGAGGCTAATGGAAGTTAAAACCAAAGCAGTTCCGTCGTTGTTCATCCCGGGAGACGCTGGAAAAAGTGATTTCCCACACGCGTTATAAACTTACCTCTGCGGAACTGGAAGCCTTCAACTCTGTGGTTGATCACTGGCTGGCAGAACTGACAATGAACAAGCTTTACGATCGTGTTCCCGCTTCAGTCTGGAAATATGTCATCTGAGCGTTCGGTAATCACAACTGCATCGCGCCAGGTGTTATCCGCTTTGTGATTCTTATTGGCTCTTCTCAGGTTATTAAAAGCTGAATATGTTCCTGTTGTCGGGAACCAGGATAATACCGGGAACGTTAAGCGGTATAGCGACAACAAAGAATTCGAAATCAAAAGGGAATGGTGCCGGAGGCGTGGGCGGTAATGGGCTGATTTTCAGGTATTACCGGCTTACAGCGTGTGGTTGATATTGAGGGGCTGTGAGTTTCACGTATTTGTCAGAAACCCAGACGAGTTTTCCTGTATGGGACGAAATAAGGCAGCGGCAATACATGGAAAAATTTAATATGGTATGAAGGAGAACCTGTCGGTTACGCTTAATATAACCGGTACACTGTCAGCTCAGGGGATACATGAACCGTTATCTCACCAGCTACACAGTATATACACACTGACGCTGACA
>NZ_PTRU01000068.1:0-5375 GCF_002965245.1 Escherichia sp. MOD1-EC6021 | reverse complement strand
ATTCAGCGATCTGTTCAAATGTTATTACCCGATCTCGATGGAAGTTATTGAGTGATCTCCTTTCATGAAAATACGCACCTGTTGCTCATTCCAGCCCTCCCAGTTATCAAACGTGGCGCAGGCAAACCAGTATTTCTGCTCCGGGGTAAGGGGATTCAGCGGGGTTCCCACACACCGGACCTGCATGGCGTTCCATAACCAGTCACACTGTTCACTGTCCCTGCTGTCCACCCACGAAAAGGGGGAGGGGTAATCATTGTTTATGCTGGCCCATTCAGAGAATACTGAGTTGATAATCGTCCTCGTAGCCTCTGGTCCGGATTTCAGCAGGTAACTGGAGCAGAACCATATAATTTCACGGTAGATTTTATCCGGATGCACGGTGCGCATCGGCTTTTCTCTGGGACCGGCAATCTTCGGTTGCGATGGAAACCCCGTGGCAAACCGCAGATGTTCCGGGGGCATTCCTGAACGTTTTTCAGGAATGGGTGTGAGTCCTGCGTTTCTGGTCTTTTCCGCTTGTCCGGTATTGCCTCCGGCCGGAGTGTTGTCGGGAGTATCTTCCGGAGGCGAGGTGTTTTCATTAGTTGGGGGAACAACAGCAGAACTGTCCATCTCCGGAATGGGTTGAGGGGCATAATCACTGTGGTAGCCAGGGGAAAGCGTTAAGTCCCGAAGGGTGACATCAGGTTCCGGGCAGTGAGTGCCACCGGGAGTGAACGGGAGTTGTTGCTTTTGGGAGAAAAATGTATTGTGAATGCGGGTATACAGCTGGAACAGAAAAAAATAAGATGCCCGTGGTTCTTTTTTTAACCACTGTGTATATTCCTCTATGGCACCGAGCTGTTGTTTGTGCCGTTTTACAGCATCGATATACGGACAGCTGGTGCAGATATCATCCAGTTCCTTTCCCACAATACACCTCACCTGCTTTTCTCACATTTGCAGATTTTAAAAAAGCAAACAAAAACCTCCGTACATGATGTACAGAACAATCTACCAGGTAGTGGCGTCAGAAAACCTCCGGGCCGCCTGCACTTTCCGGAATGCGCCGGTTATGAAAAACCGGAAATTCAGTCTCTGTTGTAAGATGTACCCTCTGATACTACGTTTTCTCTGTGTATTTAACTCACTGTATTTATTGTCTTTTTAAGCTTGACTGATATTCTCCGGTCATAGTGTGCCGGATACACATCCCGTAAACTTCTCATTTTTATATAAAAATACCTGCACTCTCTTCAGCGCATCTGTCTCCTTTAAGTAAAAAATGTTTTTACGTATTGCTGTAAATTCATTTTAAATCAGTATATTACCTTGATATTGCTGTCTCCTGGTTTGATGCGTAATCGTTCTGCCTTTCTGGATGATTCTGGTGCTTCCGGGGGCATTCTCCTCTGCACATGCAACAGTTCGTCATCGCCACGCTCCCAAAAAGCATATAAAAACGAATCGAATTTGATATTTTTTTTCAATCGTTTTTCATAGGAATTTCGTAGGGTATTCTCCGCTATAACCTCCATATTTGCTGTCTTTTTCTTCATAAATCGTATGCAATGTAGCCTGTCTGTCAAGACCTCTTCTCTGCTGTTGAGGAGACGATCTCATTTTTGGTCTTTTCCGGGAGAGAGGCTGTCAGATGAGCGAGCCGGATATACTGTCAGAGGTACACCCCGTAGCAGACCTGTGCTCCCATTTCCGCGATCCGGAACCAACAACACCCTACGGTTAATACCATTTGAAGCGTCAGGTACTGCAGGAAGTTCCCCCCTGCGCGGACATCGGTTCCTGCCGACATCTCACAATACGGCCAGACTGTCATGCAGTAACACCCGCATGCGGTCTGCGGTTTTAAGCGCACTCTCCCGTTTTCAGTGCACCGATAATGCGTCATAGTAAGTCTGGGGGAAGTTACGGAATGCCTGTTAAGTGGTGCCGTGGGTGGAGACAGCTTACTTTTCTACAGCAACTGCAGTCATTCAGGATGATCAGGAGATATTCTGTCAATGTCACGATCCTGCCATTTTCGTACCCGCTAAGATACTTCCGTTACTGATGCTGTCCGCTTTTCACCATTTCATCCTCACTGACAGGCGTTGCGTTTTGGGTCATCACCACAGCTTTACGTTTCTCTTTTAACCGGTAACGCTCTCCTTTGATATTCAGCGTGGTTGAGTGATGCAGCAGTCAATCCAGGAGCGCTGTTGTCCGGCAACCACCATATCAACTTCTTCCCGGGTGTGGCGGAGAGGTGGTATCCTGGCTGAGTTTCGAAGCGAACCGTTCTTTTTGACGGGCGCATTTTACGTCCGGGCTGAATGTAGTAACGCGGCATGGAACGTCGGTCCGTATACCATTGCCTTAATCTCCGCAAAGATAACCTCGTCATTCCGGACATTCTCTGCCAGGCATATGTCGATGTAATCCATAAACGATTTCAGCTTACCCCTTTTGTGGCCAGTCTTTCTGGCTGGCGGTTCAGGGGATGTTTTCTGGTTATCGTGTACCACAAAGCAGGGATATTGCCCCGATAGTCACATTTCAGATTGATCGCGGTCTGAAGATGTGGCACTGAGGTAACGTGCTGGTGTCACTGGTATTGCTGAAGTTATGGTTTTTCGGGGTCAGGTGAGCCTGTTGTGTGTATGCTTTTTGTTCAGGTCAGAGGGGGACTGTGTGGACAGCGGCTTTTGTCTCCGGGCATTCACGCCTGAACGATGAATGCGATTTTCAGCAATATTTGTCTTTGTGACACTCTCTGGTTGAGAAGCTAATGCGCGCCCCTGTTTCCACAGAGAATGAGGCTTGCCATCAGCCGAAACATCAGTATTCCACGCCATACAGACGGCGCCTGACCATGTGCTGATGCAGGTAAAATGTTTCACTACAACTGTTCGGGTTGCTATGCAACGAAACAGCGATTCTCACGATCTTTAACTGCAACGTTTTTCCGCCTGAAAGCTGACTGCCTCCTGCTGAGGTGGGAGGCTATGATTCAGTGCGTTTATAGTCTCCGGGGTATGCATGTACCGGAGCATACCATTTCTGGTGGATAACAAGCCGGCACATTCAGACTGCAGTGAAGATGGAGGCACCTGGTTGTGAAGAACGTTTCTGCCCGTGGCTGCTTCGCATCATCAATGGTATTCATACCCGCTCAGAAATGACCGGGTGCTGAAGCCCTCCGTTATCGCGCAGTATAATGACGTATATGATCTGTGGACGAGTGAGCGGCGTGCCTGATGTACGCCGCTATTACTGTATTTTACCACAGGGCTGGTTTTCTGCTGCCAGCCCTGTGGTTCTCAGACATCAACTGTGAGCGGCATCAACCGATGTACGGTATGCCATAAGCACGTACTGATCCATCAGATTTGTCAGTGGTTCACTCTGACCCTGACGTGCAATGATCCATTGCTCCAGATCTTTTTCTGATTTGTGTTTCAGGTTTTTCGTCCAGTCGTCAAGGCTGTTTCCGGTCATTAAGTCAAGCCAGCAGAGCCAGACCAGTTTGAGACGTAACTCCGTGCCGCCAAACTGACGGAAGAGGCTGATCAGTTTGTTTGCCAGAGAATGTTGCTTCAGGCGCTCACATTCAGACAGCAGGATCCCTTCCAGCATCGGATGATGAACCAGCAGGTGTTCGCTGGTGCATAAATTCACCACCAGATCATCATCCAGGGACGGGGAGCTCCGTTTGTCCGGACCATAAATCAGCCGGTGCAGACTCTGGGGAACGATGGCAATCTCCGGTTTTTCGCCATTGAATGACACCCACCCGGGCGTCAGATTATGGAAATAGTAGATATTCGGATGACACACGCCCCATGATACGGCGTGCCGGGTGAAGCCGGTCAGCCATTTCTGGTAGTTTTCATGGAGCAGCTCGTAACGGGTCTGATACTGTTGTTTCATTTTCATATTCCTCACGGGGGATAACAGGCAGCAGAGCGCCGCCGGCAGGCCGGAGATTGCGTCTGCTGTGGGCGAAGGGTTAGTGGTTAAAAATTACGGACGGGACTGTGCAATACGCGCCTGCAGCCAGGCTTCCACTTCACTTTTCAGCCAGCGGGAGCTGCGCCCCATTTTGATGGGCGCAGGAAAGCCCCCATCTTTGATGAGTTTGTCAAACCACTTATCGGTTAGGCCGGTCAGTTGAGTGATAAACGCCATGTCGACCATCTGGTCATCCATCAGCGAAACTGGGGTAGCCATGAGAATGTTCCTCCGGATGTTGTTAAACCAGCCGGTGTGGTCATGAAAACAGCGCGCCACCTTCACCGGCATAACAACCGGGGAGAAACGTAAAAAATAATCGGGAATGCGGCTGTCCGGAGATAAACGGGGGGATTGCGATGGCAGAGCCGTAGCGGAATCCCGGAGGGGGGTGTTGCGAAAAGATGCTTCCGCACGCACGCGCGATAAAGAGGGGATAGTTTTCGTGAGGACAGGGAGAGAAGCAGGCGTTCTGATAATTGCAGAGTTGTTTTCGGAGGTGGTTACAGTGAGTCAGCCCGTTCCTGGCGAGCAGGAGACTGATATCACCGATGGGATAAGGTTGTCTGATTGGTATTATAAATATAAGAAGTCATCAGAGAGTAACGTAAAGGATTTGCCAGAATAACCTAAGAGAGTAAATCTCTCCGGTAACAGAGCGCTGTGAAGCATTCTGTATCAGAGTGCAGATACATGAACGCTGATGCGTAAAATCAGCAGTGACACGCCAGCTCCCCCTATGCCCATTCCTGTATAAGACATGAACTGAGTGTATTAATGCTTCTGCCCTGAGACTGAGCCGGTGAGTGAGGGGCTGAGAAATCCCTCTTGACACAGCTCTAACCAGAAATACTTCCCCGGTTGTTGCGGTGCGTCCGGATCCCCGATAACGGAACACTAAGGCTGTATTGCGGGACACCGGGTAAGTAGCAGCCCGTAAGGCGTTCTGTCAACGCCAGAAAAAATGATTTCCCACACGCGTTATAGACTCACTCCTGTGGACCTGGAAGCCCGTAACTCTGCGGTTGCCCACTGACTGACGGAACTGACCGCAAATTTTACGAGTGCGTGCTGGGCTTCAGTCTGGTCACCTGAGCGTTCGGTAACGGAGGCGCGGGCGGTAATAGGCTGATTTTCAGGTATTACCGGCTTACAGCGTGTGGTTGATATTGAGGGGCTGTGAGTTTCGCGTATTTGTCAGAAACCCAGACGAGTTTTCCTGTATGGGACGAAATAAGGCAGCGGCAATACCTGGAAAAATTTAATATGGTATGAAGGAGAACCTGTCGGTTACGCTTAATATACCCGGTACACTGTCAGCTCAGGGGATACATGAACCGTTATCTCACCAGCTACACAGTATATACACACTGACGCTGACA
>NZ_PTRU01000067.1:0-5379 GCF_002965245.1 Escherichia sp. MOD1-EC6021 | reverse complement strand
TCCCACTACTTATTTGGTGGACACCACTTTGTCTAATTCGTCAGATTCTGACCAGACGGTTCAGGCTGTACGCTTACTAATAAGCTAACTGCGCTGCAAAGATAAATGTTCTCCTTTTAGCAGAAGAAATGTAATGTGCTACTGCCTAATTAATTGATAATAAAGGGTGTTAAATGGGTTGCTGAGCATGAGATCGAATCTTCCAGCATTAAGATTGACTCTGTAATCAGTTTTTCAGGTTAATGTCAAATATATCCTCAGGCAATTTTAAGAGCTATATGCGCATACCAATATAGGGGTATTTCTGGTGCCGAAGAACTCTTATGAAGCAATGCTGCTGCAGGTGATGTCACCTGAATTGTTTATCTCACAGACAATGTATTCAGTATATAATAATGTGAGAATCCATTTTTAATTTATTAAGAGAAAATAATGTTAAAAATAATAATCCAGTCACACTTATTTTATAATTCATTAAGATAAATATTATTTTTCTGGTCTGCTCGGGAAAGTCGCGATATTCTTCTGAAGGATGGATGATATTTTTTATATTGAGTTTTAATATGCCTGGCATATTAAACCAGAGATAAGTATATAATATTTCCATTCACAGCGTCAGATGACACCACATTTTACTCCATTTTCATAGCGGGTTATGATGGCTCTCGGTAGCTAAATGATTTTCTGGCGGAAATACAGGAAGATAGCATACAATATCATTTTCATTCTATTAACTCCTTAAAATAATTATTTAGTCAATATTGAGAATCAGTGATTACTGAAAATAAACAGATAATGCTAAGCTGTTTTTAGATAATATGAGGACAATGAATGTTACAATTGCACTATAACTAACAGCGCATTCATATCTTTTTGATATACATCACAAAAACAAACAATTAGGTTAAACAAAAGCTAAACAAATTAAGTACTGATAATTGACTTACCGGTGTACATCAAAAGAATCATATACATATGTAGAAGTGACAGAAGGGAGTCATTGTTATGCAAACTAAGCTTCTGGCAATTATGCTTGCAGCACCTGTGGTATTCAGTTCTCAGGAAGCTTCTGCTTCTGATTTCTTCGGCCCGGAGAAAATAAGTACAGAGATTAATTTAGGTACACTGAGTGGCAAAACAAAAGAACGGGTTTATGAGCCTGAAGAAGGTGGACGTAAAGTCAGCCAACTGAACTGGAAATACAGTAACGCCGCCATTCTTAAAGGCGCCGTTAACTGGGAGCTGAATCCATGGTTATCTGTTGGTGCAGCTGGCTGGACCACTCTCAATAGTCGGGGGGGGAATATGGTTGATCAGGACTGGATGGATTCCGGGACTCCCGGAACATGGACAGATGAAAGCAGGCATCCTGATACACGTCTTAATTATGCCAACGAATTTGATTTGAACGTTAAAGGCTGGTTTTTAAAAGAATCTGATTATCGCCTTGCTATTATGGCAGGTTATCAGGAAAGCCGTTACAGTTTTAATGCTACAGGAGGAACTTATATTTACAGTGAGAATGGTGGTTTCCGGAATGAAACGGGAGCGTTACCTGATAAAATAAAAGTGATTGGTTATAAACAACATTTTAAAATTCCTTATGTCGGTCTGACAGGAAACTACCGTTACGATAATTTTGAGTTTGGTGGTGCATTTAAATACAGCGGGTGGGTCAGGGGATCTGATAATGATGAGCATTATGTAAGACAAACTACATTCCGAAGCAAAGTAAAAAACCAGAATTACTATTCTGTTGCAGTTAATGCCGGTTACTATATCACCCCAGAGGCAAAAGTGTACATCGAGGGTGTATGGAGTCGTCTCACAAATAAAAAAGGGGATACATCTCTTTACGACCGTAGTGATAATACTTCAGAGCATAATAATAACGGGGCTGGAATTGAAAATTACAACTTCATTACGACGGCCGGTCTGAAGTACACGTTTTAACAACTTTAACTGTCATCATCTCCGGTGAGAATTATACCGCCGGAGATTCTGTCTGTTGGTCAGCGTAATAATTTACCAATGCAGGAGATGCAATGCGTGTGATAATGAAGCCTTTAAGAAGGACTTTAGTATTATTTATCTTTTCTGTTTTTCTTTGCGGAACTGTGTCTGCCAGACAGATCGAGTGGCAATCCTGTATGACCAGCCCATACAGTGACTGGTTTGGTACAGAAAGCCCTTCACCTGAGTTGTTATGCGGATATCTATCTGTACCGCTAAAATATACCGACACAGGTGGGGATATGTCAGATGAAAATATACCACTTGTCAGACTGGCGATGACAAAGTTGCCGGCAAAAAGTAAACGTAAAGGGAGTATTATTATAATAAGTGGCGGACCTGGATTACCCGGAATTAATCCTTATATCAATTTTGACTGGCCGGTCACAAATCTTCGGGAATCATGGGACATTATCGGTTTTGATCCACGAGGTGTCGGTCAGTCCTTTCCTGCCATAAACTGCCAGCAACCCAATCAAGAAAGATCGGTGAATGTAAGCGAAAAGCAACTAATTTTACAGAAAATTAATGCCTGTATCCATAATACAGGAGCTGAAGTCATTCGCCATATTGGATCTCATGAGGCTGTATATGATATTGAACGCATCAGACAAGCTCTGGGAGATAAACAACTGACAGCTGTAGCATATTCATACGGTACACAGATTGCAGCCTTATATGCCGAACGCTTTCCATCCAGTATCAGATCTATAGTTTTTGACGGTGTCGTTGATATTGATGATTTAAATGATAATTTTTCATGGAAACTCAGGCAGGCCCACAGTTATCAGGAAACGTTTGATCGTTTTGCTGCATGGTGTGCCAGGACAAAAAGTTGTCCACTTTCTTCAGACAGGAATCAGGCAATACATCAGTTCCATCAGCTTTTATTAAAATTACATAATTCTCCTTTAACAGACAGCAGGGGGGAAAGTATATCTTCAGATGATCTCATATCATTAACGACAGAGCTTCTGTTATGGCGCTCATCATGGCCAACACTTGCAACGGCCGTACGTCAGTTCTCTCAGGGTATTGTCAGCAATGAAATTGAAACTGCACTTAATTCTTCCATAGCATCGGAAAAAGTCAGTGATGCTCTGGGTGTAATATTATGTGTTGATCAGAGTGATGAACAATTATCACAGGAACAACGAAAATCGCGAAAAAAAGCCCTTGCTGACGCATTTCCGGCCGTTAATTTTGAGAGGGAACAGTCCGATTTACCTGAATTTTGTGAATTATGGCCAATTCATCGCGATCTGCAACAGACACGCCTGAAGAATACTGTTTTACCATCCGGTTTACTGTTTGTTGCACACAAATATGATCCGACAACTCCCTGGATAAATGCCCGTAAAATGGCAGATAAATTTTCAGCTCCGTTACTGACTATTAACGGTGACGGGCATACGCTGGCGCTTGCTGGCACTAATTTATGTGTGGATGAGGCTGTTGTTCGTCACCTCCTGTTTCCGGGGAAATCTGAAGATATAACGTGTCAGGGAAGTGGTACCGGAGACACTAACTGATATTAAATAAAATATTACTCCCGACATTAAATAACATCAGTGCTTTGATGTCAGGGCCTGCTAACCCTCTTTTGATATCAGTTGAGCGCAGGAAACGCCAGTTAAGAGGGGACAGGACTTAGGATAAATAAGAGAGTGGCAATCATGAGTAAGATTCATGTACATGCAGGTTACGGAAAGAGGATATCAGGCAATGAATAAGGCACTAATATAATATCATATCTCAGACTTGATACATTTTAGTTACATATATTTTCTTATTTTATGCGGAAAATGTTATATGGAAATGTAGTAATTATATAAATCTTATCGAAAGTGATTTTCTGCATAATCATTATTATGATTTATATTAATCATGGACAGGATTGCATATAAATCAGTCATTATGCTGAGTCTGCAACCTTCCTGTGTAAAGTCAAACTGTCAGGGGGACGGTGACGTCCCGGGCCAGAATACACGTGGTGCACCTTCTCCCTTTCTGTTCCCTTTCTCTGTTTTCTCCGATCCCATTCATCCTGGCATTACCCCAATTCTCCCAAAAACGGCAAACCAGCCCTCAGCCCGCGCCACGACTGGCTTAATACGGGATCCCTGCTGCAAAACGTACCTTTACGTATTTGGTTTTACCCGCAATAATGCGTGATAAGCAAACAAAAGGATCCGCGCGCTGCGATTTATTGTCGTGGAAGGATCCGGGCGTTCAGGTCAGAATACCTGTATCCATAAACAGTGCGTGTGCTACGTGAAAAATAACTCATGAACAATGTCATTCCCCTGCAGAATTCACCAGAACGCGTCTCCCTGTTACCCATTGCGCCGGGGGTGGATTTTGCAACAGCGCTCTCCCTGAGAAGAATGGCCACTTCCACAGGGGCCACACCGGCCTACCTGCTGGCCCCGGAAGTGAGTGCCCTTCTTTTCTATATGCCGGATCAGCGTCACCATATGCTGTTCGCCACCCTCTGGAATACCGGAATGCGTATTGGCGAAGCCCGGATGCTGACACCGGAATCATTTGACCTGGATGGAGTAAGACCGTTTGTGCGGATCCTGTCCGAAAAAGTACGTGCGCGACGCGGACGCCCGCCAAAAGATGAGGTCCGCCTGGTTCCGCTGACAGATATAAGCTATGTCAGGCAGATGGAAAGCTGGATGATCACCACCCGGCCCCGTCGTCGTGAACCATTATGGGCCGTGACCGACGAAACCATGCGCAACTGGCTGAAGCAGGCTGTCAGACGGGCCGAAGCTGACGGGGTACACTTTTCGATTCCGGTCACACCACACACCTTCCGGCACAGCTATATCATGCACATGCTCTATCACCGCCAGCCCCGGAAAGTCATCCAGGCACTGGCTGGTCACAGGGATCCACGTTCTATGGAGGTTTATACCAGAGTGTTTGCACTGGATATGGCTGCCACGCTGGCAGTGCCTTTCACAGGTGACGGGCGGGATGCTGCGGAGATCCTGCGTACACTGCCTCCCCTGAGGTGACGGCATACGCGCTTCCTTATATAAGCTGTGGTCAGCAGAACAGACATAACATAAGCTGGAGCAGGTAGATAAGCTGTAGTGAGTAAGTCATGTTTTATGAAGGGAGCAATGCCTCAGCATCAGGTTACGGGGTGACTCACGTAAGGGACAGGCAGATGGCAGCTCAGCCACAGGCAGCACTGCAGGAAACTGAATATAAACTGCAGTGAGCAGACCACTCACTGCACCTGATAATATAAGCTGTAGTCAGTAAAGGAGCACTCTTCACTGACTACAGTTTATGTTCAGCGGGATTTGAAGAGTTTTTCCAGGTCATCCAGCGTGATGCCCAGTTTTT
>NZ_PTRU01000066.1:0-5922 GCF_002965245.1 Escherichia sp. MOD1-EC6021 | reverse complement strand
GGATGCCGCCAGGCAGCCGGGAGCCGAAGGTGCGCCCGGCAGACAGGACAACACTGCAGTAGTCAGAATCAGAGCAGCAGGAAAAAGAAGAACAGTAGCAGTAGCAGTAGCAGTAGCAGTAGCAGTAGCAGTAGCAGTAGCAGTAGCAGGAACAACAACATCATCAGTAACAGACAAATGACAGGCATGAAGAAACAGAAGCCCCCATCAGAACGTCCGCGTAATGAAAGGGGCGGCGCGTGAGCGCGGCCCCTTTCAGCGCCACCGGCGCGCGTTTTTTCCCGGCGCGGGCAGACAGGCATTTATCCTCCCGCCGGCCCTGTGTCATCAGGCACGCAGACGAATAATCATCGTCGGGACATCGGTATAAGCAAACGTGCCGCGCGGCAGCTCCTCGCGGACGTCAGAAAACGGTAACAGCTTCTCCTGCTGGCGTGGTCCGTTGAGACAGACGGCGACCAGCACGCCACCCGGACGCAACAGGGAAAAGGCCCGCAGGATATGCCGGATATCCTGCCCGTGGCTGAACGGCGGATTCATGATAACCCGGCTGTAATACTGCACTGGCTGCCATTCCATGAAGTCGCCACACTGAACCCTGACACCGTTAAAATTTTCCCGCAGATACCGGACCAGCCCGCTGTTGATTTCCACCGCATCACACATGGCCCCCGGCGCGGTATCCCGAATCGCCCGCAGTATGGCCCCGGTGCCGGCAGAGGGTTCCAGAATGTGATCACGGTTGCTGATCTCCGCCAGCATCACCAGGCGATCACAGACCGGGGCAGGAGTCACAAAAAGCTGAGATTCAGCCCGGATTTCAGCAACCGGCGCGGCGTTATCCAGCCTTGCGCGCATCAGCCGGATACGTTCTCTTAACTGACTGTGCATATCATTATCTCCGTCATCCCCCGGGGATTTTCCCGGGGGGATATACCTTATTTCTGTGGGATTTCCGTGATTTTCATGTCGGTGATATACACATTCACCAGGCGGAAATTATTGTCCATTGTGCGGCGGTACCGGTATGCCCCGTGGTCTTCTGCTTCTGCCACACTGCGCACGGCCTTACAGTCCCGGGGCAGGGCGGCCCACTGTGCCTTTGTCATTTCCCGGAAACCTTCCCCCGGATAGTTGACTACCGGCGGACGCTTCGCGGCCTGACTGGCGACGGCAGCCTCTTCTGCCGATGGTGCTTTGTAGTCCGTGATGCGATCGGGCGTCACTTTCATCGTGCCGCTGTACCCGAGAAAACTGTAATTTGGCGTTGTGACTGAACTCACCGCCCCGTTGCTTTTGTTCACACGGATGATGGTCAGCCACTCGCCCCGGCTGAAAACCTGTCCGCCCGGCTCAAAATCCTGTGTCCGGGTAACCACGCCGCCGCTTTCGTCCAGCATGGCACGCTCATAGATCAGGCGGTTCTGATAGTGGTTAACCCAGCGTTGTTGATGCTGAATCTGCCGTTCATGACAGCGGATCGCAATTTCGCGGGCCTGCTCCGTGGTGATGATGTCATCATCCAGGGCCGACCATAACGATCGACTTCCTTCATACTGGCTTTTTTCTGCCGGGCGCGGATACGTATCCAGCGGGAAACAGGCGCTGATATGGTCATGACTGCTGATGAGTTTTGCCATATTCAGATCCAGCGATTCAGCCCGCCACATCGTCAGATATTTCTGCGGCTGCGCGATGGTCTTTTCAGCCTTGCGCAAATCAGCTTCGATTTTTTTGATACGACGCCAGCGAACGTCCGGACGTTCTTTATACTTCGCGTGAAGCAGTGCCGACCGCGCCCGCTCTTCCCAGTATTCCGCACGTTCAAAGAGCATCACGGCTCGTTTCATGCCGTTTTCAATACGCTGCGCATCACGACGGGCGCGGCGTTCGCTGTGATGCCCCACAAGAATGGGCTGACCGGGCGGGATCATCGCGGCCAGTCTTTCCACTTCATCAAGTGCCTGTGCGGATTCACTGGCCCGCTTTCCGCTGTATCCGGTAAACCGCTCCGCCCGTGCTTCCTGACGTTCAGCGAGCGTGCTGTCTTCATCCTCAATCTCTCCGGCAAGTGAGAGGAGCACGTCTTCCCGGCCCGGTGTCCAGGCTGGCGCGACAAACAGCGCCTGTTTTGGTGCCCAGCGGAAACCGGCATCATGCACTTTTTTATACGTCTCCGGGTCAAGACGTGACACGGCATACAGGCGCAGTTTGTTGTCATCCGGTGAGTAGGTCGCGCGGTACATCTGCACAGGGCTGGCGGCTTCCGGGGCGGTCATGGTGATTGCTGCTGATGTCATAAAATGTTCTCCTTCCGTCTGTTGCCGCCCCTCGCGGGGCGGCTCACCTCATCAGTTAAAAGCGCGTTTCAGTTCGAGTGTGCGGAGCACCTGCCCGAAGGCCGTGTTTTTCATGGCGGGGATGTGTACACCACGCCCCCGGTGAAAACTCCGGGCAATGTGTCGCCCGAAGGCTTTCAGCACGGGGTCAATTTCCGGCGCGGGGATGTCTTCGCGTCTGAAACGGGGATGACGGCGGGGCTTTACAGCCGCTGCGGAAGGTGAAACAATACTTACTGTCATAATTTAGCCTCTTATGACGTTAATTAATGAAACCGTAAAGACTGTTCGTGCAGTCTCTGCGGTGTGGATTAAGCAGGTCCCTGACCTGCTTTTTTCATATCTGCGTCTGACGTTCTCCGGTGTTTTCCTCCTTCTGTTCCTGCGTTCTCATTACCTGCCAGCCGGATGACTGACAGAACACATAAATGCGTATTGCCGGAGCCTGAAATAAATCCTGATTTTTAAAGAACATCACCCGTTGAGTTTCGGGAGCCGCGGTTTTGACGTTTCGCGGGAACCTGCTGCTGTATTCCCTGTGGTATGAACTTCACCCGTTTGAGAACCTTCGCCGCAAGGGGCATCACTGCCACGGCCTGACGCACCTGTCCTGGGCAGAACGCAAAATTTTTTACCGGGTTTTGGGTAAAAAATTTTGTGGGCTGTTCATTTACCCTGGACAGTCAGTGCGGCAGGTTGTGGCTGTATGAGCCCCCGGCGACAGGGACTCATACGGGTGTGTGGCATCCGGCAGGCAATGAGCAGGGACCCGCCGCAATGACGGAGAGCGCGTGCGCGAAACGGCGTTGCGCCTCACATCCCGGCGGCCTTTTGCCGGGATGCCAGGAGCACAGGCCACGGCGCGACAAGGGTGGCGCGACCGTTCCGGTCGCTGCAAGCCCGGGGTTTTGCGGCGTCAGGGATGGAAGCCCGCCAGGGCGGAGACAGCTCCGCTGGCTCCGTTCACGACAGCCCGCCCCGCAAGCGGGACGCCCGGGAAAGCCATAAACAGGAGAGCAACGAAAAGAAGAAGAGGAAGAAGAACAATAACAAGCACGGTAACCACAGAAAAATAACATCAGAAAAAAACATTCCGGACACATCACAAACGGGAAGGGTAACGGGCGACGCGTCAGCGTGGCCCGCTTCCCTTCCGGCAGGCGTCAGCCTGCCAGGGGGGGTCGCGCGGGCTGACAGACGGCCTCCACCGCCTGCCCCTGTAACACAACGTCCATTGCTTCGCGTTCTTCCCTGACGAATGCGTCACCGTCGCCCCCGTTCTCACTCCCGACGGCATACAGGCGCTTCATTTCACTGCCAGCCAGCGCCATCACTTTTTCCAGCATCACCGCCGGAACTGTCACCTGACGGCTGGCGCGCTTTTCTTCCATCAGTTCACGAACAACGTCATGAACAATGCTGACATCCGCACCATATTCAAAGGCATCGTCCAGCCGCTGCATGACGGTTTCCAGCTCATCGTCTGACAGGTTCCAGTCCTGAGCCATATGGCGCACATCCCCACGGGTCAGCACCACGGCCAAAACGCATTCACTGTCCGGCACGTCTGTATCCAGTACATCGCGGATAATTTCTTTAACAGTACATGTTCTCGTCTTCTTTACAGGGGCGGCATTGCCGCCCCGTCCGTTAATCAGTCCAGTGCCGCGTAAATCGCGTTACATTCGGGGTGAAATTCGATGTGGCTCCACAACTGCGCATCGCGCATCCGGTAAAGCTGGGTCAGTCCTGCATCCCCACTGTCGTGGTACAGCCACAACTGGCGGTTAATCACAAGGGAAGTCAGAATGATGCCTGCGGCATCGGCGCTGACCGTGCGGTCAAACCAGTTTTCACCGTTGACCAGATGAAAACGGTCGCCATCCGGCATCATGTAACCGCCACCGTCCGGCAGGCGGATGAAGTGCCAGAATCCGCCTTCATATTCCGGCATCATTTTTTTCGCCAGCGCGTATACAGACGCTTCGGCATACAGAAAATCCAGGCCAAACAGGTAAGGCAGAAAAGACAGACGGTCGCACTCTTCAACGTTCAGAGTGACAGGTTTCGCATACTGCATGATGTTTTCCTCCGTTGTTCACATATTCCGCGACACCGGGCGGTGCCGTGCCTCCATAAAAGCCGGGCGATAAGGCGGGGATGCACAGGGCGCAAGGGAAGCCGCAGCCTGACGCACACGGCTGACGGGAGTTGGAGGGTGAGACAGCGAAATCTGAGCGGGTGAACGACCGGAAAATCACGGCAGACGGGAAGGAGGGACCGGGTGACCGCAGCGGCGAAGCGTACCCTTGCATCCCTGCCAGCCCGGCTAAGATGGAGGCACGGCACAGCCCGCACACGACACGGCGGCCACATAACTGAAAATCCACAAGGCCATGCCCCGCATGGCTGGGTAAAGCGGAGCCGCCGGCGACTTCCTTTGTGCTCTGTCCGGGGACCGGCAGGAAAAAGGCGGGGATTTCCCCGCCATCATCAGCCCCTGATTTTTGCCAGGGCATCCGCCATGCTGCGGATTTCATCCCGTGCCTCCAGAACAACCTCCCGCAGAATATCCCGGTCAAACCAGCGACGGGACGGTTCATCCGGTATACGCAGCACATCACAGACCAGACCACTGGCCAGGATATGCTCCACACACTCACAGACCAGGTACATTTCCACAGAGGAAAAACGTGCGCCACGGTTCAGAATGGCATCGAGCACCACGGGCAGATTTTCGTCATCTTCATCAAGCCAGCAGGGGTAATCGCTTTCCTTCACAACCAGACGAAAGCGGCGCGTCTGGCGGGTCAGCAACGTCTGACCGGTGGTGGTCAGCGCCGCCCGGATACGCCGCGCATCGTCTGCCACCTGGTAACAGATGCTTCGTACTGCATTGCGCACCGCATCAAGAACTGCCCTGATTTCGTCTTCGGTCAGCCATTCACCGGCATACGGAAAAGACACCTGTGTTCCGTCTGCCGGAAGTACCGGCAGCGACTGCCACTGACTGCCGGACAGAACAAGTTCCGCCCCGGTTCCGGTCAGTTTCTGAATGGCGGAGGCCAGGTGCGGCGGCAGTACGCCATCGTGGCGGTTAACGAGTAACGTCGCCAGCCGGGGCGCATCCAGCCGCACGTAAATGCTGATCCAGCCCGGATACTTCAGGTTACGCTGGTCAACATCCGTCTCTTCCGGCCAGCCCTGCGCCAGCAGCAGGTCGCGGGCATGACGACAAATCAGTGCATTCAGCGTTTTATTCATGATTCATGGTCTCCCTGAATCGCCGCCCGGAGGCGGCGATAACATCAGTCGTTTTCGTGCGTGTTGTTTTTCAGCAGGATGCGGGCCTGATTAACCACCGCCTGACGGCGGGTAACGCATTCCGGGACGGCGAGGCCGTAATCACGGGCGGCCCATTCACGCTTCCACAATGCCTGTTCAGCGGTCTGAATCAGGGACGCCAGCAGTTCAGCAGGGACGGTCACCTGGCGGTTTTCGCTCACGTTGCTGATAATCTCCATCGCCGCGGCGGAAGAAATACCGGACTCAATTCGCTGGTCTTCCGGGATGTCCTCCAGGC
>NZ_PTRU01000065.1:0-5957 GCF_002965245.1 Escherichia sp. MOD1-EC6021 | reverse complement strand
CGCAGCTGCCTCGCACGCTTCGGGGATGACGGTGAAAACCACTGACACATGCAGCTCCCGGAGACGGTCACAGCTTGTCTGTGAGCGGATGCCGGGAGCAGACAAGCCCGTCAGGGCGCGTCAGGGGGTTTCGGGGCGAAGCCCTGAACCAGTCACGTAGCGCTAGCGGAGTGTATACTGGCTTAACTATGCGACATCAGTGCGGATTGTATGAAAAGTGCGCCATGGACGGTGTGAAATGCCGCACAGATGCGTAAGGAGAAAATGCAAATGCCTACGCTCTTCCGCTTCCTCGCTCACTGACTCGCTGCGCTCGGTCGTTCGGCTGCGGCGAGCGGTATCAGCTCACTCAGAGACGGTAATGCGGTTACCCACAGAATCAGGGGATAAGGCCGGAAAGAACATGTGAGCAAAAAGGCAAAACCAGGAAAAAGGCCGCGCCCCTGGCGTTTTTCCATAGGCTCCGCCCCCCTGACGAGCATCACAAAAATTGACGCTCAAGTCAGAGGTGGCGAAACCCGACAGGACTTAAAGATACCAGGCGTTTCCCCCTGGTGGCTCCCTCGTGCGCTCTCCTGTTCCGACCCTGCCGATTACCGGATACCTGTCCGCCTTTCTCCCTTCGGGAAGCGTGGCGCTTTCTCATAGCTCACGCTGTTGGTATCTCAGTTCGGTGTAGGTCGTTCGCTCCAAGCTGGGCTGTGTGCACGAACCCCCCGTTCAGCCCGACCGCTGCGCCTTATCCGGTAACTATCGTCTTGAGTCCAACCCGGTAAGACACGACAAAGCGCCACTGGCAGCAGCCACTGGTAACTGGACAAGGTGGATTGAGATATTAAGAGTTCTTGAAGTGGTGGCCTAACTGCGGCTACACTAGAAGGACAGTATTTGGTATCTGTGCTCCACCAAGCCAGTTACCTTCGGAAAAAGAGTTGGTAGCTCTTGATCCGGCAAACAAACCACCGTTGGTAGCGGTGGTTTTTTTGTTTACAGGCAGCAGATTACGCGCAGAAAAAAAGGATCACAAGAGGATCCTTTGATCTTTTCATCACTCCTGCTTCACAGACAACAATGATGTCGGCATCTCGCCTATTGAATCACTGAACTCGCTCAAGGTAAGCTCCCAAGACGAATCACTTACAAAAGTAGACTATCGATTGATTCATAAAGGATTCATTATATGCATCTTGAAGAAGGAGATCTGCGGGCTTTAGAAAGGGCCGTAGAATTATTAGAACAAGATACAATTACTGAAACATTAACCCAATTAGTTGGAACCCCAATAGATTACTTAATGAGTAAACTTCCCAAAGGGGCAGAAGAGCAAATTTATAGTCTAGTAGAAAAATCTCTCCACAAAGCTGCTGATGCAGCCTTATGGAGTCTAGACAATGAACCTAACCGAATAGCATCAACTAAGACAAATAAATTCTTTGCGGCCGTATCTGGAGCCATTGGTGGCGCTTTTGGCTTTTCTGCATTAGCAATTGAGTTACCGGTTTCAACGACAATTATGCTTCGTTCAATTGCTGACATAGCAAGAAGTGAAGGTTTTGAGCTAGATAATATTGATACCAAACTGGCCTGCTTAGAGGTGTTTTCCTTGGGAGGACCATCTGATGACGATGATGCAGCTAATACTGCATACTATGCAACAAGAAGTTTGACTGCCGAGATCGTACAAGATTTATCCAAAGAAATTTCTAACATTGCTGTCAAAAACGCATCTTCAGTACAAACAGGAAAATGGTTAGCTTCGTTAATAGAAAAAGTTGCAACAAGATTTGGTATAGTTATTACGGAAAAAATGGCAGCTCAAGTCGTTCCCGTTATTGGAGCACTAACTGGAGCCACATTAAACACAATGTTTACCGACTATTATCAAGATATGGCTCGAGGTCATTTCATTGTTAAAAGGCTCGAGAAAAAATATGGCAATGAGTTAATAAAGGCTGAATATATAAAAATCTCAAGCAAACTCACAAATTCGTAAAATATTTATCTTGGATGAATTAGACAATGACTTTCCAATACTATCTTTGCGGGAAAAACACGAAGTTTATCCAGTGCCCCCACTTTTTCAGCTCTATATTTAATATAACAACAACATTATACAGAGCATAAATCCATACTCATTTTTATATATCCACACACTATACGTGTATAATCATATCGATGAATTGTTCAACTTATATCAACTAATCGTAGGGAGATTTTTCCATGGGCTTTTGGGATAGCATAAAAAATGCAGCAATCAAGGCTAAGTGTGGGGTAGGTATACACGGAGGAAACTATAAGCTTATTGATGGTGAGACTTGTAAATATTCTAAACTATGCCCTGACTGCAATCGCACTATACAAAAAGAACAGCATAAATACGGAGAGGAAAATTATAAATACGATTTCAAGTGCACAACTGTAAAAAAGTGTATCGACTGTGGCGCTGAACAAGAAGGCGAAAGGCATGAAAGATTTGTTGAAATTGCAGTCGATGATTATTGCAATGTGAAAGAAAGATGCGTGAGATGTTTTACAGAGCGAGTTCATGGTAAAAGACACAATTGGTATCTTAGTGGGAGTTCTGATACCTATCGCCATTACAAATGTTCTGTATGCGGGGAAGAAAAAGAAGAAAGAAAAACAAGCTTCCGTTAATTCATATGAACAACAAAATGAGGAAAATAGTAACTATGGAAAACAATACGCAAGGTATAAAATTAATCAAAGAAGCTGTGGATGTTCTACCTAAAGAGATTCGCAAGTCTGTCTATAACAAAATTAGAAATGTTATTAATTACGAACCAGTAATAGGGATTATGGGTAAAACCGGCGCTGGTAAATCCAGCCTATGTAATTCTATCTTTAAAGGTAATGTATGTGCAGTGAGTGATGTAGAAGCATGCACGAGAAAGGTTCAGGAATTAATAATTTCATTTGGTGATAGAACAATTAAAATAATAGATATACCAGGTGTAGGTGAAAATGAAGCTAAAGATATAGAATATGAAGAGTTGTATAAAAATCTTCTCCCAGAATTAGATCTGGTGCTTTGGGTTGTTAAAGGTGATGATCGAGCATTTTCAGCTGATGAGCACTTTTATAAAAATGTTTTAAAACCAGTTGGTGGTGATGAAAAAGTGTTGTTTGTTTTAAACCAAGTCGACAAGATTGAGCCATTCCGCGAATGGGATGAAGAAAAACACCAACCATCACCCTCACAACAAATAAATATTAGAAAAAAGGAAGAATACTTAATAGAACGATTCGGTTTTACCAAACATCCCGTTATATCTGTATCTGCGAATGAAGGTTATAACATTTCAAGGTTAGTGGAGGCAATAGTAAGATCGCTCCCAAAGGAAGCACAGAGCGGAGTGGTGCATCAAGTAAAAGACGAAATAAAAACAAAAGAAATTGTAGAAACGGCAAAGGACGGGTTCGCAGACACCGTAGATAGAGCTATTGATGATATAATAGACACCGTACTACCTAAACCAATAGCGTCAGTGGCTAAAGTCGCCAAGAAAGCCATTGTTTCTGTAGCTAAAAGTGTTTGGGGATTGATCTTCGGATAATCAATCAGGAAAGCCCATCAGTATTTAACATAACAACAGTTTGTACGTACCGCTAAAACGCGTTCAGCGCGATCACGGCAGCAGACAGGTAAAAATAGCAACAAACCACCCGAAAAACTGCCGCGATCGCGCCTGATAAATTTTAACCGTATGAATACCTATGCAACCAGATGGCACAGAGCACATTAGTCCGCCTTAATCCAATGAACCTGCCATTTTTCATGGTTTCACCATCCCAGCGAAGGGCCATCCAGCGTGCGTTCCTGTATTTCCGGCTGACGCTCCCGTTCCAGGGATAACACATGTTCGCGCTCCTGTATCAGCCGTTCCTCTCTTATCTCCAGTTCTCGCTGTATAACTGGCTCAAGCGTTCTGTCTGCTCGCTCAAGTGCTGCACCTGCTGACTCAACTGCATGACCCGCTCGTTCAGCATCGCGTTGTCCCGTTGCGTAAGCGAAAACATCTTCTGCAATTCCACGAAGGCGCTCTCCCATTCGCTCAGCCGCTGCATATAGTCCTGTTGCAGCTGCTCTAAGGCGTTCAGCAAATGTGTTTCCAGCTCTGTCACTCTGTGTCACTCCTTCAGATGTACCCACTCTTTCCCCTGAAAGGGAATCACCTCCGCTGATTTCCCGTACGGAAGGACAAGGAATTTCCTGTTCCCGTCCTGCACAAACTCCACGCCCCATGTCTTCGCGTTCAGTTTCTGCAATGTCTCTTCCTGCTTCCTGATTTCTTCCAGGTTCGCCTGTATCCTCCCTCCAAGATACCAGAGCGTCCCGCCACTCGCGGTAAACAGGAGAAAGACTATCCCCAGTAACATCATGCCCGTATTCCCTGCCAGCTTTAACACGTCCCTCCTGTGCTGCATCATCGCCTCTTTCACCCCTTCCCGGTGTTTTTCCAGCGATTCCTCTGTCGAGGCTGTGAACAGGGCTATAGCGTCTCTGATTTTCGTCTCGTTTGATGTCACAGCCTCGCTTACAGATTCGCCGAGCCTCCTGAACTCGTTGTTCAGCATTTTCTCTGTAGATTCGGCTCTCTCTTTCAGCTTTTTCTCGAACTCCGCGCCCGTCTGCAAAAGATTGCTCATAAAATGCTCCTTTCAGCCTGATATTCTTCCCGCCGTTCGGATCTGCAATGCTGATACTGCTTCGCGTCACCCTGACCACTTCCAGCCCCGCCTCAGTGAGCGCCTGAATCACATCCTGACGGCCTTTTATCTCTCCGGCATGGTAAAGTGCATCTATACCTCGCGTGACGCCCTCAGCAAGCGCCTGTTTCGTTTCAGGCAGGTTATCAGGGAGTGTCAGCGTCCTGCGGTTCTCCGGGGCGTTCGGGTCATGCAGCCCGTAATGGTGATTTACCAGCGTCTGCCAGGCATCAATTCTAGGCCTGTCTGCGCGGTCGTAGTACGGCTGGAGGCGTTTTCCGGTCTGTAGCTCCATGTTCGGAATGACAAAATTCAGCTCAAGCCGTCCCTTGTCCTGGTGCTCCACCCACAGGATGCTGTACTGATTTTTTTCGAGACCGGGCATCAGTACACGCTCAAAGCTCGCCATCACTTTTTCACGTCCTCCCGGCGGCAGCTCCTTCTCCGCGAACGACAGAACACCGGACGTGTATTTCTTCGCAAATGGCGTGGCATCGATGAGTTCCCGGACTTCTTCCGGATTACCCTGAAGCACCGTTGCGCCTTCGCGGTTACGCTCCCTCCCCAGCAGGTAATCAACCGGACCACTGCCACCACCTTTTCCCCTGGCATGAAATTTAACTATCATCCCGCGCCCCCTGTTCCCTGACAGCCAGACGCAGCCGGCGCAGCTCATCCCCGATGGCCATCAGTGCGGCCACCACCTGAACCCGGTCACCGGAAGACCACTGCCCGCTGTTCACCTTACGGGCTGTCTGATTCAGGTTATTTCCGATGGCGGCCAGCTGACGCAGTAACGGCGGTGCCAGTGTCGGCAGTTTTCCGGAACGGGCAACCGGCTCCCCCAGGCAGACCCGCCGCATCCATACCGCCAGTTGTTTACCCTCACAGCGTTCCAGTAACCGGGCATGTTCATCATCAGTAACCCGTATCGTGAGCATCCTCTCGCGTTTCATCGGTATCATTACCCCCATGAACAGAAATCCCCCTTACACGGAGGCATCAGTGACAAAACAGGAAAAAACCGCCCTTAACATGGCCCGCTTTATCAGAAGCCAGACATTAACGCTGCTGGAGAAGCTCAACGAACTGGACGCGGATGAACAGGCAGATATCTGTGAATCGCTTCACGACCACGCCGATGAGCTTTACCGCAGCTGCCTCGCACGCTTCGGGGATGACGGTGAAAACCACTGACACATGCAGCTCCCGGAGACGGTCACAGCTTG
>NZ_PTRU01000064.1:0-6020 GCF_002965245.1 Escherichia sp. MOD1-EC6021 | reverse complement strand
CTCAGCATAATCAGTGGCAGGCGAAGGAAAACCGGCCTGGCAACGATCGGCAAACAACGGTCGCACGTAACTGTCATTGCCTGAAGGGTCAGCCGGACGGTGATAAACGGTACTCATGCTGCAGGCAGCCAGCTGTCGTCCTGCCAGATTTCTTCCAGCAGAGACAGGATACGTTCTTTATCCTTGTCGTTGTGGGCTCCTGTGACAGATACAGACGGGGCGCTGCCCTGGTCTATACGCAGCCAGATTTCCGGGTAGTGTGGTTTCAGACGTCGTTCGATTTCATTCTGTAGCGCCTGAAGTGTGCCTGATTTGAGGTTTTTTGTGCTCTGGCGGTCGAAAAGAATTTCAATGCGGATCATGTTCTCATCTCCCTTTTCTTTTGCTGTATGCATATACAGTATTCTAATAACTGAATCCACACACAGTCAAATGTCATTATTGTGACTAAAAAACGCTCAATTCTCTGAGAGTGTGGCTGTATGCCTGCTGTGGACGGCTGTGTCCAGCTTATCCACAGCATTTTGTGCACGGTTCTGTGGACAAAATACCTGGTTACCCAGGCCGTGCCGGCACGTTAACCGGGCTGCATCCGATGCAAGTGTGTCGCTGTCGCCGGCCTCCTCACCCGGTCACGTTTCGTCGTTCCTCCTCCACGCGCTGCGGCTTCGGGGCCGCACCTGCATTCGTATGCGGTCGCCCGGTTACAGGTGCGGCACGGCCTGGTGGAGGCCGCATGTGAGAGGAGAATTCCCATGCCAAACTGGTGCTCAAATGTGCGACATGAAGTCGCCTGAATAATTGTTCCAGCGGAGTTCGATTCCGTCAGGGAACCTGATGTTCCGTCATCAGTAGCCTACTGACACATGCGTCACTGGTAACGGTGGGGTGTGAAGCTGTCAGGACAATGAAACCGGATCTTCGGTGTCACGAACGGTGCAATAGTGATCCACACCCAACGCCTGAAATCAGATCCAGGGGGTAATCTGCTCTCCTGATTCAGGAGAGCTTATGGTCACTTTTGAGACAGTTATGGAAATTAAAATCCTGCACAAGCAGGGAATGAGTAGCCGGGCGATTGCCAGAGAACTGGGGATCTCCCGCAATACCGTTAAACGTTATTTGCAGGCAAAATCTGAGCCGCCAAAATATACGCCGCGACCTGCTGTTGCTTCACTCCTGGATGAATACCGGGATTATATTCGTCAACGCATCGCCGATGCTCATCCTTACAAAATCCCGGCAACGGTAATCGCTCGCGAGATCAGAGACCAGGGATATCGTGGCGGAATGACCATTCTCAGGGCATTCATTCGTTCTCTCTCGGTTCCTCAGGAGCAGGAGCCTGCCGTTCGGTTCGAAACTGAACCCGGACGACAGATGCAGGTTGACTGGGGCACTATGCGTAATGGTCGCTCACCGCTTCACGTGTTCGTTGCTGTTCTCGGATACAGCCGAATGCTGTACATCGAATTCACTGACAATATGCGTTATGACACGCTGGAGACCTGCCATCGTAATGCGTTCCGCTTCTTTGGTGGTGTGCCGCGCGAAGTGTTGTATGACAATATGAAAACTGTGGTTCTGCAACGTGACGCATATCAGACCGGTCAGCACCGGTTCCATCCTTCGCTGTGGCAGTTCGGCAAGGAGATGGGCTTCTCTCCCCGACTGTGTCGCCCCTTCAGGGCACAGACTAAAGGTAAGGTGGAACGGATGGTGCAGTACACCCGTAACAGTTTTTACATCCCACTAATGACTCGCCTGCGCCCGATGGGGATCACTGTCGATGTTGAAACAGCCAACCGCCACGGTCTGCGCTGGCTGCACGATGTCGCTAACCAACGAAAGCATGAAACAATCCAGGCACGTCCCTGCGATCGCTGGCTCGAAGAGCAGCAGTCCATGCTGGCACTGCCTCCGGAGAAAAAAGAGTATGACGTGCATCTTGATGAAAATCTGGTGAACTTCGACAAACACCCCCTGCATCATCCACTCTCCATCTACGACTCATTCTGCAGAGGAGTGGCGTGATGATGGAACTGCAACATCAACGACTGATGGTGCTCGCCGGGCAGTTGCAACTGGAAAGCCTTATAAGCGCAGCGCCTGCGCTGTCACAACAGGCAGTAGACCAGGAATGGAGTTATATGGACTTCCTGGAGCATCTGCTTCATGAAGAAAAACTGGCACGTCATCAACGTAAACAGGCGATGTATACCCGAATGGCAGCCTTCCCGGCGGTGAAAACGTTCGAAGAGTATGACTTCACATTCGCCACCGGAGCACCGCAGAAGCAACTCCAGTCGTTACGCTCACTCAGCTTCATAGAACGTAATGAAAATATCGTATTACTGGGGCCATCAGGTGTGGGGAAAACCCATCTGGCAATAGCGATGGGCTATGAAGCAGTCCGTGCAGGTATCAAAGTTCGCTTCACAACAGCAGCAGATCTGTTACTTCAGTTATCTACGGCACAACGTCAGGGCCGTTATAAAACGACGCTTCAGCGTGGAGTAATGGCCCCCCGCCTGCTCATCATTGATGAAATAGGCTATCTGCCGTTCAGTCAGGAAGAAGCAAAGCTGTTCTTCCTGGTCATCGCTAAACGTTACGAAAAGAGCGCAATGATCCTGACATCCAATCTGCCGTTCGGGCAGTGGGATCAAACGTTCGCCGGTGATGCAGCACTGACCTCAGCGATGCTGGACCGTATCTTACACCACTCACATGTCGTTCAAATCAAAGGAGAAAGCTATCGACTCAGACAGAAACGAAAGGCCGGGGTTATAGCAGAAGCTAATCCTGAGTAAAACGGTGGATCAATATTGGGCCGTTGGTGGAGATATAAGTGGATCACTTTTCATCCGTCGTTGACACTTCGGATCGCATGAAACCGTGAGGTTACATGTAATCTGCCAGCATCAGGCGGAGGAGGTCTAGGCTCGGTAGCATGACTAACATATGTGAACTGCTGAAGCGTCGTTAACCAGAACAAGCCAAAGATGCTGACAGGCTTGAACCAAAAGGTATGTGGTTGGTTACTCCTCTGTTTGCTAGGGGTACACGGACAATAAACCACCGGTGTTGTGAGCAGAGTCTAACCTACTGTTGTTATTCAGGTGGAACATGGTAAGCCCGTATCGCTGCCTCGTGAGGCAGGTTAACCGCAAGGGATACTGTTGGCGGTGCGGGTAAAAGAAGGTGGAAAAAGCGAATGCCAGTCTGTAATGGACCGGATAAGGGTTGAGCCCGGCAACATTACCCTACGCGAAAGCGGGCAGACTTCCACTGGGTCTTTCATTACGAGAGAGTTTGAGTAATCTTCCAGAAAGGAAAAGCAGATGACTGAGCAGGCTACAACCTGTAAAGGTGCGTCCTTACTTAACGGTGACTCCTGGCACAGTATCAACTGGCGTCAGTGCTATCGGGAAGTGCGGAGACTGCAAGCGCGTATCGTAAAGGCAACACGAGAAGGTAAACATGGCAAGGTCAAATCCTTGCAATGGATACTGACTCACTCGTTTAGTGGCAGAGCAGTTGCTGTCAGACGAGTTACAGAGAATAGCGGGAAACGTACTCCTGGGGTTGATGGTCAGACATGGTCTTCCCCGGAGGTTAAATTTCTTGCTATTAACCTGCTGAAACGGCGTGGTTACAAACCACAGCCACTTAAGCGGGTTTATATACCTAAGTCAAATGGGAAGTCTCGTCCCCTTGGGATACCCACTATGAAGGATCGGGCGATGCAGGCGTTGTATTTGCTGGCTCTTGAGCCCGTTGCTGAAGTCACTGCTGACCAGAGATCCTTCGGCTTTCGGACTGGAAGGTCTACTGCAGATGCGATAGCACAGTGCTTCTGTGTTCTTGCGCAGAAAACATCCGCTGAATGGGTGCTTGAGGGGGATATACGGGGATGCTTTGACAATATATCTCATCAATGGCTAATCGATAACACCTCAACAGACAGACAAATCCTGACAAAGTGGCTTAAAGCGGGTTACAGGGAAAAGGGGCAGTTATTCCCTGTAAATTCAGGAACTCCTCAGGGGGGGAATAATTTCTCCTGTACTGGCTAACATTGCTCTGGATGGACTGGAGGCGCTTCTTGCTTCGGAGTTTAAAAAGAGAACAGTCAAGGGACGATTGGTTAACCCGAAAGTTAACTATGTGAGATATGCTGATGATTTTATTATCACTGGAGAGTCAAAAGAACTTCTTGAGTCTCAGGTATTACCCGTCGTCAGGCGGTTTATGGCTGAAAGAGGATTAATGCTTTCTCCGGAAAAGACGAAAATCACACATATCGAGGAAGGATTTGATTTTCTTGGACAGAACATTCGCAAATATGGCGGTAAGATGCTGATCAAACCCTCTAAAGCCAATGTCAGTTCCTTTTTAAAGAAAATACGCGCTGTAATCAAAGGCAACAAAGCTATGGATCAGCTTACGTTGATCCGCATGCTGAACCCAATGATCAAAGGGTGGGCGGCTTACCATCAACACATTGTGGCCAAGGTCGCATTTAACAAAGTTGACAATGAGATCTGGCTGGCTTTATGGCGTTGGGCTGTTCGGCGTCATCCCAATAAGGGAAAGAAGTGGATTCGGAAAAGATATTTCCATCAACAAGGTGCCCGAAACTGGTCTTTCTCCACGGCTACCGGAGAACTCCTTGCCAACGGTAAGCCTCAGTATGCAAATCTGAGGAAAGCAATCGATACGCCTATCAACCGGTTTAAACCGATTAAAATTGCAGCTAATCCGTTCGATCCTCAATGGGAGATGTACTTTGAGGAGCGTTGTGCAGACAAAATGCGGCACAAACTGCAAGGACGGAAAAAGCTCATTCAAATCTGGTTTGAGCAGCGGGGCCGATGCCCCATATGTGATGAGAGGATTACATCTGATTCCCAGTGGCAGGTTCATCACATCATACGGCGAGTCGATGGAGGGAGCAACTGCCTCTCCAATTTGATTATGCTGCATCCGATGTGTCACACACTTGTTCATGCGAAAGGTATACATGTAGTGAAACCGGCTCATGAGAGTGGGCTTAGAAAGGCTTGAGCCGTATGCCGGGAAACTGGCACGTACGGTTCTTAGGGGGCGGTGATGCAGTAATGCATCACTGCTACCCGATCGTATGCATTTTTCTGGTGAACCGGCACAGATTGCTGAGATTAAACGACTGGCCAGCGGTGCAGTCACACCGTTTTATCGCCGCGCCACAAATGAAGGTATTCAGCTGTTTCTGGCCGGAAGTGCCGGACTTCTGCAGATCACTGAAAATATCCGCTCTGAGCAGTGCCCCGGAGTGACGGCTGCCGGACGTGGTGCTGTATCGACGGAAAATATCGCGTTCACCCGCTGGCTGACACACCTGCAGAACGGTGTACTGCTGGATGAGCAAAACTGCCTGATGCTGCATGAACTCTGGCTGCAGAGCGGTACTGGACAGCGTCGCTGGGAAGGGTTACCGGATGATGTCAGGGAAACCATCACTGTGCATTTCACCGCAAAAAGAGGTGACTGGTGTGACATCTGGGGTAACGAGGATGTATCGGTGTGGTGGAACCGTCTGTGTGACAACGTAGTGCCGGAAAAAACCATGCCGTTTGACCTGCTGACGGTTCTGCCGACCCGCCTGGATGTTGAAGTGAATGGCTTTAACGGTGGTGTTCTGAACGGTGTTCCTTCTGCATATCACTGGTATACAGAACGGTATGGCGTGAAGTGGCCTTGTGGGTATGACCTGAATATCAGCAGTCAGGGGGAAAACTTCATTCAGGTGGATTTCGACACGCCGTGGTGTCAGCCGGAAAGCGACGTTGTTGCAGAATTAAGCCGCCGTTTCGGCTGCACGCTGGAGCACTGGTACGCCGAACAGGGCTGCAATTTCTGTGGCTGGCAGCGATATGAGCGTGGAGAGCTTGTTGATGTGCTGTGGGGGGAACTGGAATGGTCTTCCCCGACAGATGACGATGAGCTGCCGGAAGTCACCGGACCTGCGTGGATAG
>NZ_PTRU01000063.1:0-6752 GCF_002965245.1 Escherichia sp. MOD1-EC6021 | reverse complement strand
CTGACACATGCAGCTCCCGGAGACGGTCACAGCTTGCCTGTGAGCGGATGCCGGGAGCAGACAAGCCCGTCAGGGCGCGTCAGCGGGTTTTAGCGGGTGTCGGGGCGCAGCCATGACCCAGTCACGTAGCGATAGCGGAGTGTATACTGGCTTAATCATGTGGCATCAGTGAGGATGGTATGAAAAGTGCACCATGCCGGGTGTGAAATGCCGCACAGATGCGTAAGGAGAAAATGCTCGTCCAGGCGCTTTTCCGCTTCCTCGCTCACTGACTCGCTACGCTCGGTCGTTCGGCTGCGGCGAGCGGTATCTGCCCACTCAAAAGCGGTGATAGTGTTATCCACAGAATCAGGGGATAACGCCGGAAAGAACATGTGAGCAAGAAACGAAAACCCCGAAAAAGGCCGCGCCGGAGGCGCTTTTTCCATAGGCTCCGCCCCCCTGACGGACTTCACAAAACAGACACTTTTTCGGTGCATCTGTGGGAGCCGTGAGGCTCAACCATGAAATCCGCCAGCGGTGGCGAAACCCGACGTGGCTTAAAGATCATCACCGTTTCCGGTGAATCGCTCCCTCCTGCGCCCCCACGTTCCCGCCATATCGATTACCGGATACCTTTTCCGCCTTTCTCCCTTGCGGGACACGTGGCGCTTTCTCATAGCTCACGTCTTCTGGTATCTCGGGGCGACTTAGGCAGTTCGCTCCGGGCTGGGCTGTATGCAGGAACCCCCCGTTCAGCCCGACTGCTGCACCTTCTCCGGTAACTGTTCTCTTGGGGCCAACCCGGAAAAGACACGACTTAACGCCACTGGCAGCAGCCATTGGTAACTGATTTAGAGGAGTTGCTCTTGAAGTTATGAACCAGTTAAGGCTAAACTGAAAAGACAGTTTTGGTGACTGTGCTCCTCCAAGCCAGTTACCACCGCCGATTAGAAGAGGTCGAAGACTTCTGATCGGACGGAAGGACCCGCCACAAGGCGGGTTTTTTCGTTTACAGGCAGCAGATTACGCGCAGAAAAAAAGGATCTCAAGAAGATCCTTTAATATTTTTCACTGAACCGCCACCCCGATTAGTTTCGAAGATGATGATGGAGCAATTGTTCCACCCTGAACATCCCTTACATAGTTAGCTTGGCAAGCAGTCAGACACAAAACAGCAAGAACGAGAATCATAGATCCCCCTATCTTTTTTTTCATGACATCTCCTTGTCATGAGTGAATATCTGACATTTATACTTAAATGCCAGATATTAAAATCACTCATGATTATAATTTAAATTTTTCCAAGATAGATCGGACCTCAACCTTAAGTCCATTATCATCAATTTCATAATCAGCCCTATCTGCATCAGGCTCAAATCGCTCAGCAGCCATAAACAACTCTTCCCCACAATTTAATATATTCGGAGACAAATCCTTAACACCATACAATCTTCTCCGTTCAACACAAATTCGCTCTGAAAACTCAATTGCTGTAATTTTCGAAGCTAAAAATAATTTCGCCAAATCGATCATTGCCATCTTGTTCATAGTTCACCCGTCTCTAAATAAATTCGACCATTATCCGCATCTGGATTTATTTTCCACCCAGATAAGAACTCACCATTTGACTTAATTATAACCACATTCATCGTATTAGGATTAAAATAAACTTTTGAACCTTTTTCTCTTCGGTATGTTCCTTTCTCTACTGTATCCTTATCCGATAAATGCTCCTCAATAGCATCCCTGAATTTAGTAAGAGTTTCACGATTCTTTTTTGTATCACTAATACCAAAATCACCAGCATGTTTATATTTTTTATCAAGTTGTTTACGCGAAAATCGCCCTGAATCCAGAGGATCATTAAGCATCACATAAACAGCTTCAACACCAGTCCCAGCAGCATCAGGACGCCAGTAAATAAAATCTCGTAGTCCACCAACATCAGAAACAGGAGTAATCGTCGTTACTGGCATTTCGACCGGTTTTACTTCCGTTCCTGTATGCACTGGTGTAACCGGAACGGGTTGATGATTACCTGTATCTGTTGGCACCGAAGGTTGTGGTACCGGATTAACCAGAATCGTCCGGGAAGGTGCGCCTACTACTGCTGGTAACGTGATTTTATCCAGTCCTGTTGCTGTATCACGGACAGCATTAAGAACAGGAACCGCAGCTGGGATACTTTCATTCCCTGTTTTCAGTAAATCCAGAGCTAATTGCCCGTTACTGTTTATCAATTGTCCACGAACAGGCAGATTTACACTCGTCGCACCAGGTTCAATGACCACGCCCTGTCCAGCCAACATCTGAGCACTCAGCGAAAACATCGCCTCCAGATTTCGCCCCGGCACGATATCACTTCCTGCTCCAGCTTCTTCTGAATGAAACCACAGAGCACCAAGAGAAATCCGCATAAGCAGGGGACTCACTTCGGGTATGGTTACTTTCTCCAGAGCATTACTGAAAAACTTGCTTATGTTGCCTGCAATATCACCAGCAGCAGTCCAGACACCAGTTCCGGTCATCGCCAGTTGTACAGAACTGGCAGTGTTATTCAGAACAAGAGCTCCCTGCTCATTCATTACTGAATTAGCCCTTTCCATCATTTCCTGTGTATATACAGGAGGCTGGTTCACACCTGCTTTACTAAATAACTCGGCTTTTGCTTTTTCAGCTTCAGCCCGGGCTACCGCTTCTTCTTTCTTGACTCTGAAATCATCCTTTGCTTTATTTTCGGCTTCCTGACGCTGACTCAGACCATTACTGTCCAGAATCTCTACAGTTGAAATATATAACGGAGAAACACCACTGCCATCAGGAAAACGAACAATGACATCATGATTATTACTGGACATCGTATAACCAGCCTCAACATAATTACCTGTCTCAGCAATAACTCCTTCTTCCTGAATTTCGGGATTAGACAGAACCGGAGTATTCATCTGACCCACACTTAATACCAGGTCCGGTAGATTTGGTGATACAGGGGCACTGTAAACATCTTTAATATTTGTTCCCGGACGACTCCGGTCCGGAACTGGAACGGCATCAACTACCGGCACTGTCATCGGAATACCTCCGATAATAGCCATATATTGCGTACCGTTCTGCATAAGGTCCATCAGACGATATTTCACCGGTACATTATTACCCGCTGCTGGTAACTGGCTGGCCGGAATATCCGTTACCTGTTCCAGTTGCTGTGTAACCATAAGACGAATAATTTTTTGCTCATTTCCGGAAGCAGGCTCCAGACGGGCAAAAGAAACAGCAGCCGGGCGAGACGGTTCTGGCAAACCACCACGTAAACCATTCTCAAGAACTGTTCGTGCAGCGGAAACTTTCTCGTTTCCCCAAGGGCTATGCACACTGACAGACCATCCCGACCAGTCTCCCTCTTCAAGTTCCTTATCCAGAATAATCCGGCGAATAATTCCCGGAAAAAGAACACTTTGTACAAGTGCGATACCCTGTGGGCTGTAATCCCCCCATCCCGGAGGCATGGATGGAGCGATACCTGATGAGCCTCCTGGTTTCACATCACCACCCGAAATCAGTCCTGTTGACGGCCACACGACCATCGAGTGCCCATAATCAATACCTTCTGTCGGACCACTACCTTCGTAATCACTCATAAAAACACCTCTTTGACTTTTAAAACAATGCGTTAAAAACAACAAACTGTACATAAAACCACTGGTTTTATGTACAGTAAAAAGTTACGTCACCTCGTAAATCCTGTCAACCCACTGGATTTACGTTTTTGTGAAAACGCTCAAGAAAAACAACCAATCATTCTTAAACTCAATGGCAACAGGCATGAAAGAAGGCTGATTAGCATAAGGAGAGAGCCAACAGTTAAACTGTTATGACACCAGAGAAACACCCGGAGACCACCATGAAACGCCATAGACTGACCGAAGCCGAAGAGCGCCGACTGGCAGAAGCCATTGCCGCTGAAGCTCGTGCCATGGGGCTGACGAAAAAGGACAAAATGCCGCAGGAAACAAAGCGACGCCTCCGGGCACGGATACTTAAAGCCATTCTTGATGAACGAACGGCCAGCAAAAATCGAGAAGCCACACTGACTGCCGGACAGGACCCGGATGACACCTTCACCTGGCAACCACTGCGCCGCCGCTAAGCTAAGGGTTATTTAACATAACCCCTTATTGTACGCACCGCTGAAATGCGTTCAGCGCGATCACGGCTGCTGACAGGTAAAAATGGCAACAAACCACCCGAAAAGTTGCCGCGATCGCACCTGATAAATTTTAACCGTATGCATAGCTATTCAGCCATGTGAATAACGCTGGTTTTGCCTGCGTAAACCTCATGACACTGTTTTTTTTCCATCTTTTCAGTTGATGACATACGCAGACATCGCGGGATGAGGCTGAGGAATGAGCGCGATCTGGCAAAGAGGCAAAACACAGCAACAAAAACGACACGCCAGAATCGCGCCCGGATGCGTTTTTAACGCGTTCCGGTACCATCTGGCAACCTCCCGGAACAACTCACCGTCACATCCCCATTGACGGGCCACGCCATACCCGTGCTTCCCGTTCCTGCTCTTCATGCCAGGACCGCGCACGCTCCCGTTCCAGGCGTGCCTGCCTTTCCTGTTCATCCCTTATCTGCTGTTCGTGATAAATAACCGACTCAAGCGGTCCACCTGCCCGGCTAATCTCAGCACCTGCTGACTCAAGTCGTCGCACTGTTCCCTCAGTTGCCCGTTCTCCTGTCGTGTCAGCTCGAACATATGCTGCAAATCCGTGAAGGCGCTCTCCCAGTCTTTCAGCCGCTGCGTATAGTCCTGCTGCAATTGCTCTAAGGCGTTCAGTAAGTGCATTTCCAGCTCTGTCATACTCACTTACTCCCTGACCAGTCTTACTGCGTTCTTCTTCTCCACCGTCCAGTTGTTTTCCCCCTTCACCCCGGACGGCAACACCAGAAATTTCCCGTTCCTGCCCTCGTGATACGTCACACCCCATGTTTTTTCCCGGAGTTTCGCCAGCGTCTCTTCCTGGTCCCTGATAGCCAGGATGTTCGCCGCAATACGGCTTTCCTGCCACTGAATCAGCCCCCATGACGCCAGAAAAATCCCGACCGTGACGCAAAGCGCCGTCAGCGACGGGTACAGTATCCGCCCTTTGACCAGCTTCCAGAGCAGCTCTTCCTGCCGCCGGGCAAGTTCGTTCTCTGTGGCGCTGAACTGCGCGTTCACGGCACTGTTCAGCGTCTCCAGTTGTTCTTTCACCGCTGCTGTGTGTGCGCTGATAGCGTCTCTGATTTTCTGCCCGTTTAAGTTCAGTTCCCTGTCTACAGACGCTTCGAGCTTCCTGAACTCGCTGTTCAGCATGTTCTCTGTAGAGACGGCACGCTCTTTCAGTTTCTTCTCGAAGTCTGTCCCCATTTGTAAAAGATTGCTCATACAGCGCCCCTTTCAGCCTGAGATTACGCCCGCCCTCCGGGTCGGCGATACTGATACTGCTCCTGGTTGTCCTCACCACCTCAAAACCTGCCGCTGTAAGCGCCTCAGTGACATCCTGACGCGTTTTTAGCGCTCCGGCATGGTAAAGAGCCTCCAGTCCCCTCGTAATCGCTTCTGCGGCCTCCTGTTTCGCTTTCGGCAGATTATTCGGGGTGACAAGTGTCCGCCTGTTCTCCGGTGCGTTCGGGTCGTGCAGCCCGTAATGGTGATTCACCAGTGTCTGCCAGGCATTGATTCGCGGACGGTCCGCCCGGTCGTAATAGGGCTGGAGCCGTTTTCCGCTCGCCAGCTCCATATTCGGGATGACAAAATTCAGCTCAAGACGCCCCTTGTCCTGGTGCTCCACCCACAGGATGCTGTACTGATTTTTTTCAAGACCGGGCATCAGTACCCGCTCAAAGCTCTCCATCACCCTTTCACGCTCTCCCGGTGGCAGTGTCTGCTCTGCAAAAGACAGAACCCCCGAGGTGTATTTTTTCGCAAACGGCGTGGCATCGATGAGTTCCCGCACCTCTTCGGGAGCACCCCGCAGAACTCTCGCCCCTTCCCGGTTACGCTCCCGGCCCAGCAGGTAATCAACCGGACCACTGCCACCGCCTTTTCCCCTGGCATGAAACTTAACTATCATCGCGTTCTCCCTGTTTACGGACCTCATCCCTCAGCTCACTCAGTTCACGTCCGATGGCCATCAGTGCAGCCACCACATGAACCCGGTCATGCCCCGACCACTGTCCACTGTTTATCTTCCGGGCTATCTGATTCAGGTTATTGCCGACCGAAGCGAACTGGCGCAACAGCGGCGGTGCCAGTGTCGGAAGACCTGACGTTTTCGATGGCGGTGCCCCCAGGCAGACCTTACGCATCCATGACGCAAGTTGTTTTCCCTCACAACGTGCCAGCAGCCGCGCATGTTCCTCATCCGTGACCCGTATCGTGAGCATCCTTTCGCGTTTCACCGGTATCATTAAAAACCTCCGACAGACTCCCCACACATGGAGAAACAGAACTGTGACTAAACAGGAAAAAACCGCCCTTAACATGGCCCGCTTCATCAGAAGCCAGACGCTGACCCTGCTGGAAAAACTGAATGAACTGGACGCCGACGACCAGGCTGACATCTGCGAAGCGCTTCACGACCACGCTGACGAGCTTTACCGCAGCTGCCTCGCACGCTTCGGGGATGACGGTGAAAACCTCTGACACATGCAGCTCCCGGAGACGGTCACAGCTTGCCTGTGAGCGGATGCCGGGAGCAGACAAGCCCGTCAGGGCG
>NZ_PTRU01000062.1:0-6651 GCF_002965245.1 Escherichia sp. MOD1-EC6021 | reverse complement strand
TACTCGTGGCTGCAACCCTACTAGCTCAAAATTTATTCACACATGGTTACGCTTTGGGGAAATTATGAGGGGATCTCTCAGTGCATTGCCTCCAATTCCCATAATTTATTACGCCGATAATAACTTGGTGTAACCTTAAAAATGTACTTAAATCGACGTGTAAAAGATTGTTGGGAATCAAATTGATATTTTAATGCGATCTCAAGGATAGTTTTTTTCGTCAACCTCAACTCAACAGCCGCTTTCGTCAAACGACGAGCACGAATATAGCTAGCCAGTGTGACCCCTGTTACTTTTTTGAACAGCCGCTGAAAATACCACTTGGTATAACCCGCTTTATTCGCCACATCATCAAGCAGTAAAGACTGATCTAAATTATGTTCAATCCATAATAGAACATCTTTGATAACCGTTGTATGAAACTGCTTATCATCATATCTTAATTGGATGTTATTAGCTTTATTTTGATAGCGAGAATGCTGTTCAATATACATAAAATAACCTAAATGTTCTTAAGATTGTCACGACCACATCATCATGATACCATAAACATACTGACGGTATGTTATTTTAAATCTATCATGGAAAATAAAAATCATCAACAAGAAAATTTTAAGAGTACCTATCAATCACTGGTTAACTCAGCACGAATATTGTTTGTTGAAAAAGGCTATCAAGCTGTTTCAATAGATGAGATCTCGGGAAAAGCGTTGGTGACCAAAGGTGCCTTTTATCATCACTTTAAAAATAAAAAACAATTACTCAGTGCCTGTTATAAGCAGCAATTAATTATGATTGATGCCTACATCACAACAAAAACTGATTTAACAAATGGTTGGTCTGCCTTAGAAAGTATATTTGAACATTATCTTGATTATATTATTGATAATAATAAAAACCTTATCCCTATCCAAGAAGTGATGCCTATCATTGGTTGGAATGAACTTGAAAAAATTAGCCTTGAATACATTACTGGTAAGGTAAACGCCATTGTCAGCAAATTGATCCAAGAGAACCAACTTAAAGCTTATGATGATGATGTGCTTAAAAACTTACTCAATGGCTGGTTTATGCATATCGCAATACATGCGAAAAACCTAAAAGAGCTTGCCGATAAAAAAGGCCAATTTATTGCTATTTACCGCGGCTTTTTATTGAGCTTGAAAGATAAATAAAATAGATAGGTTTTATTTGAAGCTAAATCTTCTTTATCGTAAAAAATGCCCTCTTGGGTTATCAAGAGGGTCATTATATTTCGCGGAATAACATCATTTGGTGACGAAATAACTAAGCACTTGTCTCCTGTTTACTCCCCTGAGCTTGAGGGGTTAACATGAAGGTCATCGATAGCAGGATAATAATACAGTAAAACGCTAAACCAATAATCCAAATCCAGCCATCCCAAATTGGTAGTGAATGATTATAAATAACAGCAAACAGTAATGGGCCAATAACACCGGTTGCATTGGTAAGGCTCACCAATAATCCCTGTAAAGCACCTTGCTGATGACTCTTTGTTTGGATAGACATCACTCCCTGTAATGCAGGTAAAGCGATCCCACCACCAGCCAATAAAATTAAAACAGGGAAAACTAACCAACCTTCAGATATAAACGCTAAAAAGGCAAATGCACTACTATCTGCAATAAATCCGAGCAGTACTGCCGTTTTTTCGCCCCATTTAGTGGCTATTCTTCCTGCCACAAAGGCTTGGAATACTGAGTGTAAAAGACCAAGACCCGCTAATGAAAAGCCAACCATCATGCTATTCCATCCAAAACGATTTTCGGTAAATAGCACCCACACCGTTGCGGGAATTTGGCCTATCAATTGCGCTGAAAAATAAATAATCAACAAAATGGGCATCGTTTTAAATAAAGTGATGTATACCGAATTCGATTGCGTCTCAACCCCTACTTCGGTATCTGTATTATCACGTGTATTTTTGGTTTCACGGAACCAAAACATAACCACAAGGAAAGCGACAATATTTAGCAACGCAGCGATAAAAAAGGGACTATGCGGTGAAATCTCTCCTGCAAAACCACCAATAATAGGCCCCGCTATTAAACCAAGCCCAAAACTTGCCCCTAACCAACCGAACCACTTCACGCGTTGAGAAGCTGAGGTGGTATCGGCAATGACCGATGCCGCGACAGCCCCAGTAGCTCCTGTGATCCCTGAAAGCAAACGGCCTAAATACAGCATCCAAAGCGCACTTGAAAAAGCCAGCAATAAGTAATCCAGCGATGCGCCTATTAATGACAACAACAGCACTGGGCGCCGACCAAATCGGTCAGACATTTTTCCAAGCCAAGGAGCAAAGATAACCTGCATTAACGCATAAAGTGCAAGCAATACGCCAAAGTGGTTAGCGATATCTTCCGAAGCAATAAATTCACGTAATAACGTTGGCAAGACTGGCATGATAAGGCCAATCCCCATGGCATCGAGTAACGTAATTACCAATGCGATCTTTGTCGAACTATTCATTTCACTTTTCTCTATCACTGATAGGGAGTGGTAAAATAACTCTATCAATGATAGAGTGTCAACAAAAATTAGGAATTAATGATGTCTAGATTAGATAAAAGTAAAGTGATTAACAGCGCATTAGAGCTGCTTAATGAGGTCGGAATCGAAGGTTTAACAACCCGTAAACTCGCCCAGAAGCTAGGTGTAGAGCAGCCTACATTGTATTGGCATGTAAAAAATAAGCGGGCTTTGCTCGACGCCTTAGCCATTGAGATGTTAGATAGGCACCATACTCACTTTTGCCCTTTAGAAGGGGAAAGCTGGCAAGATTTTTTACGTAATAACGCTAAAAGTTTTAGATGTGCTTTACTAAGTCATCGCGATGGAGCAAAAGTACATTTAGGTACACGGCCTACAGAAAAACAGTATGAAACTCTCGAAAATCAATTAGCCTTTTTATGCCAACAAGGTTTTTCACTAGAGAATGCATTATATGCACTCAGCGCTGTGGGGCATTTTACTTTAGGTTGCGTATTGGAAGATCAAGAGCATCAAGTCGCTAAAGAAGAAAGGGAAACACCTACTACTGATAGTATGCCGCCATTATTACGACAAACTATCGAATTATTTGATCACCAAGGTGCAGAGCCAGCCTTCTTATTCGGCCTTGAATTGATCATATGCGGATTAGAAAAACAACTTAAATGTGAAAGTGGGTCTTAAAAGCAGCATAACCTTTTTCCGTGATGGTAACTTCACGGTAACCAAGATGTCGAGTTAACCACCCTTTAGATTCATAAAGCGAAAATAATGCGGCTCCAACGTACCCACCTAAATGGAAACGGCGTTCACTCCAATCTAAACACGCACAACAGATTTTACGTGAATGTTTGGAAGGAACGTCAATTCCCATTTCATGAAAATATTGAATACCACTTAATGTGATCATTGAACCATTTTCAGTGATCCATTGCTGTTGACAAAGGGAATCATAGATCTTAACGGCAACTTCGCCAGCTAAATGATCATAGCAAGTACGTGCTTTTCGTAAATGCACTGGCGTGGAAACTTTGGCATGTACGCCATGGTTTAAGGAGATCCCCATCATACTTTCCATCAATTCAGCAATATCTTTTCCTGCTAGCCGAAAATAACGATGCTTGCCTTGAGCTACTACTGTGATTAGCTGGCAATCTAATAATTTAGATAAATGACTGCTCGCCGTTGAAGCTGATATATTCGCCACAGAACTTAGCTCAGTGGCCGTCCAAGCTCGCCCATCCATCAAAGCACTGAGTATTTTAACTCGTGAAATGTCAGACATAGCCGCCCCTATCGCGGCTATTGAGGACTCAAAGGTAACCTCTTTTCGTATTAAATTAGCCATCGCAAGTTCACTTTATTGCCCAAGGGAGCGTAACAGATGCAGCCATACTATCATTGTCCGTTATTAATATCAGTTGGTTAGCATGGTCACTGTATTGCACTAAAATATTAATGTTATTCTCCGCCAATACTCGTGCTATTTCGCCAAGTTCCCCCGGTTTTTCCTGTTTTAACTTACGAATTAATGGTGTCCGGATCGCAAGTACTAACAGTCCAGCTTGCTCTAGCGCTATTTTAGCTTCCTTTCCTTGTTCAACAAGAAAATGAGCATGGCATTCATCACCAACCGTAAATATCCCTCCCCCTTCCAATCCAATACCTTTATTACCTAATGTTTTTCCTAGTAATGCTAATTGTCCTATTTGATTATCTAAAACAACGTGAACATCAAACATTATCCTTGTCCTTTTTAAATGAATATTCGCGAGTAATATGAGCAATACTAATTTTGTAAAAATCAAATATTGACTCTCGCCCTTCTTGTTGAGCTTTCGCATGTAAAACATGATTTTTCCATTGCAGAACTGCGTATTCGTTTTCCCACCAAGATAGCGATAACATTTTTCCTTCTGTAGCTAGACTTTGAAAACGTTCAATTGAAATAAAACCAGCTACATGACTTAATAGTGGTCTTAACTCCTCAGCTAAAGTCAAATAGCGAGTTTGTTGGTCGGGTTGTATTTGCACCTCAAATATTACAGCAATCATATTTTTCTCCGTTATTAATCAACAAACAGAGTAATCCACCCGAAAATTAACACTTCGATAAGCAACGAAATATAGAAAGGTCATGCTGCTGTTTTATGTTGTATATCACACTTCTTTAAATTGCTCGGCCTGCGCTTATCATGTTCTCCTTCTCTTATAATTTTGTTTATTATTTATACTTTTTTATTTTTTGCTATCACCGAAAATAGTGCGGATCCCGCATGGTATTTAGGTTTACCCATCATTAAATACCATTGTTGTTATTTTAATCTTTTTAATATTTCATGATTAAGATCACACTAAAATTATGACCCTATTAACTAAAAGTTATGGATACCCTAATAAAACTCATTGTTAAAGATTAGTTAACCAAAGTAACTTCATTTTTCACTATTGTTAAATTGTTATAGTGAAAATTCTGGTAAACTAATAGAGGTAAAAAAATGATCCTAGATGCCAGTTATACATTATTAGTCGCATGTATCGCGCTACTCATAGGAATGTTTGTCGTAAAATTTACCCCGTTCCTACAAAAAAACCACATACCAGAAGCCGTCGTTGGTGGCTTTATTGTTGCAATTGTTCTGTTAATTATTGATAAAACATCAGGTTATTCGTTTACTTTTGATGCTTCATTGCAAAGTTTATTAATGCTCACATTCTTTTCCTCTATCGGGCTAAGTTCTGACTTTTCTCGACTGATTAAAGGAGGAAAGCCGTTAGTTCTATTAACTATTGCAGTAACGATCCTAATCGCCATTCAAAATACTGTCGGCATGAGTATGGCTGTCATGATGAATGAAAGTCCATTTATTGGCTTAATTGCAGGTTCAATTACTCTAACAGGTGGTCATGGTAATGCCGGAGCATGGGGCCCTATTCTCGCTGATAAATATGGTGTAACAGGCGCCGTTGAATTAGCGATGGCTTGTGCAACACTTGGATTAGTGTTGGGTGGTTTAGTTGGCGGCCCTGTTGCCCGTCATCTTTTGAAAAAGGTCTCTATTCCTAAAACAACCGAGCAAGAGCGCGACACTATCGTTGAAGCTTTTGAGCAACCAAGCGTCAAAAGAAAAATCAATGCAAATAACGTTATTGAAACCATTTCAATGCTGATTATCTGTATTGTTGTTGGTGGCTATATCAGTGCATTGTTTAAAGATACTTTTCTGCAACTGCCTACTTTTGTCTGGTGTTTATTTGTCGGTATTATTATCCGTAATACACTGACTCATGTATTTAAACACGAAGTGTTTGAGCCGACCGTCGATGTATTAGGTAGCGTTGCTTTATCGCTTTTCTTGGCAATGGCGTTAATGTCATTAAAATTTGGTCAATTGGCAAGCATGGCAGGGCCAGTATTAATTATCATTGCTGTACAAACTGTTGTCATGGTGCTATTTGCCTGCTTTGTCACCTTCAAAATGATGGGCAAAGATTATGATGCTGTCGTGATCAGCGCGGGTCACTGTGGCTTTGGTATGGGAGCAACACCAACAGCAATTGCGAATATGCAAACAGTCACAAAAGCATTTGGACCATCACATAAAGCTTTCCTTGTCGTTCCTATGGTCGGTGCCTTTATTGTTGATATTTCAAACAGTATCTTAATTAAAATATTTATTGAAATTGGTACATACTTTACCTAATAGCTACACACTACTCGGCGTACTTCTCCTAACAATTTATTATAGGGCAGTATGCCGAGCCGCTTTCTTACCCCGTATATTCCCCTAGTCAATCTATTTAGCTTGCACGTTTACGAATTAATTCTCGTGACAACTAAACCAAAATTTGAATTATGACGAGTATATCTGATTATTTATACTTTATTCGTTAGAATAGTCCGTAGAAATAAATAATCAGTAGGCTACATGGAATGAAATTAAGACATCTCGATATCTTTTATGCTGTAATGACTTGTGGTTCCTTAACGCGTGCGGCTGAAGTTTTACATATTTCTCAACCCGCGGCGAGTAAAGCACTCAAACATGCTGAGCACTGAGAGATCCCCTCATAATTTCCCCAAAACGTAACCATGTGTGAATAGATTTTGAGTAAGCAGGGTTGCAGCCACGAGTG
>NZ_PTRU01000061.1:0-6930 GCF_002965245.1 Escherichia sp. MOD1-EC6021 | reverse complement strand
TATCACTGACCTGCCCGGGGTGGGCGAGAGCCGGGACAGGGATGCAGAGTATGAAGCCCTGTACCGTGACATTCTGCTCGAACTGGACCTGGTACTGTGGCTGATTAAAGCCGATGACCGTGCCCTGTCTGTGGATGAGTATTTCTGGCGACACATCCTGCACCGGGGACATCAGCGGGTACTGTTTGTGGTGATGCAGGCCGATAAAACGGAGCCCTGCCATGAATGGGATATGGCCGGTATTCAGCCTTCTCCCGCAGAGGCACAGAACATTCGCGAAAAAACGGAGGCGGTATTCCGTCTGTTCCGGCCCGTACATCGGGTTGTTGCCGTATCGGCCCGCACCGGCTGGGAACTGGATACGCTGGTCAGTGCGCTCATGACAGCACTTCCCGACCATGCCGCCAGTCCCCTGATGACCCGCCTGCAGGACGAGCTGCGCACGGAGTCTGTCCGGTCTCAGGCCCGTGAACAGTTTACCGGTGCGGTGGACCGGATATTTGACACGGCGGAGAGCGTCTGCATTGCCTCTGTTGCACGCACGGTTCTGCGCGCCGTCCGTGACTCGGTGGTCTCTGTTGCCCGCGCGGTATGGAACTGGATTTTCTTCTGAACCCGGTGGTGATGTACCAGGCTGTTGTTACAGATTTTTAACTCCATGAAAACACTATGCAAACGCAGCCATACCCGGGTTGTCCCCTTGCGTTGTGTTTCTCAAGTTAATAGAATACATCGATCGTTACTATCATATCGATCGTTATAAACGATCGTTTGTAGTAAATGACCTCCTCCGTGGTTGTCATGAAAATGCGTCTTAGGAAGGTTAAATAATGCACGAAAAGAACATCGCCCTGCTTTGTGATGAAGCCGACCGACTTTTGCAACTGAACATTAATCTGCTCCGGCAAATGGTTGAGGAGCCAGATGTGTTATCTGACAGTAAGAACGAAAACAGACTGCTTTTTGATAAACAGAAAGCACTGAAAAGAATTGAGGAGCTGGAGGGCGAACAAATCAAAACCGCCCGCAGGGAGATGGTGCTGGCTGTTGTCGGCACGATGAAAGCAGGCAAATCAACCACCATCAACGCCATTGTGGGGCAGGAAATTCTGCCTAACCGTAACCGCCCCATGACCTCTGTACCGACGCTCATCCGCCACGTTCCCGGAAAAACTGAGCCGGTTCTCCATCTGGAACATATTCAGCCTGTCCGCAATTTATTAATCACACTGCAGGAAAAACTCGCCACCCCGGCAGGACAGCAGGTCGCACAGACCCTGCAGCAAACCGGGGATACCCGCGAACTGCTGGATATTCTGACGGATGATGGCTGGCTCAAAAATGAATACCACGGGGAGGAGGAAATCTTTACCGGACTGGCATCGTTAAACGATCTGGTTCGTCTTGCTGCGGCAATGGGGACTGAATTTCCTTTTGATGAATACGCAGAAGTGCAGAAACTGCCGGTGATCGACGTGGAATTCAGCCATCTGGTGGGGATGGATGCATGCCAGGGAACACTCACACTGCTGGATACCCCCGGCCCTAATGAGGCCGGACAACCGCAGATGGAAGTGATGATGCGGGATCAACTGCAGAAAGCCTCTGCGGTTCTGGCTGTGATGGATTACACCCAGATGAACTCAAAAGCGGATGAAGACGTCCGTAAAGAGCTTAATGCCATTGCTGACGTATCAGCCGGCCGCCTGTTTGTACTGGTCAATAAATTTGATGAGAAAGACCGCAATGGCGATGGGGCAGATGCCGTACGCCAGAAAGTTCCGGCAATGCTGAACAGCGATGTGCTGCCCGCCTCCCGCGTTTATCCCGGATCCTCACGCCAGGCATACCTGGCTAACCGTGCGCTTCATGAGTTACGGAAAAACGGAACCCTTCCTGTTGATGAAGCCTGGGTCGATGATTTTATCAGAGGTGCCTTCGGTTGCATGAAAAAAGAATACGTCTGTAAAGACAGTGAACTGGCAACTGAAGGGGCGACAGACCTGTGGGAAGGCTCACTTATCGATCAACTGATAACGGAAGTCATACAGAGCTCACATTCCAGAGCTGCGGCACTGGCGGTTGACTCTGCCGCCGCAAAACTGATGCAGAATGCAGAAAATATCAGTGAATACCTGTTGTTACGCCATCAGGGGCTACAGCAAAGCATTCAGTCACTGCAGTCGCATATCACCAGCCTGCTTGCGGATATCCGGGAAATCGCGGACTGTCAGGAGCAGATGACCACTGATGTCAGAATGGCCATGGAGGAGATCGATACTAAAACCCGGGAATTACTGACGGGGGTCTGCACCTCACTGGAAGAGGAGCTGAATGACTATTTCAGAAGCGGTAAACGCAAAGAACAGCAAATGCTGGAGGAAGAAGACGCAGAACAACGAAGGTCTCAGTCCGGATTATGGGGGAAAATTTCTCAATGGTCCGGTATCAACAACCAGGGCCGGGAGGATTACAGGAAACGAGATTTTGCCCCGGACAGCCCCGAAATAAAATTCAGTGATCGCAGGGAAGCCCTTGAACTGATGACGCAAATCGAATCGACCGTGACCAGCCTGCACCGTGAGGCTGAAGCACAGTTCCGGCCTGAGCTGGAGAAAATCGTCAGCGGGATTGAAACAGGTTTTCGTGGCACGGCCCTGTACGCCACAGAAAACATTGCCGGTCGCATCAATGCCCGCCTGGAGGATGAGGGCTTTACCGTAAAAATCAGTTTTCCGGCAGTCAGCCAGTTACAGACCCGGCTCGCGGTAAAAATAAATCTGAGTGCGCTTATGGAGGAAAGAACGGAGACCGTCACCCGTCGCCGTCGGCAGAGTGGCGTATGGGGAACCGTTTGTCGATGGTTTGGCACCAGTGACCTGGGCTGGGAAAACTATGACGAGGATGTGAGTCGCAGCGTGATCAATATCAACAAGGTCAGAGAGGAAGTTATGTCACTGACCCGGGCATATTTCGGGGAGCTGCAGGCATCCATTGAGCAGGATATTAACCAGCCCGTCCGCCAGGAAATCGATGCCTTTTTCTGCGCATTCAGGGAGAAAGTTGAACAACTGCGTAACACGCTGATTCAGAGCTCTGAAGATCATAAACGCGATCAGCAGGCGCAGGAACGACTTACCGGGCGACTTCAGGCATTAAATGAAAGGGTTCCTGAGCTCATTACTGACAGTAAGGCGCTGAGGGAAGAGCTGGAGACAATGCTGTGACTTCACCATTTATTCAACAAATTGCTGATAACCGGGTATGTCAGGTACTCACCTGTCTTCCTGAAAAATTTGTGGTTGATTTCGCAAACGGAATCGATGTTGCACAGGAGCATATCCGCACGGCCGGAGAGCGCACGTTCTTCCGGCGTTTAAAAGAGGGGCTGACCGGCGAAGGCGCTGCACGGCAGAATGCCATCAATGCGTCGCTTGCACAGGGCGTTGAGGCGTCCCTGCGCTGGCTGACGGAGATGACAACGTCACTTGCCACCACAAACTACGCGATTACCCAGGTAAACGACAGGGTCAGTTCACTGGTCAGTGATACAGCCAGGCTGGCGCATTATTCCGCAGATACGCGGGAGCAGTTACTCACCCTGGCCGATCAGGTTCACCATAAACTGAATCATCTTGAAGAAAAACTCCACCGTGTTGACCAGGTTCAGCGGGCGCAGTTACATCTTGAGCAGATATTCTCATGGTGGAGCGCCGGGCGATATGCGTCATTTTCCCCTGCCGGACGTTGTTATGTGGCACTTGAAGAGCTTCGCTGGGGCGCGTTTGGTGATGTGATACGTCAGAGCGAAACAGGCCAGGTTAACCAGCTACTGGATATTCTCAGACATAAAGCATTAACGCAGATGGCACAGGAGAGTGGCGGTAGTGCAACCGTGCGTCTGAACACTCTGGACTGGCTTGGTGGTCAGGGCCGGGAGCAGGCAGATAACGAGTGGCATGACGCGATTAACTGGCTGGGAGACTGGTGCAGTGAAGAGCAGCATCCGGTGATCTGGTCAACCACGCAGGCTGCAGAACACTTACCGGTTCGCATGCCTCGCCTCTGCTCTGCAGAACGCCTCTCTGAAAGCATGGTCGATGAAATATTTCAGAAGGGGGCTGCATGAGTACAGAAATGAAAACGGGGCTGGTGCTGTCCGGTGGCGGGGCGGTGGGCGCTTATCAGGCGGGAGTGGTTAAGGCACTGGCAGAGTGTGGTACACAGATCAGCATGGTTTCAGGGGCCAGCATTGGCGCATTCAATGGTGCCATTATCGCGGCCTCTCCCGATCTGTCAGAAGCTGCCGTACGCCTGGAGGCGCTCTGGGATCATCTGGGGAATAATCAGGTGCTGTCGGTAAACAGATTGGTTTACTTTTCATTGCTGAAAAAATTGTTCCAGGCAATGAACCTCTGCCAGATCCCCGGACGTGCAGGAGCACTGCTTACGACGCTTCTTCGCCATATATCGACAATCAACGGGTTTGACAATCTGATGGCTCAGCCGTTGTTGTCAGATGAGCCCCTGACAGCGCTGATGGATCATTATCTTGATACTGATGCTCTGGCAGACGGGCTACCGCTGTATGTGTCGCTGTACCCCACAGAAGGGGGCATGCAGGATATTATTGACTGCATTCGTGCTGAACTGGGTGTCGGAACCACGAAAAACGCCGTTTTTCAGCATATCCAGAGCCTGCCCCGCGGACAGCAGAAAGAGGCTCTGCTTGCGTCAGCCGCGCTGCCCCTGCTGTTCCGTCCCCGTGAGGTTCAGGGGACAATGTTCGGTGATGGTGGTATGGGAGGATGGCGAAATATGCAGGGAAATACCCCTGTGACGCCTCTGGTCGATGCCGGATGCAATATGGTGATTGTGACGCATCTGAGTGACGGTTCTTTATGGGATCGCCAGGCTTTTCCGGACACCACAATCCTTGAGATCCGTCCCCGGAAAAGGCTGAAATATGCAGGTGATGGTGGCAACAGCGGCGGTCTGCTCAGTTTTACATCGGCACATACCGACGCCTGGCGTCAGCAGGGCTATGAAGACACGATGCTGGCGATGGAGCATATCCGGAAACCGCTGGCAGCACGTCAGGCACTGACCCGGTCAGAGGCGGTATTGCAGAAAAGCCTGGATATAACGGAAGAGGCAGATTTGGCACTGAGAAACGCGATGGCCCGGATTAAATAAAGACGCCCCAAAGAAACGCCACCGCCTGTGGTGGTGTTTTTCCTGTCTGGTGTTATTGAAAATATTTTCAGATATATATTACCTGAGAGAAAGTTTTACCCCTCACCTGTCAATTCACTCACTGGAAATTTAATTATGAAATTACCTGTAAAGTTATTAATGAGCCTTATATCTCTGGTCAGCGTTATTGCACGTGCCGGGGAATATAAAAATTACAGCCGGGATGAAATAAAATACTGGCGATATACATCATACAAGGGGGGGAAACTTCCGGAAGGTTTCACTGATGAGAAATTTTCCAGCGCCATTTACAACGGAAGAATATTTACAATGAAACGTTTACATACCCTTATGTTATTTCTGGCGGTTCTGTTCACGGGCTTTAACTTTAACGCAGAAGCGGCTACCGTAAAACAAGCTCTTAGTTGTAACCCGGAAGCCTGGGCTGAACAACCTGGAGCGTGTCCATCAACGTACGAGTTGTACGAAGGTGACGCTACCTACAAAGCCGCTATCGACAAAGCATTAAAACCGGTCGGACTGAGCGGCATGTTCGGTAAAGGCGGCTATATGGATGGCCCTGGTGGAGGTATCACGCCAGTAAACATTAACGGTACAGTCTGGTTCCAGGGCGACGGTTGCAAAGCCAATACCTGCGGCTGGGACTTTATCGTAACACTCTATAACCCAAAAACCCATGAAGTTGTTGGCTACCGTTACTTTGGTTTAGATGACCCGGCCTACCTGGTTTGGTTCGGTGAAATTGGCGTGCATGAATTCGCGTATCTGGTGAAAAACTACGTAGCTGCGGTTAACTAATTTAAGGAGTCTATCATGAAAACTTTTATCAAAACTTTACTCGTTGCTGTAACTATTCTGTTCTCTGTCTTCGCTACTGCGAAACAAGTAAAACTGCCAAATAACATCAAATACGTTAATACTACAGAAGCGTTTTCCTGTACCGAAATTGACGGTATGAATTGCCAGACAAAGAATCAGTTCAACTATAAAGATAACAGCTATGTTTTCGTGCTTGAACGTGGTGGTGCCGGGTGCTACGACTACACTGTCTCGGTAGTTAACCTGAAAACCGGGAAAGCACAAATGATTGAATACGGGGACAATCAACTGTGCTCAGGTAGCAACAAACCGTTCTTCGAAATCAAAAATGGCGTACCGACGGTAGGAGTCATCGACACATCCGGAAAACCTGTCGTTGTAGCCCAGGACAAACTTAAAATCTAAGGAGTAAACCATGCGTTTCTCTGCACATTATTAATATCAAAGGTAAATACAGCCCCAGCCATTGTTACCGGAAAGCCGCTTAATGCGTGGCTCGCCAGTGAAAGGCCTCTCAGACAATAAACCTTATTCATTTCACCCGTCAGGCCGCGTCTTCTCCGGGAGACGCGGCTTTTTTCATTTATTGCACCAGTAAATCTTAACCACCGATAAGGAGCAAAGTATGCGATTAGCAAGTCGTTTTGGTTATGCTGCAAACCAGATACGCCGTGACCGTCCGCTGACACATGAAGAACTGATACGCCATGTACCCAGTATTTTTGGGGAAGACCGGCACACCTCCCGCAGTGAACGGTATGCGTACATTCCCACCATTACCGTCCTGGAAAATCTGCAGCGGGAAGGCTTTCAGCCGTTCTTCGCCTGCCAGACCCGTGTGCGCGACCCGGGCCGCCGGGGATACACAAAACACATGCTGCGTCTGCGGCGGGC
>NZ_PTRU01000060.1:0-7311 GCF_002965245.1 Escherichia sp. MOD1-EC6021 | reverse complement strand
CCACGGGAATATCTACGGCAGCAAGCCAGTAATGGGTTAAGTGATAACAGGTGTCTGGAAATATAGGGGCAAATCCAGTGCGTGTATTGCAACACCGAACTGAATCTTTGAAATTTGCTTCCCATTCTATCGTATAAGAGGATTCAAAAATGCCCAATAACATTAGCAACATAAACAATACAGCCCATAATAAGAATCTCGATAAAACAACGTTCGATGAACAACCTGGTTATGAAACAAGAGTATCTCAAAATAAAAAAATACTGCAAAGTTTTGTGCCTAATGATATTAAAACTGATACAAACACTAAATTTATTAGGTTGATTGATTCTGTCCGTGCTCTTTCTCCCGAACTACAATGTAAAGTATTAGATGGTCTTAATTACGCTAATAACACATTACATAATATAATTCAAAACGCTAGCATAGCGACAAAATCATCCTGTCAGTCTACCAAGTCAACAGAGAAAACCATAACATTTAACATTCTCGATATGTTAGATAATTTGACTATGAGACAACAGAACATTATGGAGGAATTTTTAAGAGTCTTTACATCAATGTACAATGCCTCTGCCAAGGCCGAGGCTAGCATGAGCATCCTTTTTGAAGATCTTGTCCAATTACAGAGTAAAGAAACAATTAACTCCTCTTGGGAAAATTTAGCTGGTGCTACAACGGGCGCAATTGTTAATGTGATTGGAGTTGGCGTAGTCGCGAATGCAGAATATAAAAAGCCCGCCGGTAAAATAGATGATGTTAATCCAAACCAAGGACAAAAAACAGATACACCGGAAGACCAACAGAAATTAAAGACAAATGAAGATGTGAAAAAGGCAAAAGCTAGACTTGCTGAAATAAATAATAAATTATCAGAAGATAAGAGTACTGAGAATGACCAAAATAAAATACCGTTAGAAGAATTAGAAAAAGAAAAAGACAGTATTAATAAGCAAATTGCAGATAAACAGCATATTGACAGTCATAATAAAAAATTTAGTCGTTATAATTCTCTTTCTAATTCTCATCATCTCTTTCAGGCTTTTGGCAGTACATTGCAATCAAGCGGAACTGTAGCTGCGGAATATACTCGTGCTGAAAAAGAGGTTGCGGAGCAAGCTAAAAATGTTTTGCATTCAGTTATGAGTAGCTATCTGGATCAAATCAATCGTGATGTTCAAGGGAGAGATCAGGCACTCAATTTATTACAGCAAATAATACAAACTATTATTGATACTGATAGCGCTATCGTTCAAGGCATTCGCTCATAAATAATTGCAATAATAGTTAATTATATTTAAGGAGGAATGGCACATGATTAATAAAGATAATAATTTAAATATAGATATTTTACGTCAGCAGAATGCAAACATTCCTCTTAAAGAGGCATCCTCGCAAAGTGAGGAGCCTCAGCAACTGGAAAACAGCAAAAGCGAGGGTAATTTGTATAACAGCGCCAGTAAGGATAATAATATTGGCGCTATGCTCAAGAAAGATGTTGAAAAACTATCAACTTTAGTCAGTGAACGTAGCCCGCGAAATGAAGACTGGAAATGCCAGCATGACATACAACTCAACTTCGTTAAAAACATGCTCAGAAATTTCCCAACTGAGAACCTATCAGAGAAAGGATCTGCGCTCTTACACGAAAGTTATTCGCTGATAAAAAAAGTTCTGCAGCTTACAGAAAATGTTAATACTATTGACGGAAAATTAAAGGATCCCGCTAAAATATTGACCTTGCATAACTCTGTGAGAAAAACCCTGGCTAACGTTGCTCACAACACAACCGGGTCAAGTGCAATGGCATCGACCAAAGGTACCTTAAATCACGCTATCGCTTCTTTAGAGAGTTCTGCGCCTGAAATGAGAAGTTCAGCAACCAGCAGTACTTTAACGGCCAGTAGTTCAAACGAATTTAAAAGTGATAAATATATATGCAGTGATATTGCTGATTTGATGAGTGTGCTCGGTAGCGACTACCTCGAAATTTATGCGAATAGCGTTGAGATAATGAGCGCATACTGGCAGGACTTCAGTGAACATATCCAAAGCAATATGGGAAAATGGACTCACTCTAATAAAAAAGGCGATGCGATAATTTTTGATGTCAATGCATTTCAAAAGGCCTTGATGCATTTTTATTATATCGATAAATATCCTAATGGTGATTTCCACTATCATTACAATCCAGACTATGTTTTATACCCTCCGGCACCTGCTGACAAAATTGGTGTTCCATTGGAAGAAGCAGAAAAATGGTGCGCCGCTTTAGGACTTCCGGTAATTCCACCCGATCCCAAACACCGCACACCTTCTCCGATTGTCGAAGTTGAACCACAAGGTAGCGGTTTATATGTTATTATTCCCAACCCTCAGATTATTGACAGTATGAGTCAATCTTCAGATTCAATGGTGCACAGGGATAATAAAGGGAAGGAAAAAAATATATCTAAAGAATTCACCGGTTATGAAATAAGCACAGCTGAATACCAGGCATGGTTAGCGGGTTATAATGGGCAAGCAGAAAACATGAAAACCGATGTACAGGTTATCACGACTAAATACAGCACAGCCAACTCCACCTACGATACGATTATAAAATTATTATCGTCAACCATTACAGCATTATTTGATTCAGCGAAAGATTATTTACGTTTCTGATTAAGTAACGCCAAATATTATAGTCCACTATCTGGTCTCGTAAAATGGGACCAGCGTTTCATATTATTAAGCATCAGCTTTCATTCATTTCTTCATCACAATCTTACAAAATGAGCGTTTTTTGATAGAGCAATTCTGCCAATACTTTATTTTATATTGATCAAATTAATACTATGAATAGAGAAAATGGAAGGAGCGTTCTATGCAACTGCAACATGGAAAAAATAATACACAACAATATATATTTGGCGACTTTGTATTAAAAAACAATGGAATTTTATTATTCAAAAACAAAGAATATCATATTCCCCCGAAAGAACTTGGCGTTATTATTCTATTACTTAATGCTGACGGTGAAATTGTTAGCAAAGAAGAGATTATTGATAAGGTCTGGAGCGCAAGTGTTGCCAGTGATGAATCTTTAACACGGTGTATTTATGCATTGCGCAAACTTTTGCATGAGAATAAACAGTGTAAGTATATCGAAACGGTCTATGGTCGTGGATACCGTTTTACTGTACCCATTGTGATTGTAACCGATAATGAACCGGTAAAGTCGACTACCACTCTTGCTGTTTTTCCATTTCGTACCGAAGGCTCAATCAATGTTCTAAAACTGCATTACGAACTTGTGCAGGGCCTTTCAAAATATGCTTTTTGTGGTTTAGATATTTTACCTGCCTCGGTAACGAATGAGGCAAGCGATTTTTCTACTATCCATCAGTTTATCAATAAAACAGGTCCAGAATATTATATTATGGGTCAGGTCGTTCACTATGGTAAAAACTGGCGTTTATTTATTGAATTAATTCATGCCAGAACGCATAAGTTGATTGATCATCAAAGTATTGATTTCAACCCCGATAATCCTCTTTCCGTATTATTATCACAAGTAATTAATATTCTTATTGAAAAAATACCCAATATTAATTTTAAATCTATTAATACACAACAAATGCCATCTCTGGATTCTGCTGTTATGTATATGAATGGCAGAATGGAAATGTATCGTTATACACCAGAGAGTTTGAAACGAGCATTAGTAATATTTAGAGATTGTGTGAGTACGCAACCGCAAAATACCTTGCCCTACTGTTGCCTGGCGGAATGCCATATATCATTAGCACTCCTTGGACTCAGTGAACAAAAACAAGCTATAAAAACAGCAGTAACAGCCATAGAAAAGGCTCTGGAAATTAACCCTTCAAATTCTCAGGCATTAGGATTGCTAGGTTTAATCAGTGGGCTAAAAGATGAACATTCAGTGTCTAATGTGCTATTTAAACAAGCACATTTACTCAAACCTAATTCACCAGACGTTTATTATTATCAGTCGCTGCTATGTTTTTTGAACGGCGACCTTGCAAGAGCGTTTAATTTAATAGAAAAAAGCATTACTCTTGAGCCCAATAAAATGGGTATAAGTGTTCTTAAACTAATTATACTTTATTACACATCATCACTCGATAACGCGATATCTTTTGCGTTAAATCTGAATAGTCAAAACACCTATAACAATCCAATTATTACGTCTATTCTGGCTATGTTCATGGCACTGAAAGGACATAATGACAAAGCCAAAAGTTTATTGCTAAAACTTGACCCTGAGCATGATCTTGATTACAGCTGTGTTAACTCGCTTTATACGAAGTTTTTGATCTATGGTGCATCTATAAAAAATGACATTATGAAGTTGTTGGCTAGTATTAACACCAACAAAATAAATGGTGTGATTTTGCCATTAATTTATACTGTTTATGGTAAAAAAGAATATGAAAAGCGCTGGCAACAATTAGTTAAAGACAATGATTTATGGTCAAATGTTTTGCTTCACGACCCTCGTTTGCTCAATGTAAAAAATGAATTTAATACTATCAGTACGATGCGTACTTCTGCGTAAGAACGAAGAGAAATTGCCCTGCTGATGCAGGGCAATTCAGTAGTTATTTCGTTAAAAATATCTCACACACAAACCAGAAGACTTTCCTGATCCTGGTGTTGATATACCAGTTTCAGGATTGAATTTCTCGTGAACCCCTATAAGTACAGTACTTGTCCAGTAATCCGTGCTGCTAAATGTACTGCCATAAGCTTTCAAATTACCATATTCTCCCCACAACGTACCTACTTTTCGTGGAACTACACCACTACTTGGTCGCTGCGCTAATTCTAAAGATGACGCCACTTGTCCATAGCTATTGCATGATGCATTTATAATATCCCAAGTGTTATTACTGGCAGCACCTAAACTAGTAAACCATTTTTTCATCTTGAATTTGAATACAACATTATTCCCTTTACCATCTTTTGGTTTCCCGGTAATAGTGATTTCACTATTTAGGGGCAGACTTATTGTGACTTCTCCATTATTGTTAACATTAATACCATAGATGCCTGCCGTCCAATCATAATCTGTATTCTTCATATTATGGGTTAATACTAAGGTGAATTTAGCCCCATCAAATCCTGTTTCAGGAAAACCATCTGCCGCCCTGAATATTGCACCATTCACACTCAGTGAATCGACTGCCACAAAAGGAAGGATGGTATAGGAAGGTTGCCCGTTTACACGCCAACCGTTAATCTGCAGAAATGAATTTAAGTTCTCTCCTTCTTTGTAGGCCATATAGGTACGCTCATATATGCCATCACCCAAATATATCCATTTAGCCCCTTCTTTCTTCTCCACATTTTGTAAGTACACTGCATTATCCAGCAAATCCAGACCGTTATCCAACGGGTTACCAAAATCATCAGCTAATAAAACACTGACAGGTAAATCCGCCCCAACAACCACAACATCATCTCTTATACGAAGCTGTGAACCATGCGGACTCGCTTCACCCGGTTTAATAGTATAATTATTTGAATAATTGGCATCGCTCCAACCAACCATCTTCAGTTGTGCATTCAAATTCACTTCCGCGAAATGCGCCATATACTGTCTTTGATATTGCCCATTGCCGTTGTATATCCAATTATTACCCTGGATAGGATCTGCATTCCTGACTTTTACGTTTTCCTCATTAAGCTGAGCGACACCATCAGTAATAAAGTTACCCTGAGCATCACTAAGTACAACAGTCACCGTTATGCTCTCCCCAGCGATATATACCGTTTTGTCCGTGATAATCGTGGACTGAGTTTTTGCTGCTGCACCTGGTTGTATCCCGTATAGCGCGGAATTAATCTCCGTTGCCCATGTTTTTAATTTCAGACTGGCAACCAAATTTTTCTCGGCAAACCATGCTGTCCAGATCATGGTATATTCACCATTATTCTGTTCGACCCATTGCATCGAATCGGGGACTGCGCCGCCCACCGTAAAATTATCGATATATGATTCGATAACTCCTGATGTCAGCCCTAAAGCCGGGTTACCAAACTCATCCCGCAACGTTACTGTGACAGTTAATGACTCCCCGGCGATATATGTCGTTTTATCTGTCCTGATGGCTGAATTTGTTTGCACCGGAGCACCACTGTGGATGGAATAACTCTCTGATTGTTTACTGCTGCCCCACTCAGGCAAAGTCAACGTCGCGTGGTGAGAGTCTCCCGCCATTTGCGCCGACCATGTAGCAGTATAAACACCGGCGGTTTCAGACCATCCTCCTGAACGTACGGCTCCTTCCACTATTACGTTATCACCAGACAGTAAGGACTCGCCCCCTTCAACCAGGTTACCGTGCGCGTCTTTCAGCGTCACGGCGACGGTTATAGTGTCGCCAGCGGTGTAGGCGTTTTTATCCGTGCGATAGTTGATGTGGCTTGCGCCGGAGAACCGGACTGTATGTCATAGCGATCTGACGTTACACCATCACTCCACGTCTGCAATTGCAGGTTGGCGTGCTGATTGGTACTGGCAATCGTCGCCATACGGGTTGTGGTATACACGCCACCTGATTCAATCCAGCTTCCCGTTTCTGACGGGTCGGTGCCAGCCACCGTAAGCACACCATTAGCGGCTAACTGTGAAGCTGCACCGGTTACCAGATTATCGAACGCATCCCGGAGCGTTACCGTGATGGTGATTGTCTCTCCAACCGTATAGTTCGACTTATTTGTTTCAACGGTTGAAGTGAGCTGCGATGCATCACCCGGTACAAAGGTGACGTTCTGGCTCAGGCTGCTGCTGTTGATGCTGGCGGTGACCGCACTGGTGCCCGCCGTCTGGCTGGTGACACTGATCTCCACCGTGCCGTCCGGCTGCGTGGTGACTGTCGGGGCAACCGTTGCACCGTTGTCCGCCAACACGCTGACTGTCTGCCCGGCAAGCGTATTACCGAATGCATCGGTGACCTTCACCCGCAGCGTGTTCGCCATTGCGCCGTCAGCCACTGAGCCGTCCTTAATAACCACCAGATCCGCGATCTTCGCGGTGCTGACATCCGGGATAAATGTCACATTCTGACTCAGACTGCTGTTGTTGATGCTGGCGGCAACGGCACTGATGCCCGCAGTCTGGCTGGTGACGGAGATTTCCACGGTGCCGTCCGGCCCGGTGATAACCGTCGCGGCAACCGCTGCCCCGTTGTCCGCTGAGACGCTGACCGTCTGTCCGGCCAGCGCATTGCCGAACGCGTCGGTGACTTTCACCCGCAGCGTGTTCGCCATCGCACCATCTGCCACTGAGCCGTCCTTGAT
>NZ_PTRU01000005.1:0-254727 GCF_002965245.1 Escherichia sp. MOD1-EC6021 | reverse complement strand
TTTTTCGTCTTGCGACGTTAAGAATCCGTATCTTCGAGTGCCCACACAGATTGTCTGATAAATTGTTAAAGAGCAGTTGCGACGCGGCTTTCAGCTCACTGTCGCGAGGTGGCGTATATTACGCTTTCCTCTTTCAGAGTCAACCCTGAATTTCAGGATTTTTCTCTTCAACCGAACCGGCTGTTTGTGTGAAGTGATTCACATCCGCCGTGTCGATGGAGGCGCATTATAGGGAGTCGTTTCAGGAAGACAAGCGGAAAAATGCATTTTTATTTCAACCGCTCATCTTTTAATCATTACGCCGGTTTTTGCTGCTTTTTTATCGCTTGCGGCAGGTCTGCCAGGCTATTTAACACCCAATCCGCCGCGTTTTCTGCTTCAGGCGTAATAGGTTTTCCCGTACGCACCAGCACTTTTGTTCCCACGTTCGCCGCAGCCGCTGCCTGCATATCTTCTAATTTATCGCCCACCATATAAGAAGCGGCCATATCAATATGCAAATAATCGCGTGCTGACAAAAGCATCCCCGGATGTGGTTTGCGGCAGTCGCAGACCTGGCGAAACTCTTCAACACTACCCTGCGGATGATGCGGGCAATAATAGATACCATCCAGATCGACATCGCGGTCCGCCAGCGACCAGTCCATCCACTCGGTCAGCGTTTCAAACTGTGCTTCAGTAAATTTACCGCGAGCAATGCCAGACTGGTTGGTTACTACCACCAGCGCAAAGCCCATTTTTTTTAGCTCGCGCATGGCGTCAATAACACCGTCGATAAATTCAAAGTTGTCGATCTCATGGACATAGCCGTGATCGACATTAATGGTGCCATCACGGTCAAGAAAAATTGCGGGTACGCTCTTCGCCACCTTTTATAGCTCCTTAATAAGGCATGTGACGCTAGTATCGCATGTTTCGACCTGCAAGAAAGTGCTCTTCGCATAAACCTGATTGATTTAGACGTCTGGATGCCTTAACATCCATTTCATTGACGGCTTTGACCGTTTCAGGCATTCGAAATGCCACGACTAACTTAATGACGATAATAAATAATCAATGATAAAACTTTCGAATATCACCAAAGTGTTCCACCAGGGCACCCGCACCATCCAGGCGTTGAACAACGTCAGCCTGCATGTGCCAGCTGGACAAATTTATGGCGTTATCGGTGCCTCAGGCGCGGGTAAAAGTACGCTTATCCGTTGTGTAAACCTGCTGGAGCGCCCAACCGAGGGTAGCGTGCTGGTCGATGGTCAGGAACTGACCACGCTGTCAGAATCCGAGTTGACCAAAGCTCGCCGCCAGATTGGTATGATTTTCCAGCATTTTAACCTGCTCTCTTCGCGCACTGTTTTTGGCAACGTGGCACTGCCGCTGGAGCTGGACAACACGCCGAAAGACGAGATTAAACGTCGCGTGACAGAATTACTGTCATTGGTTGGTCTTGGCGATAAGCATGATAGTTACCCGTCTAACCTTTCCGGTGGGCAGAAACAACGTGTGGCGATTGCCCGTGCGTTAGCCAGCAATCCCAAAGTATTGCTGTGTGATGAGGCCACCAGCGCGCTGGACCCGGCAACAACACGTTCTATTCTCGAACTGCTGAAAGACATCAATCGTCGTCTGGGTTTGACGATTCTGTTGATCACCCACGAAATGGACGTTGTGAAGCGCATTTGTGATTGCGTGGCGGTGATCAGTAATGGCGAGTTGATCGAGCAAGACACGGTAAGTGAAGTGTTCTCGCATCCGAAAACGCCGCTAGCGCAGAAGTTTATTCAGTCGACCCTGCATCTGGATATCCCGGAAGATTATCAGGAACGTCTGCAAGCGGAACCATTCGCTGACTGCGTGCCGATGCTGCGTCTGGAGTTTACCGGTCAATCGGTCGATGCCCCGCTGCTTTCTGAAACCGCGCGTCGTTTCAACGTCAATAACAACATTATTAGCGCGCAGATGGATTACGCCGGTGGCGTTAAGTTCGGCATCATGCTGACTGAAATGCACGGCACACAACAAGATACGCAAGCCGCCATTGCCTGGCTGCAGGAACACCATGTAAAAGTAGAGGTACTGGGTTATGTCTGAGCCGATGATGTGGCTGCTGGTTCGTGGCGTATGGGAAACGCTGGCAATGACCTTCGTATCCGGTTTTTTTGGCTTTGTGATTGGTCTGCCGGTTGGCGTTCTGCTTTATGTCACGCGTCCGGGGCAAATTATTGCTAACGCGAAGCTGTATCGTACCGTTTCTGCGATTGTGAACATTTTCCGTTCCATCCCGTTCATTATCTTGCTGGTATGGATGATTCCGTTTACTCGCGTTATTGTCGGTACATCGATTGGTTTGCAGGCAGCGATTGTTCCGCTGACCGTTGGTGCAGCACCGTTTATTGCCCGTATGGTCGAGAACGCTCTGCTGGAGATCCCAACCGGGTTAATTGAAGCTTCCCGCGCAATGGGTGCCACGCCAATGCAGATCGTGCGTAAAGTGCTGTTACCGGAGGCGTTGCCAGGTCTGGTGAATGCGGCAACTATCACCCTGATTACCCTGGTCGGTTATTCCGCAATGGGTGGCGCAGTCGGTGCCGGTGGTTTGGGTCAGATCGGCTATCAGTATGGGTACATAGGTTATAACGCGACGGTGATGAATACGGTTCTGGTATTGCTGGTCATTCTGGTTTATTTAATTCAGTTCGCAGGCGACCGCATCGTCCGGGCTGTCACTCGCAAATAACGTTCAACACAACATAAATAATTGAAGAAGGAATAAGGTATGGCGTTCAAATTCAAAACCTTTGCGGCAGTGGGAGCCCTGATTGGATCACTGGCACTGGTAGGCTGCGGTCAGGATGAAAAAGATCCAAACCACATTAAAGTCGGCGTGATTGTTGGTGCCGAACAGCAGGTTGCAGAAGTCGCGCAGAAAGTCGCGAAAGACAAATATGGCCTGGACGTTGAGCTGGTCACCTTCAACGACTATGTTCTGCCAAACGAAGCATTGAGCAAAGGCGATATCGACGCCAACGCCTTCCAGCATAAACCGTACCTTGATCAGCAACTGAAAGATCGTGGCTACAAACTGGTCGCAGTAGGCAACACGTTTGTGTATCCGATTGCCGGTTACTCCAAGAAAATCAAATCGCTGGATGAACTGCAAGATGGTTCGCAGGTTGCCGTGCCAAACGACCCGACTAACCTTGGTCGTTCACTGCTGCTGCTGCAAAAAGTGGGCTTGATCAAACTGAAAGATGGCGTTGGCCTGTTGCCAACAGTTCTTGATGTTGTTGAGAACCCAAAAAACCTGAAAATTGTTGAGCTGGAAGCACCGCAGCTGCCGCGCTCTCTGGACGATGCGCAAATCGCTCTGGCGGTTATCAACACCACCTATGCCAGCCAGATTGGCCTGACTCCGGCGAAAGACGGTATCTTTGTCGAAGATAAAGACTCCCCGTACGTAAACCTGATCGTAACGCGTGAAGATAACAAAGACGCTGAGAACGTGAAGAAATTCGTCCAGGCTTATCAGTCTGACGAAGTTTACGAAGCAGCGAACAAAGTGTTTAACGGTGGCGCTGTTAAAGGCTGGTAATTTTTAGGCTGTTTCCACAATTTGTAATATCATTCAGGACGGGCGCTTGCCCGTCTTGTCATTTTTACAAGCTCCTGATTCAATATTGACGTTTTGATCATACATTGAGGAAATACTATGCGTGCTTTACCGATCTGTTTAGTAGCACTCATGCTAAGCGGCTGTTCCATGTTAAGCAGATCCCCTGTCGAACCCGTTCAAAGCACTGCACCCCAGCCGAAAGCGGAGCCTGCAAAACCGAAAGCGCCGCGCGCCACGCCGGTCCGAATTTATACCAATGCAGAAGAATTAGTCGGCAAACCGTTCCGCGATCTCGGTGAAGTCAGTGGCGATTCTTGCCAGGCCTCCAATCAGGACTCTCCGCCGAGCATTCCAACCGCACGTAAGCGGATGCAAATCAACGCCTCGAAAATGAAGGCCAATGCGGTATTACTGCATAGCTGCGAAGTCACCAGCGGTACGCCAGGCTGCTATCGTCAGGCTGTATGTATCGGTTCTGCGCTTAACATTACGGCGAAATGAGCAGTTTCCAGTTCGAGCAAATAGGCGTTATTCGCTCGCCCTATAAAGAAAAATTCGCCGTTCCGCGCCAGCCAGGTCTGGTAAAAAGCGCCAACGGTGAACTGCATCTCATTGCTCCCTACAACCAGGCCGACGCCGTTCGCGGCCTGGAAGCGTTTAGCCATTTATGGATCCTTTTTGTCTTTCATCAAACAATGGAAGGCGGCTGGCGTCCGACTGTGCGTCCACCGCGCCTCGGCGGTAACGCCAGAATGGGCGTTTTCGCCACACGCTCTACTTTCCGCCCTAACCCGATTGGTATGTCGCTGGTAGAGCTGAAGGAAGTTATTTGTCATAAAGATAGCGTGATTCTGAAGCTTGGCAGTCTGGATCTGGTCGATGGGACGCCAGTGGTGGATATCAAACCGTATCTCCCCTTTGCCGAATCTCTTCCCGATGCCAGTGCCAGCTATGCGCAAAGTGCGCCAGTGGCAGAGATGGCGGTGAGTTTTACCTTAGAGGTCGAAAAGCAGCTTTTGACATTGGAGAAGCGCTATCCGCAGTTAACGCTGTTTATCCGTGAAGTACTGGCGCAGGACCCGCGCCCGGCCTATCGTAAAGGTGAGGAAACGGGCAAAACCTATGCCGTCTGGCTGCATGATTTTAACGTTCGCTGGCGCGTCACCGACGCAGGTTTTGAAGTCTTTGCGCTGGAACCGCGTTAAATTCACGCCCTTCTCTTTTGACATTTCTTTTGCACTGGTAAACTAAATCACTTTTTTTGTCCCAGGCTCGCCTTGAGCCTGCTCTACCTTCCAACTGGAACCGTAACAACATGCGTACTAGCCAATACCTGCTCTCCACTCTTAAGGAGACACCTGCCGACGCCGAGGTGATCAGCCATCAGCTGATGTTACGCGCCGGGATGATCCGCAAGCTGGCCTCCGGGTTATACACCTGGCTGCCGACCGGCGTGCGCGTTCTGAAAAAAGTCGAAAACATCGTGCGTGAAGAGATGAACAACGCCGGTGCGATCGAGGTGTTAATGCCGGTGGTTCAGCCATCTGAACTGTGGCAAGAGAGTGGTCGTTGGGAACAGTATGGCCCGGAATTGCTGCGTATTGCTGACCGTGGTGACCGTCCGTTCGTACTTGGCCCAACTCATGAAGAAGTGATTACCGACCTGATTCGTAACGAGCTGAGCTCTTACAAACAGCTGCCGCTGAACTTCTATCAGATCCAGACCAAGTTCCGTGATGAAGTGCGCCCGCGTTTCGGCGTCATGCGTTCCCGCGAATTCCTGATGAAAGATGCTTACTCTTTCCATACCTCTCAGGAATCCCTGCAGGAAACCTACGATGCAATGTATGCGGCCTACAGCAAAATCTTCAGCCGCATGGGGCTGGATTTCCGCGCCGTACAGGCCGACACCGGTTCTATCGGCGGTAGCGCCTCTCACGAATTCCAGGTGCTGGCGCAGAGCGGTGAAGACGATGTGGTCTTCTCCGACACCTCTGACTATGCAGCGAACATTGAGCTGGCAGAAGCTATCGCGCCGAAAGAACCGCGCGCTGCTGCTACCCAGGAAATGACGCTGGTTGATACGCCGAACGCGAAAACCATCGCGGAACTGGTTGAACAGTTCAATCTGCCGATTGAGAAAACGGTGAAGACTCTGCTGGTTAAAGCGGTTGAAGGCAGTAGCTTCCCGCTGGTTGCGCTGCTGGTGCGTGGTGACCACGAGCTGAACGAAGTTAAAGCTGAGAAACTGCCGCAGGTTGCAAGCCCGCTGACTTTTGCGACTGAAGAAGAAATTCGTGCCGTGGTTAAAGCCGGTCCGGGTTCACTGGGTCCGGTAAACATGCCGATTCCGGTAGTAATTGACCGTACCGTTGCTGCGATGAGTGATTTCGCTGCTGGTGCTAACATCGATGGTAAACACTACTTCGGTATCAACTGGGATCGCGATGTCGCTACCCCGGAAGTTGCGGATATCCGTAACGTGGTGGCTGGCGATCCAAGCCCGGATGGCCAGGGTACGCTGCTGATCAAACGTGGTATCGAAGTCGGTCACATCTTCCAGCTGGGGACTAAGTACTCTGAAGCACTGAAAGCCTCCGTACAGGGTGAAGATGGCCGTAATCAAATCCTGACGATGGGTTGCTACGGTATCGGCGTAACGCGCGTAGTAGCTGCGGCAATTGAGCAGAACTACGACGAACGCGGCATCGTATGGCCTGACGCTATCGCACCTTTCCAGGTGGCGATTCTGCCGATGAACATGCACAAATCCTTCCGCGTACAGGAGCTGGCTGAGAAACTGTACAGCGAACTGCGCGCACAGGGTATCGAAGTGCTGCTGGATGATCGCAAAGAACGTCCGGGCGTGATGTTTGCTGATATGGAACTGATCGGTATTCCGCACACTATCGTGTTGGGTGACCGTAACCTCGACAACGACGATATCGAATACAAATACCGTCGTAACGGTGAGAAACAGTTAATTAAGACCGGTGACATCGTCGATTATCTGGTGAAACAGATTAAAGGCTGATGCCAGAAAGGGTCCTGAATTTCAGGACCCTTTTTTACATGGATTGTATAAAATGGATAAACCAAAGGCGCACTGGTGCCTGCTTCTCCCCTGCTTTCTTTCACTTTCGGCCTGTACCGTTGATATCAGCCAGCCAGACTCATCAGCCACAGCGGTAGATGCCGAGGCAAAAACATGGGCAGTCAAATTCCAGCATCAAAGCTCTTTCACCGAACAATCAATAAAAGAAATAACAGAACCTGATCTCAAACCCGGCGATTTACTGTTCTCCTCAAGCCTCGGGGTAACCTCATTTGGTATCCGCGTCTTCAGCACTTCCTCAGTGAGCCACGTTGCAATCTTTTTGGGAGATAATAACGTTGCAGAAGCGACAGGAGATGGCGTCCAGATTGTTTCCCTTAAAAAAGCGATGAAGCATAGTGATAAGCTTTTCGTCTTACGAGTCCCGGATCTTACCCCGCAACAAGCCACAGAAATTACCGCGTTTGCCAATAAAATCAAAGATAGCGGTTATAACTATCGCGGCATTGTCGAATTTATTCCATTTATGGTGACTCGCCAGATGTGCTCACTGAATCCGTTCTCCGAGGATTTTCGCCAACAGTGCGTCAGCGGCCTGGCGAAAGCGCAGTTAAGCAGTGTGAGCGAAGGAGACAAAAAGTCGTGGTTTTGTTCGGAATTTGTCACTGATGCATTTGCCAAAGCCGGACATCCGCTTACGCTGGCACAGTCTGGCTGGATTAGCCCTGCCGATCTGATGCATATGCGTACTGGCGATGTCTCTGCGTTTAAGCCAGAAACGCAATTAGAGTATATTGGGCACTTGAAGCCAGGGATTTATATTAAAGCGAGTCGCTTTGTTGGTCTGACTCGGTGATAAAAGCCGGAGAATGCTCCGGCGTTCAATTACTGCCCCAAACTACTGCAATCCTGGTCCGGGTAAAATTTACCTGCCGTATCAGGCGCAAATACTTTGGTCGGCGCACCAGTATCCGGATTAGCCTCAAGCGTAAAGTGACCTTCTACTGACAGTAACACCGGTTTCTCGCTGTTGCCGCGGGCAGCCAAATAGCCCCGTTCCAGCTCAGCGTTATTCGCTACCATGAAACGTTTTCCGGTCGCACAATCAGTAAAGGTTGCCGCATCAGCCATATAAAAATACATGCCGCGTAGAGTCATCGGCGTCACTGGCAGGCTGGACTTTGCCGGTTCCAGTGTATAGTTGAACTGCGATTCGATCGGATTGCCTTCACGATCGAGCATCTCCAGCGCATCTCCTTTCGCCCGATAATATGACTTTTCACCTTTACTGTCGGTTAATACCAGTTTGTCAGCGGTTCGCGCCCATGTACCGTAGGAGGCGAAAGAGGAAGGTTCTTCACGAGCCCCCAGATAACGCTCATTCATCACCCATGTTCCGTCTTTTTCGAGGAACAGAGAGGTTTCGATACCTTCGCAATCAGCACACGGCAATACGCCGCGCCAGCTTTGCGGCATCGGCTTCAGTTCAGCGGCCTGCGCCGGGGAAAGCGTATCGACTTCGGCCCGATTATTACATCCCATCAGTGTAAAGAGGCTGATTACAGCCATCGCTGTCACTATCGCTTTTTTCACCATCCATTCCTTCTTTTTATTCCCGACCGCCGCGCACTTTGCCGCGCAACGCCTTCACGCTTGATTTTTGTGCTTTCGATACCAGCCTGCGCTCTTTTGATGCGCGGGTAGGTCGTGTCGGTCGCCGGGTTTTTTGTTCTGTTGTTAATTCTTTAATCACTGCCACCAACCGTGCCAGCGCCGCTTCGCGGTTCAGTTCCTGGCTGCGATATTCCTGTGCCTTGATGACAATTACTCCATCACTGCTGATCAAATGATGGCTGGCGGCTAGCAGACGCTCTTTGTAATACTCTGGCAGGCTGGACGCTCGAATGTCAAAACGTAGATGAATAGCCGTTGAGGTCTTATTCACATGCTGCCCGCCCGCGCCCTGCGCACGAATGGCGGTGATCTCAAGCTCGCCATCGGGGATAGCCACATGTCGGGAAATCATAATCATGAAGGTTGTTGCCAGGCGATTAAGTTTACTTCCAGATTATTCTTATCATCCGATAACCAAATCACCCCATCCTGAATCGTTGCCTGCAGCGTCATGGTACGATCGGCAAAGGCGCTCACTTTTGCCAGTTGCTCGTCGTCCAGATACCAGACGGAAAGATTGGCAAACTGCGCACATTTGCTCTGATTTTGCTGCCACCAGATTTGCGCCGCCCGACTATTATAGGCAAACAGCGCCACTTCTGCGGCCTGGGTGCAGGCTTTCTTAATCCGCCGCTCATCCGGCAATCCCAGTTCAATCCACAAATCAATGCCCAGATGATCATTACGCAGCCACGCTTCCGGCTCATCATCGGCACACAAACCTCGGGTAAATTGCAGACGCTCATCGGCATATTTCAGCCACGCCAGCAGGCGCAGCATCATGCGCTCCTGTGTTTCTGAAGGGTGGCGCGCCAGCGTCAGAGAGGCATCGAGAAACTGGTTGCGGTCGAGATCGGCCACATTAACCGTCGCTTTATAAATTGTCGCTTTAAGCGCCATAAGAAAACTCCTTTCGAATCAGGAGGCCATTGTAACGGAATACGTGCAGTTGCGACGCTGATATTGCAGAAATGAGTGTGGTATAGTCACCTTGCGAAACAGAGTTTATCTTCGTAGGCTTAGACTTGCATCCACGGTTAAGTCAGAGTGCTGACAGGAGGGCATGTGGAAAAATATTGTGAGTTAATACGCAAGCGGTACGCGGAAATCGCCAGCGGAGACTTAGGATACGTTCCGGACGCGCTGGGCTGCGTTTTGAAAGTGCTGAATGAAATGGCTGCCGACGATGCCCTTTCTGAGGCTGTCAGGGAAAAAGCAGCATACGCTGCGGCAAACTTACTGGTGAGCGATTATGTCAATGAATGATACGTATCAACCAATCAATTGTGATGATTACGATAATCTTGAGCTCGCCTGCCAGCATCATTTAATGCTGACACTTGAGCTGAAAGATGGCGAAAAACTGCAGGGGAAGGCCAGCGATTTAGTCTCCCGCAAAAATGTGGAATATCTGGTCGTCGAAGCTGCTGGCGAAACCCGCGAGCTACGTCTGGATAAAATTACCAGCTTTAGCCACCCGGAAATCGGTACGGTGGTGGTGAGCGAGTCCTGATTGACTTTCGCCGGATGCGACGTTTGATGCGTCTTATCCGGCTTTCACTTAACTAAGCGTTTCGCCGCCAGACAAAACTTACGCCATTCTCACCTTCAGCCACACCTTCTTGCGTCACAAATACCTCTGCCGCTGCAATCAGCGTTTCGCCATAAAACAGCAGTGGCGTGGTGTCACGCAACCACGGCGGTACGCCCAGTTCCTGCCAGATTTTCTTTAACTTACGCCCACCATTGCGCCCGACAATATGCAGCAATCCTGGCGCTTTGAAACGCACGCTGACCGCTTCGTCTGCACGCGGAGGGCGAATATCGCCTCCCGCAGTAAGCTGTACACTTCCCAGCGCCGCCGGTAATTCCAGCGGTTGTAACCACGTCTGCCACGGCACAATGGTTTCGCTTTGCCCAGTGACGGATTTAATCCACCACAGTTGCGATTGATAGCGGCGGATTTCAAACGCCCCCAAACGTAAACAGGGGGAAGCATCTTCTCGCGCCAGCGCCACTTCCTGCCAGATCCTCACCAACGCGTCGCGGGAAGGCATCGGTGCATTCTGCCCTGCCAGCCAGCGGCGGATAATCGCCGCGCGACGGGCATCACTCATCGCCAGCATTGGCGCAATCTGCAGCGTCCCCTGCGGCGTTTGACAGTGTGCTAAATCATCTGCCAGCAGTTCATCCAGCAGGCTCTCTTGCTCAGCACAAAGTGCGGCGCTGCGGGCCGTTGCTTCGGCAAAATGCGGCCAACGCTGCTGCAATAACGGCACTACGCGTAGGCGCAGGAAGTTACGATCGTATGAGTCGTCCTGATTACTTTCGTCTTCAATCCAACGTAAACCATGCGCCAACGCCCACTGCTCCAGTTCTCCCCGTGTGCGGGCGAGCAACGGTCGGATCAGCCGCGTTCCGGCAAACTCCGAGACTTCCGCCATAGCCGAAAGCCCTGCAGGGCCGCTACCACGTTTTAACGCCAGCAGAAACGTTTCACATTGATCGTCGAGATGTTGCGCTGTAACCAGCACTTCACCAGGTAACAGGGTACGAGCAAATGCCTGATAACGTGCCTGCCGCGCCTGAGCCTCAATACCTAGCCCCTCTTGCGCAAGTTGCACACGCTCAACCACCAGCGGCACCTGCCACTGGTGGCAGATGTTCTCGCAATGCATAACCCAGGCATCGGCATTGGCACTTAAACCGTGATGCACATGAATAGCGCGCAGGGTGACGCCCGGATTTTCCGTCCGCCACTGCACCAACTGATGCAGCAGAACGGTGGAGTCAAGCCCGCCGCTAAAGGCCACCAGAATCTGGCGTGAGGTGAGAAGTTGTCTATTGAGCGTGAGTGTCATGATGGTGCGATTTTACAGTAGCAATGCCCGGCACGTTACCGGGCAAATGCCGCGATGACAAGCCTTACTGCTCATACAGTTCCAGCGGCAGCCCGTCAGGATCGTTAAAGAACGTGAAGCGTTTTTGCGTGTAGGGATCGACACGGATAGCTTCACACTTCACGTTATGGCTTTCAAGGTGCGCCACTGCCGCATCGATATCATCAACGCTAAAAGCCAGATGACGCAGGCCGCAAGCTTCCGGTCGGCTGGGGCGCTCCGGCGGGAACGGAAATGAGAAAAGCTCAATCACATATTGCCCATTAAGCGCCAAATCCCCTTTCCACGAGTCGCGCGCTTCGCGATAGACTTCGCTTTGCAGCGTGAAACCAAGAATATCGCAGTAGAAAGCTTTGCTCACCGCATAATCCGTCGCAATAATCGCAATATGATGAACTTGTTTTAAACCCAGCATAACGTCTCCTTTATTTGTTAACAGCACGTTACTCGCCCGGAAGCCGCTCTGGCAAGTTATCCCGCCATTTTTAGGACTCGTACGCGGTAAACGCCATCTTCGTCCTGTTTCGCGCCGTGAATATCCGTTTCAAAGCCGGGGTAATGTTGCCCTACGGAACAAAGCATCAGTAGAAAATCGAGTACTGTGCGGCTCTCTTTGGTCAGCATTTCTCCAGGCATCAACAGCGGTACGCCCGGTGGATAAGGCAGGATCATATTTGCCGATACCCTACCGACCAGTTGTTCCAGCGCAATAGTTTCTACTTCACCTTTAATCTGTCGTTGCCAGGCCTGATGTGGCGTCATGATCATCTCCGGCAAAGTATCAAATGCCCGCAACATCAAACCGGGAAGATCGTGTTTACGAATCAGCTTATGTATCCCTTGCGCGAGATCCTGAATACGCATATTGCGATAAAAATCGGGATCTTCTGCATAGAGATCGGGCAGCATATTTTTGATCCGCAGGTTGAGATCGTAAGAGCGCTTAAATTCCGTCAACCCACGCAATAATCCCATTGCTTTGGTTTTATCGATGCCAATACTAAAGAGAAACAGCAGGTTATAAGGGCCGGTTTTCTCTACTACGATCCCACGTTCGTCGAGGAATTTTGCCACCAGCGCCGCCGGGATCCCCTCATCGCTCATATTGCCCTGCTCGTCCATCCCCGGTGTCAAAATAGTGACTTTAACCGGATCGAGAAACATATGATCGGCATCCGCATCGTTAAAGCCGTGCCACTGTTCGCCAGGCGCAACGGGCCAGCATTCGGCTTCATCCACCTGCGGCGGTTGCCAGATATCGAAAAACCAGCCGTCAGACTCTTCCCGCAGCCGCTGGACCTCTTTGCGAAAATGCAGCGCTCGTTCTACTGAACGGTTAATCAGCCGTTTGCCCGGATTACCACGCAGCATCGCCGCCGCTGTCTCAACCGAAGCAACAATGGGATAACTGGGCGAGGTGGTGGTATGCATCATAAAGGCTTCATTAAACGCCTCTTCGTCGTACTCACCTTTAATGTGGATCAGTGATGCCTGCGACAACGCCGCCAGCATTTTGTGGGTCGATTGCGTTTCGAAGAAAACTTTTCCTGCCACCCGATCGCCACTCATACCACTTTTGCCCTGATAGATCGGATGAAAATGAGTATACGGGACCCAGGCGGAATCGAAGTGGATCGAGGGGACATCCAGCGTCTGTTTGATCCAGTCGGTGTTGTAGAGCAAGCCATCATAGGTTGAGTTGGTGATCACCGCATGAACCGGCCATTGTGCCTGCGTGGTAGCAGCGACTTTCTCTTCGATACTGTCGCGGGTAAATTCTCGTCGCGGGATCCCACCCAGAATCCCCAACGCATTACGCGTCGGTTTCAGCCAGACCGGCACTACATCGTTCATCATCAACAGATGCGCCAGTGATTTATGGCAGTTGCGGTCAATTAACAGCGTACTGCCGGATGGCGCGGCGTACATACCCACAATTTTGTTCGACGTCGATGTTCCGTTGGTGACGATATAACTCTGTTCCGCGCCGAAAGTCCGTGCGATGTACTCTTCCGCTTCCAGATGTGGCCCGGTGTGGTCGAGCAACGAACCTAGCTCGGTTACCGAAATAGAGACGTCCGCCTTGAGGGTATTCCCGCCGAAAAAATCATAAAACAGACAGCCTACCGGGCTTTTCTGATACGCGGTGCCGCCCATATGCCCCGGCGTACAAAAGGTGTACTTCCGCTCTTTGACATAAGTAAACAAGGCTTTAGTGAATGGCGGGGTAATGTTATCGAGATATTCGTTGGTGTACTGACGCATACGAATGGCGATATCTTCTGCCTGCCCCAGCGCATATTCAAAGAACCAGAGCGCCATCCGCATATCCTGCACGCTGACATCCATCGTCGAGTGAGTATTGATGAAGGCATAAAGCGGGAGATATTCATTAAGGTGATTGATATCGCTACATAAATCGAGACTGTATTCATCCCAGTCAAAAATCACGCCGCATATTCGTGGGTTGTGTTCGATAAATTTCAGCAAATCAACGCTGTTTTGTGGCCAGATAATCTGAAAACCTTGCGCCACCAGCGCCGACTCCAGTTCTTTGATGGGCTCATCTTTATAAAAGACGCCATGCGGTCCCATAATGGCAATGATATTCATGTGTTCCTCCTGGAAAATCCTTCCTTAATCATAGCCCGCTCAAACCATGGCGATAAAAAAGGGCCACCGAAGTGACCCTTTTCAGAACATTTGCGAATTACGCGTAACCGTAGCTCATCAGGCGCTGATAACGACGATTTTTTAAATCTTCAGTGCTTAACACGTCGAGATCGGCCAGATCCGCCAGCAGCTGCGCTTTCAGAGACGCCGCCATCGCTTCCGGGTTACGGTGAGCACCACCCAGCGGTTCCGGGATGATGGAGTCAATCAGTTTCAGTTCTTTCAAACGCGGAGCGATGATCCCCATCGCTTCAGCCGCCAGCGGTGCTTTGTCGGCGCTCTTCCACAGAATGGACGCGCAACCTTCCGGCGAAATAACGGAATAGGTGCTGTATTGCAACATATTCACTTTATCGCCCACGCCAATCGCCAGTGCGCCGCCAGAACCACCTTCACCGATAACGGTACAAATAGTCGGTACGCTAAGGCGAGACATTTCACGCAGATTGCGTGCAATGGCTTCAGACTGACCGCGCTCTTCTGCGCCCACGCCCGGATAAGCCCCCGGGGTGTCGATAAAGGTGATGATTGGCATCTTAAAGCGTTCAGCCATTTGCATCAGACGCAGTGCTTTGCGGTAACCTTCTGGCGCTGGCATACCAAAGTTACGGCGAATTTTTTCTTTGGTTTCACGACCTTTTTGATGACCAATGATCATCACCGGACGACCATCGAGACGGGCGATACCCCCGACGATAGCTTTATCGTCTGCATACGCGCGGTCGCCAGCCAGTTCGTCAAATTCATCAAAGGCCAGGCGAACGTAATCCAGGGTATAAGGACGCTGTGGATGGCGTGCCAGTTGCGCAATCTGCCATGCACCGAGATCGGCGAAGATTTTACGCGTCAGTTCTACGCTTTTTTCACGCAGACGATGCACTTCTTCATCGATATTAATATCCAGTTTCTCATCCTGGCGGCTAACCGCAGTCAGAGAATCGATTTTCGCTTCCAGCTCTGCAATCGGCTGTTCAAAATCAAGGAAATTCAGACTCATAGTATTCCTGTATTAGTCAAACTCCAGTTCCACCTGCTCCGAACCAATGAGGCCACGGAGATCGTTTAATAAACGATCGCTCGGAGAGACACGCCACGTCGCGCCAAAACGCAACCGCGCGCGTGCATCCGCCCTCTGATAGTAGAGATGTACTGGAATTGTCCCAGAGCGGTGGGGTTCCAGAGACTGACGGAGTCGGTTTAAAAGCTGGTCATCAATTTGCCTGTCCGTCAGCGAGATAGCAAGCCCGCGAGCATATTTTTCCCGGGCTTCGTCAATATCCATCACTTCGCGAGCGGTCATTTTAAGCCCACCGCTGAAGTCATCAAAGCTGACCTGTCCGCTGACGATAAGTATGCGGTCTTTTTCCAGCAATTGCTGGTATTTATCCAGGGCGTCAGTAAACAACATCACTTCCAGCCGCCCGGAACGGTCATCCAGCGTGCAGATACCGATACGATTGCCGCGCTTGGTGACCATAACCCGCGCAGCAACAACGAGCCCCGCAGCCGTGGTGACTTTACCACGTTCTGTCGGGTGCATGTCTTTCAGCCTTACGCCTCCGACATAACGCTCAATCTCTTTTAAATACTGGTTGATAGGGTGTCCCGTCAGGTACAGACCTAACGTTTCACGTTCCCCATCTAACACCACCTGCTCCGGCCACGGTTGGCAACTGGCGTAGGATTGTTCAATTTGTTCCGGCTCTTCTGCCAGCACGCCGAACATATCGGCCTGACCGATGGCTTCTGCTTTCGCGTGTTGATCAGCCGCCTTTAACGCATCGCCCAGCGAGTTCATCAGCGCCGCACGGTGTGGCCCAAGACGGTCAAACGCCCCGGACATGATCAGTTTTTCCAGCACTCGCCGGTTTAACTTTTTGGTGTCTGTACGGGCGCAGAGATCAAACAGTTCACGGAAATAGCCGCCTTTATTACGGGCTTCGATGATCGCCTCAATCGGACCTTCACCTACCCCTTTGATCGCGCCAATACCATACACGATTTCGCCGTCGTCGTTGACGTGGAAATGGTAAAGACCGGAGTTTATATCTGGTGGCAGGATTTTCAGCCCCATCCGCCAGCACTCATCCACCAGGCCCACCACCTTCTCGGTGTTGTCCATATCGGCGGTCATTACTGCCGCCATAAACTCCGCTGGATAGTGCGCTTTCAGCCATAACGTTTGATATGAAACCAAAGCATAGGCCGCAGAGTGCGATTTGTTAAATCCGTAACCAGCGAATTTCTCCACCAGGTCGAAGATTTTCATCGCCAGTTCGGCGTTGATCCCGTTCTTTTCTGCGCCTTCAGCAAATACAGAACGCTGCTTGGCCATCTCTTCCGGCTTTTTCTTACCCATCGCACGACGCAGCATATCCGCGCCACCGAGGGTATAACCAGAAAGCACCTGGGCAATCTGCATGACCTGTTCCTGATACAGGATGATGCCGTAGGTTGGCTCCAGTACCGGTTTCAGGCTTTCATGCTGCCACTGCACGTCCGGATAGGAGATCTCTTCGCGACCATGTTTACGGTCGATAAAGTTATCCACCATCCCTGATTGCAACGGGCCGGGGCGGAACAGTGCCACCAGTGCGATCATATCTTCGAAGCAGTCAGGTTGCAGGCGCTTGATCAGGTCCTTCATGCCGCGCGATTCAAGCTGGAATACCGCCGTGGTTTCCGAGCGTTGCAGCATGTCGAAGCTTTTCTTGTCATCCAGCGGGATCGCGGCGATATCCAGCGGCGGCTCGCCATTCTTTGCCCGCCGCTTGTTGATCATCTCCAGCGCCCAGTTGATGATGGTGAGCGTACGCAAACCAAGGAAGTCGAACTTCACCAGTCCGGCGTATTCAACGTCGCTTTTATCAAACTGGGTGACCGGATGTTTGCCCTCTTCATCGCAATAAAGCGGCGCAAAATCGGTAATTTTAGTCGGCGCGATAACCACCCCACCGGCGTGCTTACCAGCGTTACGGGTGACCCCTTCCAGTTTGCGCGCCATGTCGATCAGCGCCTTAACTTCTTCGTCCGCTTCGTAGATTTCCGGCAGTTGCGGCTCGGCTTCAAACGCTTTCGCCAGCGTCATCCCCGGATCTGGCGGGATCAGTTTCGAGATACGATCGACAAAGCCGTACGGATGCCCCAGCACGCGGCCTACGTCGCGGATCACCGCTTTTGCCGCCATTGTACCGAAGGTGATGATCTGCGATACCGCATCACGGCCGTACATATCTGCCACGTGTTCGATAACCTGGTCGCGTTTTTCCATACAGAAGTCAACGTCGAAGTCAGGCATGGAGACACGTTCCGGGTTAAGGAAACGTTCGAACAGCAGGTCAAATTCCAACGGATCGAGGTCGGTGATTTTTAACGCGTAAGCCACCAGTGACCCTGCACCAGAACCACGGCCTGGCCCTACCGGTACGCCGTTATCTTTCGACCACTGGATAAATTCCATAACGATGAGGAAGTAACCCGGGAAGCCCATCTGGTTGATAACCTGAAGTTCAGTATCCAGACGCTCGTCATACTCCGGGCGACGCTTAAGACGTTCTTCCTCGTCAGGGAATAAAAATGCCAGACGCTCTTCCAGGCCTTCTTTTGCACGCTTGACCAGATAATCTTCGGTGCTCATGTCCCCGGTCGGGAACTGCGGCAGGAAGTATTCACCCAGACGCACAGTCACGTTACAGCGTTTGGCGATCTCAACAGTGTTGGCAAGGGCTTCGGGGATGTCGGCAAACAGCTCGCACATCTCCTCTTCGCTGCGCATATATTGCTGCGGCGAATAATTACGCGGGCGTTTGGGATCGTCGAGAGTAAAGCCGTCATGGATCGCGACGCGGATTTCGTGCGCGTCAAAGTCGCTGCTGTCGATAAAGCGCACGTCATTGGTCGCCACGACGGGCAAACCGCGCGCTTCCGCCAGTTCCACTGCCGCGTGCAGATAACTTTCTTCGTCCGGCCTGCCGGTTCGGATCAGTTCGAGAAAATAGCGATCCGGGAAGTGCTCTTCATAAAACGCAACGCACTCATCTACCAGCGCGCTGTTACCACGCAAAAGACTGCGCCCGACGTCGCCCATGCGCCCGCCGGAAAGGAGGATCAGCCCTTCGTTTAATTCGATAAGCCAGTCGCGATCGATGATAGGCCCAGCGGCACCGTACCCGCGCTGATACGCTTTTGAGATCAGCAACGTCAGATTCTGATAGCCGATATTGTTCGCCGCCAGCACCGTCAGGTGGGTTAACTCATCACCCAGCAGGTCGCACTGGACATTAAAATCTGCCCCGACGATGGGCTTAATCCCTGCGCCATGTCCCGCTCCGTAGAACTTCACCAGACCGCAAAGGTTGGTGAAATCGGTGATCGCCAGTGCTGGCATACCCAACGCCGCCGCCTTTTTTACCAGCGGCGCGGTTTTGGCCAGGCCATCGATCATCGAGTAGTCGCTATGCACCCGCAGGTGTACGAAACGTGGTTCAGACATCTTCAGATTCCGGTTTACTTAATCTCGACACAAGAATCAGGACGCAAGTCCCAGTGCGCGTTTGACAGGCCCAAAGCTACGACGATGATATTCAGTCGCGCCATATTCAGCCAGTTTTTCCAGATGAAAAGCAGTTGGATACCCTTTGTGCTGGGCAAAACCATATTGCGGGAAAACAATATCCAGCGCCGCCATTTCAGCGTCGCGCGTGACTTTCGCCAGGATAGACGCGGCACTGATTTCCGGTACGCGGCTATCGCCTTTCACCACTGCCATCGCAGGCATCGGTAATTTTGGGCAGCGGTTACCATCAATCAACACATATTCTGGCGCAATATGCAGCCCCGCGACGGCGCGCTGCATCGCCAGCATGGTCGCGTGTAAAATATTCAGCTCGTCGATTTCGTGGGGTTCCGCGCGGCCCAGACTCCAGCTCAACGCTTTCTCTTTGATCTCTTCGCAGAGCGCCAGACGGCGTTTTTCGCTCAGCTTTTTGGAATCATTCAGCCCGGCAATCGGGCGCGCCGGGTCAAGGATCACCGCAGCGGTGACGACCGCGCCAACTAACGGCCCGCGTCCGACTTCATCCACACCCGCAACCAGATGCGTGTGCGGATAAACAAATTCGATCATTGTGCTAACTCCAGAACGGCTTGTGCCGCCTGCTCATCGGCATTGCAGCGGATCTGCTGATGCAGTTCACGGAAGGTATCGTGCATCGCGTGACTGGTTTTCCCATTCGCCAACAGCGGTAACAGCGCCGCAGCCAGTTTTTGCGGCTCACACTCTTCCTGCAATAACTCTTTGACTAACTCTCTGCCCGCCAGCAAATTTGGCAGCGAGACATACTCGGTTTTCACCAGCCGCTTCGCCAGCCAGAAGGTAAAAGGCTTCATGCGATATCCCACCACCATCGGGCATTTCGCCAGCATGCACTCCAGGGCTGCCGTACCCGACGCCAGTAGCGCCGCATCACTGGCGACCATCGCCTCACGGCCCATTCCATCCAGCAGATGAACAGCAAGGTCCGGTGCGACTTCAGCTTTAATACGCTCAAACTGCTCGCGGCGTTTGGCATTCACCAGCGGCACCACGATCTCGAGATCGGGATATGTCTGACGCAAAAGCTGGGCCGTTTTCAGGAAATCGGCACTCAGCATCTCCACTTCCGCACCACGACTTCCCGGCAGCAACGCAAGACAGTGAGCATCGTGAGGGATCCCCAGCACATCACGGGCGGCATTTTTATCTGGATCTAACGGCATGGCATCAGCCATGGTGTGACCGATAAAACGGCACGGCACGTTGTATTTGTCATAAAACGCTTTTTCGAAAGGCAGAAATGCGAGCACCAGATCGGTGGCTCTGCCTATTTTGAAAACGCGTTTCTGTCGCCACGCCCAGACGGACGGACTGACGTAATGAATGGTTTTGATACCCTGCTTTTTAAGATTACCTTCGAGGGTAATATTGAAGTCAGGTGCATCAATGCCGACAAAAACATCTGGCTTCAGTTCGCCAAAACGCTTTGTCAGATCGGCACGAATATGCAGTAAGCGACGCAGACGACCGAGCACTTCAACAATGCCCATCACCGCCAGCTCTTCCATTTCGTACCAGGCTTCGCAGCCTTCAGCCTGCATCCGTGGCCCGGCAACGCCAACAAAGCGGGCGTTGGGCACACGTTTTTTCAGAGCACGGATTAAACCGGCCCCCAGGATATCGCCGGAGGTTTCTCCGGCGACCAGGGCAATCGTTAATGGACGCTGTTCAGTCATTAACGAATCAGACCGCGCGTTGAGCGTGCAAAGAAATCGGTAAAGGCTTTTACTTCCGGATATGTTTCCGCCAGTTCGGCAATTTCCGGTTTCACTTCATCGAGCGTTTTACCGCTGCGATAAATCAGCTTATACGCATTGCGGATAGCGGTAATCGCCTCACGGCTGAATCCGCGGCGCTTCAGCCCTTCGATGTTGACACCGAACGGCGTTGCGTGGTTACCCTGCGCAATGACATAAGGAGGGACGTCCTGCGCCACACCGGAACAACCGCCAACCATCACGTGTGCACCAATGATGCAGAACTGATGGACTGCGGTCATGCCGCCGATGATCGCGAAGTCGTCTACCGATACATGACCCGCCAGCGTTGCGTTGTTGGCGAGGATGCAGCGGTTACCTACCGTACAATCGTGCGCAATGTGCGCGTTGATCATCAGTAAGTTGTCGCTGCCCACCTTCGTCAATCCACCGCCCTGGACTGTGCCACGATGAATGGTGACGCTTTCGCGAATGCGGTTACGATCGCCGATTTCCACACGGGTCGGTTCGCCAGCATATTTAAGATCCTGGTTGACTTCGCCGATGGAGGCGAACTGATAAATCTCATTGTCGCGGCCAATTTTAGTATGACCATTCACGACAACGTGAGATTTCAGTACGGTACCCTCACCAATTTCGACATGGGGTCCAACGATACAAAAAGGACCAATGTGAGCATTGGCGGCAATCGATGCGCCCTCTTCCACAATGGCGGTTGGATGCACAAAGGCGGATTTATCAATCACGTATCAGGCCTCCCGGCTACGAGCACACATCATCGTTGCTTCGCAAACTACTTTACCGTCGACCAGAGCAACCCCTTTAAAACGGGTCAGGCCGCGGCGCGTTTTTTCGAAAGTGACTTCCATGATCATTTGATCGCCTGGCACGACCGGGCGCTTGAAGCGCGCTTCGTCAATACCGGCGAAGTAGTACAGCTCGCCCGGTTCCAGTTTTCCTACGCTCTTAAACGCCAGAATACCTGTTGCCTGTGCCATTGCTTCCAGAATAAGCACACCCGGGAAAATCGGTTTTCCAGGAAAATGGCCCTGGAAGAATGGCTCATTGACAGAGACATTTTTTACTGCGCGCAGAAAACGACCTTCTTCAAAATCCAGCACGCGATCCACCAGTAAGAACGGGAAACGGTGCGGCAGAAGTTCTAAAATCTCTTCAATCTGCAGAGTATGAGTGTTAGTAGTCAAGATACTCTTCCTGTCAAAATATAAGAAACGACAATAATAACACGGCCTGCCGCAATCGTAAGAATGAGACAGGCCGTAAAGTTTGGCGAACAAAAGATGGAACGTTAGTCTTGTTGATTAACCTTGCGCTCAAGCGATTTCAAACGCTTGCTCATGTCATCAATGTTCATCACCAGTGCAGCGGTTTTGCGCCAGACTTTGTTGGGTTGCAGCGGAATGCCTGAGGAATAGACGCCTGGTTCAGTGATGGGACGCATCACCATACCCATGCCCGTAACCGTCACTTTGTCGCATATTTCCATATGCCCGTTGATTACGCTGGCTCCGCCGATCATGCAGTAACGACCAATTTTCAGGCTGCCCGCCATAATGACGCCACCGGCAACCGCCGTATTGTCGCCAATCACGACGTTATGTGCAATCTGGCACTGGTTATCAATGATCACACCATTGCCAATAACGGTGTCATCCAGCGCACCGCGATCGATAGTAGTACAGGCACCGATCTCCACGCGATCGCCAATAATTACGCGACCAATCTGTGGGATCTTCACCCAGTTACCCCGATCGTTGGCATAGCCAAAGCCGTCTGCGCCTACCACTGTTCCAGACTGGATCAGGCAATTCTGACCGATCTGGATCTCATGGTAAATGGTTACGTTCGCCCAGAGACGCGAACCTGCACCGATTTTGCTGTTTTTACCTACGAAGCAACCGGCACCGATAATCACGTTATCGCCCAGTTCAACGCCGGACTCAATCACCGCGTTAGCGCCAATCGATACGTTGTTACCCAGCTTCGCCGTCGCGTCAATCACTGCACTGGGTGCAATGTTCTGCGCGGGCTGCGGCGTGGTATCTAAAATTTGCGCCATGCGCGCGTAAGTCAGGTAGGGGTTCTTCACTACCAGCGCGGCACTTTTCGCGAAAGGAAGATCGTCCTGGGTCATGACAACCGCGGACGCCTGGCACAAGCCTAAATGCTCACGGTATTTTGGGTTAACCATGAACGTGATGTGACCTGTTTGTGCAGATTGCATGGACGCAACGCCGGTGATGACGATATCGCCATCACCGTGTAGTTCTGCATCCAACTGCTGCGCTAAATCAGCCAGTCGAATTGAAGGCATTACTTATTTAACCTGTTTCAGTACGTCAGCAGTGATGTCTTTTACATCGCTGCTGTTGTAAGCAACGGCGTTTGCATCAACAACCAGATCGATATCCTGGCTGTTGGCAACGGATTTCACAGCAGTCTGGATACGAGTAACCAGTTTGCCGCGTTCTTCGTTGGAACGACGAGCGCGATCCTGCTCAAAAGCCTGCGCTTTCTGAGCAAAAGTCTGGCGCTGAGCCATCACGTCTTTTTCCAGTTTGGTACGATCGCTGCCCGCTTTCATGGACTGCAGCTTTTTCATTTTAGCCTGCAGATCGGTTTCCATACGCTGCAGTTCGCTGGCACGGCCTTTGAACTCATTTTCCAGCGTGTTAGAAACACCGGTTTTCTGCGCTACCTGCTGGAACAGGCTGCCCATATTGACGATTGCAATTTTGTCAGCCGCCTGAGCAGAAGTTGCCAGTGCTAAACCGAGACCTGCAGCTAATAACCACTTTTTCACAATAAACTCCTTACCATCCCATTTGCACCGGAGGGTGCAGTTCTTTGCGTGGCCCGGCGATCTTATATTGATCGCCTAAAGTCATCGCTACACTACCACTACATTCCTTTGTGGAGAACACTTACCAGGTTTTACCGATGTTAAACTGGAACTGTTCTGCCTTGTCTCCATCGTACTTTTTGAACGGCTGGGCGTAGGAGAACACCAACGGCCCCAATGGGGACATCCATTGTAATGCGATACCCGCAGACATACGGATATTGCTTGGATCACTATAGTCCGGATATCCAGAATATTGGCTGGAATCCCAGTTTGTATCCCAAACGGTACCCATATCCCAGAAGAAGGAAGTACGAACCGAGTTAGCATACTTGTCGCTAATGAACGGCGTCGGGGTGATGAACTCGAGGCTGGCAACCGCCATAGCGTTACCGCCTACAGCATCATCCGATTTACACAGGTCTTTCGCGCCGTCCTGAGTCGCACATTCGTAATCATAGTCCGGATCATAATTACTGGCCTGATGCGGGAAGTAAACTGCTTTCGGACCAATGGTATTGGACTGGAAGCCACGCACGGTGCTGGAACCACCGGCATAGAAGTTCTCGTAGAACGGCATCTCTTTGCCGCCTAAACCATCACCATAACCCCAGCGGGTACGACCCAGAACAACCCATTTGTGATCGTCATCGATCGGCACATAAGTCGCCGTGTCTAACGTCACTTTGTAGTATTCGTTATCCGATCCCGGAATGGTCACTTTACCGGTCAGGTTGACACGTGAACCATCTGTCGGGAAGTAACCACGGTCAAGCTTGTTATAGGTCCAACCATAGTTGAACGTGAAGTCGTCCGTTTTGAAGCTGTTATCCTGATCAGAGGTACTCGGATGTTCACCCATAGAGTACAGATAACGCCACATCGCAACCTGAGGCTGCATGTTGGACAGGGAGTTATGTACATAACCCAGACCTGCACGCAGCGAGTTATATTCGTTAATCGGGAAGCCCAACGTCACGTCTGTACCATAACTCTTGTTGGTATAGTCGGACAGGTCGGCGTCATCTGCCTGGAAGTCATTATAGAAGAGACGACCACCGAGGCTTACGCCATCTACGGTGAAGTACGGGTTGGTTACCGACAGTTCAGCATAGGTCTGGTAATCGTTTTTGGTCCCATTGATACCAACAGCATAACCCGTACCTAACCAGTTATCCTGTTGCACACCAGCCTGGAAGCTCACGCCACTTTCAGTACCGTAACCAATCCCGAAGTTGAAGCTACCGGTGTTACGTTCTTTCACCTTGTAGACTACATCAACCTGGTCCGGGCTACCCGGAACACGTTGGGTATCGGTATCGACAGTTTCAAAGAAGCCCAGACGATTCAGACGCTCCTTACCCTGATCGACCAGATCGCTCCCCAGCCATGCACCTTCCATCTGACGCATTTCGCGACGCAGGACGGCATCTTTCGAGGTATCGTTACCTTCAAAACGGATCTTACGCACATAGAAACGGTTACCCGCATCAACGTTCACACGTAATTTAACGGTTTTGTCAGCATCGTTAATTTCAGGCATCGACTGTACGCGCGGATAGGCATAACCGTAGCGACCGAGAAGCTTTTTAATGTCATCTTCCATTTTGGTCACTTTGGTGCCGTTATACAGCTCACCCGGCTCGATCTTAGTCAACTGCTCAATTTCAGCGGAGTGCCCGGCAAGGTTACCGCTCACTTCAACGCCAGAAAGCTTGTATTGATCGCCTTCGGTGATGTTCACCGTGACGTAAATACCTTTTTTATCTGGCGTCAGACTGACCTGGGTAGAGTCAATGTTGAAACGAGCATAACCGCGATCCAGATAGTAGCTGCGCAGGGTTTCAAGGTCGCCCGCCAGTTTCTGTTTCTGGTATTTACGATCGCCTACCACGTTCCACCACGGCACTTCGTCACGCAGTTGGAAATGAGAGATCAGTTCGTCGGTGGTGAAAGCATGGTTACCAACAATGTTAATTTGCTGGATTTCAGCTGACACACCTTCCTGGAACACCAGCTTGAGGTCAACACGGTTGCGCGGCAGCGGGGTCACGACAGCTTTAACGCTGGCGCTATATTTACCGACGCTGTAGTAGAAGTCTTCCAGACCTTTCTCGATATCGGCAATGGTGGTGCGATCGAGGGATTCGCCCACACGCACGCCAGAAGCCTCGAGGTTTTGCTTCAGCATGTCATCTTTCACCGATTTGTTACCGGAGAAAGTAATGCTGGCAATGGTCGGACGTTCTTTTACCTGAACCAGAAGGGTATCACCATCACGAAGGACGCGAACATCCTCAAAGTTGCCGGTAGCAAACAGAGCGCGAATGGTATTACTGATATCTTCATCATTAACCGTGTCGCCTGTGCGCACCGGCATACTGAGGAGGGCCGCACCAACGGCGACACGCTGAAGGCCTTCGAAATGAATATCTTTCACTACGAACCCTTCAGCACCGTATACGGTGGCGCTGCTAAACAGCAGCGACGCTATGAGCAACTTTTTCATCGCCATCGTTATTATGCGTTCTTCCTAACTAACTCTCATAACCGAGAGAAATCATTGAAAAGTGCAAGCCCCATTAACAGCACCAGCAGAATCGAGCCAATGCGATAACAAAAGTCTTGAACCCGCTCGGATACCGGTCCGCCCTTGATCTTTTCGATCGCAAGGAACAGCAGATGCCCCCCATCAAGTACGGGCAACGGAAACAGGTTAATTATCCCTAAGTTCACGCTAATAAGCGCAAGAAACGGCAGGTAATAAACAACCCCGAGTTCCGCTGTCATCCCAGCCCCCTTGGCGATAGAGATCGGCCCACTGAGGTTGTTCAGTTTCACATCACCGGTGATCAATTTTCCCAGCATACTGACCGTCAGCTTCATCAGCTGCCACGTTTTGTCCGTGGCTTCGACGATGGCGTTGAACGGCCCATACTGGCGTACAACTTTATACTCATCTGGCAAAGGAATGACTTTCGGCTCAATACCGACAAAACCAATCGCCTTACCATTACCCGGTTTACTCTCCGGGATTAATGTCAAAGACAAGGGACTCCCCTGTCTTTCGATTTCTAACGCTAAGGATTTACCCGGGTTATCCCGGACAAGCATCACAAAGGTCACCCACTGCGTTAAGGGCTGACCATCGACTTTAACGATCCTGTCGCCTGCTTGCAAACCTGCCTTGCTTGCCGCCGAGTTTGGCTGCACATTTTCCAGTACAGGTTCAATTTGCGGGCCACGAGGACGAATCCCCAGCGAAGATACCGGATCTTCTTTATCAGGCTCAAACGCCCAGTGACGTAAATCGAGCTTTACATCCCGTCGTTGGTCGCTGCCAAATGGCGCTACCGTAATGGTGGTGCTTTCATCGCCAATTTTATCGACCAACTGCAAACGCACGGCATCCCAATCAGGCGTTTCGATACCATCTACGGCTTTTAGTTCCGTACCTGGTGCAATTTGTGCTTCCGCAGCTATCGAATTGGCTGCTATTTCGCCAACCACCGGACGTACGCCAGGTACACCAATAATAAAAACCAGCCAGTAGGCAAAGATAGCAAAAATGAAGTTTGCAACCGGACCTGCGGCAATAATCGCCGCACGTTGGCCGACAGATTTATTATTGAAGGCATGGTGGCGGAGTTCCGGAACAACCGGTTCTGCGCGCTCATCCAGCATTTTGACATAACCGCCCAACGGGATCAGGGCGATGACATATTCGGTGCCTAGCTTATCAGTTCGGCGCCAGAGCGCCTTGCCAAAACCTATTGAGAAACGCTCAACGCGAACACCACAACGCCGGGCAACCCAGAAATGACCAAATTCATGCACGGTGATAAGTACACCCAGTGCAACGATGAACGAAGCCAAATCCCAGAGAAAACTCAGCATATTACCTTCCGTTAAAGCGTCCTGAATACCAGTAACAACAAGCAAGCAAAGACCGGTACCGCAGCCGTCAGACTATCAATACGATCTAAAATACCACCGTGTCCTGGAATTAAATGACCGCTGTCCTTAATTCCTGCTTCACGCTTAAACATACTCTCGGTCAGATCGCCGAGCACTGAGGCTAACGCTGCGACAATAGAGCAAATGAGTAAGGTGACGGGAGCGACGTCGAGATTCGCCCACATGCCATAACCCCATGAGATTACCGCTGCAGTTGCGAGTCCACCGATAAAGCCTTGCCAGGTTTTACCCGGAGAAACCTTCGGTGCCAGCTTATGTTTACCAAACAATTTGCCAAACATATATGCGCCAGAGTCAGCGCCCCATACCAGGATCATGACATAGAGCAGCCATATTGCGCCACTGTAATGATTCTCGTCGTAGTGCCAGGCCCGTAACGCCAGCATGCCCCAGAAGAAGGGAACAATGGTTAGCACGCCAAAAATAATGCGCAATGTTTTAGAGTTACGCCAGATTGCTGCGGAACCTGGGTAAAACAGCACCAGCAATAGCGCGACAATCCACCAACCCAGCGAAGCCCAAAGTGAGATTTCAACCAGCGGTTGATGAATATTTCGGTGATATTCCGGCAACAGAAAAAGCATCAGCGCCAACAATAACCCACATAACACCGCCAACCATACTCGCTGCGAGCGAGTGGTAAAACCGCTAAGCTGTCCCCATTCCCACGCTGCCAGCATGCAGACCACCAGCGTTACAATGGCGAACCCCACCGGCGGCAACAGAAACAACGCCGCGATGACGACGGGTATTAACACAAAAGCAGATATCAGGCGATACTTCAGCAAAAGCGACCCCCATCAGGCTGTTTCATCACCGGGCTCGGTGCCGCCGAAACGACGCTCTCGATTAGCAAAGGCATTTAACGCCCCTTCAAAGTCTTGTTCATCGAAATCGGGCCAGAGAACATCTGTAAAGTAAAGTTCGGCATAGGCAATTTGCCAAAGCAAAAAGTTACTAATGCGATGCTCCCCCCCAGTCCTAATTACTAAATCTACAGGGGCCAGTTCATGCATACAGACATGCTGGTTTAGCATCTCTTCATCTATCTGATCTGGTTGCAGGTTTCCTTGCTGCACCTTTTCAGCCAGTTGCCTGACTCCCTGGACTATATCCCAACGTCCACCGTAGTTCGCCGCAATATTCAGCGTTAGACCGGTATTTCCGGCTGTTAGCGCTTCCGATTTACGAATACGTTCTTGCAAACGCGAGTTAAAGCGACTGGTATCGCCAATAATACGCAGACGCACGTTATGTCGGTGCAGACTCTTTACTTCGCTATCAAGCGCCCACACAAACAGTTCCATTAACGCACTGACTTCCTGCGCTGGTCGGTTCCAGTTTTCACTACTAAAGGCATACAGCGTTAACGCCTCAATACCGTTGTTGGCCGCAAAAGAGACAGCCCGGCGGACGGATTTTGCCCCGGCTTTATGCCCAAAGGCACGAATCTTCCCTTGCTTTTTTGCCCAGCGACCATTGCCGTCCATAATGATCGCAACATGACGACAGCCATGTACTGGCAATTTTTCGCTAAGTGGTTGAGTAGCAGACAACATCACGCGTTTCTTATTCCCTGACAGGGTTTACGGTACTCAGGAATACTGAAGCCTATACAAAAAAAAGCCGTGTAAAACCACGGCATACCTGACCTTATAAAGCCAACTACTTATGGTCAGATGGCGCAGACTATATCACTGAAGCCCTACGCTAACAAATAGCACGACTCTCTGTAGCCGGATTATCCTCAGCTTGCGAGACGCGTCACCTCTTTTCTGGCGACTTCACGCGCGTTCGTATCAACAGATAACACATCGTCCACGCATTGTGGTTCGCGCATATCCATTTTTTCCAGTACGGATAAATTCAACGCGGCGATATCCGTAAAGCGGATTTGTTGCGCAAGAAAGGCTGCAACGGTGATTTCGTTTGCGGCATTCAATGCAGTCGTCGCAGCCTGGCCTTGTTCGAACGCGTCCATTGCCAGTTTAAGGCATGGATAGCGATCATAATCCGGTGCGGCAAATGTCAACGCACTGAGTTTGCAAAAATCGAGCGGCTTCACACCAGAGTTCACGCGATTCGGCCAGGCCATGGTGTGGGCAATTGGCGTACGCATATCCGGTTCACCCAACTGCGCCAGAACACTGCCGTCCTGATAACGCACCATTGAGTGAATCACTGACTGCGGATGAATCAGCACTTCCATCTGGCTGGCACTGGCGTTAAACAACCAACGCGCTTCAATGTATTCCAGACCTTTGTTCATCATGGTAGCCGAATCGACAGAAATTTTACGCCCCATCGACCAGTTCGGATGACGGCAGGCTTGATCCGGCGTCATTGTTGCCAAATCGCGCAATGGCGTCTCACGGAAAGGGCCACCAGACCCGGTAAGCAAAATGGACACCACGCCATTTTGCTCAAGGTCAGCGTATCCCAGATTATGCTGGATAGGTTGCGGTAAACTCTGAAAAATGGCGTTATGTTCGCTATCGACTGGTAACAATTGCGCTTTGCTCTGCTTTACGGCGTCCATAAACAGACGTCCGCAAGTGACCAGTGATTCTTTATTGGCCAGCAAAATGGTTTTACCCGCGCGGATCGCAGCAAGCGTAGGTAACAGGCCAGCTGCGCCAACAATGGCTGCCATCACCTGATCAACATCCTCAAGCGCTGCCATATCGCAAGCGGCTTGTTGCCCACTTAAGACTTCGGTGCGGCTACCCTGTTGCTGTAGCATCGTTTTAAGAAGTTTCGCACTCGCTTCATCGTCCATTACAGCATAGCGGGGAGAGAATTCCAGGCACTGTTCTACCATGCGAGTGACATTTTTGCCTGCCACCAGCGCAACTACGCGGAAGTGTTCGGGATTATGGCGCACCACGTCCAGCGTGCTGCAACCAATCGAGCCGGTCGAGCCCAGAATGGTGAGTTGCTTCATGAAACATCCAGAGTTGAGACAGAATAAAAAGCAAAACGCCGCCAGCCGATCCGCAAGGATCTACTGAGCGGCGTTTTTGTCGTTCAAGAAATCAGAACTGCATCAGTTCTGCTTCTTTGTCTGCCAGCGCCGCTTCAATTTTCTTGATTGCAGCATCAGTCAGTTTCTGTACATCGTCCTGAGAACGGCGATCGTCGTCTTCGCTGATCTCTTTATCTTTCAACAGTGCTTTCACTTTGTCGTTCGCGTCACGACGCACGTTACGTACTGCAACACGCGCTTGTTCTGCTTCACCACGAACAATTTTGGTCAGATCTTTACGACGTTCTTCCGTCAGCGGCGGCAGCGGAACACGGATGTCGCTACCCGCAGAGTTCGGGTTCAGGCCAAGATCGGACGCCATAATCGCTTTTTCAACGGCCGGAGACATTGAACGATCAAACACGTTGATTTTCAGAGTACGGGAATCTTCTACTGTTACGCTTGCCAGCTGACGCAGCGGCGTCGGCGTGCCGTAATATTCCACGACAATGCCATCCAGCAGGCTGGGAGAAGCACGACCCGTGCGTATTTTGCTGATTTGGGTTTTGAACGCTTCTACGCATTTATCCATGCGTACTTCAGCATCTTTTCTGATATCGCTAATCACGTTACGAATCCTTGAAAACTTGTCTCAGTCAGACCAGACAGTCACACACAGTGGAAGTGTGCTAAGTATAGCCCTGATTAAACATATTACGGGTAATCGTCTGGATTATTAGGCTATTTTATTTGCCATTTTGGCCCCGGGCAGTGCTCGCCATCCTCACGTACTTGTGTACGCTCCGGTTGCTGCGCGCTGGCCGTGACCAAACTGCCTGCAACAATAACGCCTTATAACCAGACTTACGCCCCCGCGATACTTACGCGGAATCTTACCCTTATTTATCCATCACGGGAATTATTCCGTGATTAAAGTCCCTTCTTTTTCACCCATTACCACACGGCGCAGCGCACCCGGTTTGTTCATGTTGAAAACACGAATCGGTAATTTATGGTCACGAGCCAGCGTGAAGGCCGCCAGGTCCATGACTTTCAGCTCTTTTTCCAGCACTTCGCTGTAAGTCAGTTGCTCGTACATCGTTGCGGTTGGATCTTTCGCCGGATCAGCTGTAAACACGCCGTCAACTTTAGTTGCTTTCAACACCACATCAGCTTCAATTTCGATACCACGCAGGCAAGCTGCAGAGTCGGTGGTAAAGAACGGGTTACCTGTACCGGCGGAGAGGATCACCACACGATTGTTGCGCAACAGGCTGATAGCTTCTGCCCAGCTGTAGCTGTCGCACACGCCATTCAATGGAATAGCGGACATCAGACGAGCGTTCACATAGGCGCGGTGCAGTGCATCACGCATTGCCAGGCCGTTCATTACGGTCGCCAGCATCCCCATGTGGTCGCCCACAACGCGGTTCATACCCGCTTTCGCCAGACCAGCGCCACGGAACAGGTTACCCCCACCAATCACCACACCAACCTGAATACCCAGTTCAACCAGTTCTTTGATTTCCTGAGCCATGCGATCCAGTATGCTTGCATCAATACCGAAGCCTTCCGTGCCCTGCAGAGCTTCGCCACTCAACTTAAGCAGAATGCGTTTATAGACGGGTTTTGCATTGGTAGCCATGTTTCTTTCCTGAGACTGTCAACGATTGAAATGAATTAATACCGGCGACATTGTACGTCGCTTTTCAGCGCAGCCCCATAAGGGTTAGCTGAATTTACAAGATGGGCGCAAAAAGAAGCCGCCCTCAGGCGGCTCCTTTTCGATAATTAAGACTGCTTGGACATCGCAGCAACTTCTGCTGCAAAGTCAGTCTCAACTTTCTCGATGCCTTCACCTACTTCGAAGCGGATGAAGCCAGTCACTTCAGCGTTATGCTCTTTCAGCAGCTGACCAACAGTTTTGCTTGGTTCCATAACGAACGGCTGACCGGTCAGAGAAACTTCGCCGGTGAATTTCTTCATGCGGCCTTCAACCATTTTCTCTGCGATTTCTTTCGGCTTACCAGACTGCATCGCGATATCCAGCTGAACCTGGTATTCTTTCTCTACCACTTCAGCGGAAACGTCTTCCGGTTTGATGAATTCTGGTTTGCTTGCAGCAACGTGCATAGCGATGTGTTTAACCAGCTCTTCGTCAGCGCCTTTAGCAGCAACCAGAACGCCGATACGCGCACCGTGCTGATAAGAACCCAGAACGTCGCCTTCCAGCGCAGCAACGCGGCGAATGTTGATGTTTTCACCGATTTTCGCTACCAGCGCAACACGTTCTTCTTCGAACTGTGCTTTCAGAACTTCAACGTCAGTGATTTTGCCAGCAACAGCTGCGTCCAGAACTTTGTCTGCGAACGCCTGGAAACCAGCGTCTTTTGCAACGAAGTCAGTCTGGCAGTTAACTTCCAGAATGATGCCGTAGTTGCCGTCGATTTTGGTTTTGATCACGCCGTCAGCAGCAACGTTGCCTGCTTTTTTCGCTGCTTTAATAGCACCGGACTTACGCATGTTTTCGATTGCCAGCTCGATGTCGCCGTTAGCTTCAGTCAGTGCTTTTTTGCAATCCATCATGCCTGCGCCAGTACGCTCACGCAGCTCTTTTACCAGGGATGCGGTAATTTCAGCCATTCTAAAATCCTCGGAGATGTGATCTGCCCGGCATTAAACCGCACAGATATAAAAGTGAAAAAGGGGGCCATATGCAGGCCCCCTAACCAAACGTGTACTACCTGGTCTATAAGGGCTCTCCCCCTTCATATTTCGCGCCGCAGATGCGTTGTCTTCGCTCGCTCATCCCGGTCACTTACCGATGTAAGCTCCCGGGAATTCTCGAGCTTGCCGCCTTTCTTCAACTCGAACTATTTTGGGGGAGTTATCAAGCCTTATTACTCAGCTTCTACGAAGCTTTCTTCCGCCTGGGAAGCCAGATCCTGAGAACGGCCTTCACGTACGGTTGCAGCAACAGCGCCCAGGTACAGGGTCACAGCACGGATTGCGTCGTCGTTACCCGGGATAACGAAGTCAACACCGTCCGGATCAGAGTTGGTATCAACGATAGCAAATACCGGAATACCCAGGTTGTTTGCTTCTTTGATAGCAATGTGTTCGTGGTCAGCATCGATTACAAACAGAGCGTCCGGCAGACCGCCCATGTCTTTGATACCGCCCAGGCTGTTTTCCAGTTTCTCCAGCTCACGAGTGCGCATCAGCGCTTCTTTCTTGGTCAGCTTGTCGAAAGTACCGTCCTGAGACTGAGTTTCCAGGTCTTTCAGACGTTTGATGGACTGACGAACGGTTTTCCAGTTAGTCAGCATACCGCCCAGCCAGCGATGGTTCACGAAGAACTGGTCGCAGCTCAGAGCAGCGTCTTTCACCGCTTCGCTTGCAGCGCGTTTAGTACCAACGAAAAGGATTTTACCTTTGCGAGAAGCAATCTTGTTCAGTTCAGCCAGAGCTTCGTTGAACATCGGTACAGTTTTCTCAAGGTTGATGATGTGAACTTTGTTACGCGCACCGAAGATGAACGGCTTCATTTTCGGGTTCCAGTAACGGGTCTGGTGACCGAAGTGAACACCAGCCTTGAGCATGTCGCGCATGGAAACAGTTGCCATGATTAAAACCTCTATATAAAAGTTGGGGTTATGCCTCCACGTATCCCATATTACCGACCCCAAAGGGCACCCCGGAATATGTGCCGATACGTGTGTGTTGTTACACAAAGTGAGATTGTCGCTTCCGTCCAGTCTGTGTATACGAAATGGATCGGAAGTCCGGCGCGCTTTATACCACAAATACGTCGTGGACACCAATAATTGTTGGCGCTGTGTACAGCATCAGACGATGAATTTTCTATTATAGAAAACGTTCAGTGGCACGTTTGGCGAAATTCAGAATGATTCTCAATTTGCCCGGGTGTGATACCATTGACGACACTTACATATATATTGTCGGTATCACCGACGCTGATGGACAGAATTAATGGCTATCTCAATCAAGACCCCAGAAGATATCGAAAAAATGCGCGTCGCTGGCCGACTGGCTGCCGAAGTGCTGGAAATGATCGAACCGTATGTTAAACCGGGCGTCAGCACCGGCGAGCTGGATCGCATCTGTAATGATTACATTGTTAATGAACAACACGCGGTTTCTGCCTGCCTCGGCTATCACGGCTATCCGAAATCCGTGTGTATCTCTATTAATGAAGTGGTATGCCACGGTATCCCGGACGACGCCAAGCTGCTGAAAGATGGCGATATCGTTAACATCGACGTCACTGTAATCAAAGATGGTTTCCACGGCGATACCTCAAAAATGTTTATCGTCGGTAAGCCAACCATCATGGGCGAACGTCTGTGCCGCATCACGCAAGAAAGCCTGTACCTGGCGCTGCGCATGGTAAAACCGGGCATTAATCTGCGCGAAATCGGTGCGGCGATTCAGAAATTTGTCGAAGCAGAAGGCTTCTCCGTCGTTCGTGAATATTGCGGACACGGTATTGGTCGCGGCTTCCACGAAGAACCGCAGGTGCTGCACTATGACTCCCGTGAAACCAACGTCGTGCTGAAACCGGGGATGACCTTCACCATCGAGCCAATGGTCAACGCGGGCAAAAAAGAGATCCGCACCATGAAAGATGGCTGGACGGTAAAAACCAAAGATCGCAGCTTGTCTGCACAATATGAGCATACTATTGTGGTGACCGATAACGGCTGCGAAATTCTGACGCTACGCAAGGATGACACCATCCCGGCGATAATCTCGCACGAAGAATAAGATGAAGCCGGCGAATGCCGGCTTTTTTAATGCGATAATTTAATCTTATGGGTGGCGCACAATGAATACCCTTCCAGAACAGTACGCAAACACCGCTCTCCCCACCCTGCCCGGTCAACCGCAAAATCCATGCGTCTGGCCCCGTGATGAATTAACTGTTTGTGGGATAAAAGCTCATATTGATACCTTCCAGCGTTGGCTGGGTGATGCCTTTGACAATGGGATCTCCGCAGAACAGTTGATTGAGGCACGCACCGAGTTTATCGACCAACTCCTGCAACGGTTATGGATTGAAGCGGGATTCAGCCAGATTGCCGACCTGGCATTGGTCGCCGTCGGTGGCTACGGTCGTGGCGAGCTGCATCCGCTTTCAGACGTCGATTTACTGATTTTAAGCCGCAAAAAACTCCCGGACGATCAGGCGCAAAAAGTGGGCGAGCTGTTAACGCTGCTCTGGGATGTGAAGCTGGAAGTCGGTCATAGCGTGCGCACGCTTGAGGAGTGCATGCTGGAAGGGTTATCGGATTTAACCGTCGCCACCAATTTAATCGAATCCCGCTTATTAATTGGCGATGTTGCGTTATTCCTCGAACTGCAAAAACATATTTTCAGCGAAGGATTCTGGCCTTCCGACAAATTCTACGCAGCGAAAGTTGAAGAACAGAACCAGCGCCATCAGCGTTACCACGGCACCAGCTACAACCTTGAGCCAGACATCAAAAGTAGCCCCGGCGGCTTGCGTGATATCCACACTCTGCAATGGGTGGCACGCCGTCATTTTGGCGCGACTTCACTGGATGAAATGGTAGGGTTTGGCTTCTTAACCTCAGCGGAGCGGGCGGAATTAAACGAATGTCTGCATATATTGTGGCGTATTCGCTTTGCCCTGCATCTGGTCGTCAGCCGTTACGATAATCGCCTGCTGTTTGATCGCCAGCTTAGCGTCGCCCAGCGTCTGAATTACAGTGGCGAAGGTAACGAACCCGTCGAGCGGATGATGAAGGATTACTTCCGCGTTACGCGCCGCGTCAGTGAACTCAACCAGATGCTGCTGCAACTGTTCGATGAAGCCATCCTCGCCCTGCCCGCCGACGAAAAACCACGTCCAATCGACGATGAGTTTCAGCTACGCGGTACGCTAATCGACCTGCGCGATGAAACACTGTTTATGCGCCAGCCGGAAGCCATCTTGCGTATGTTCTACACCATGGTGCGCAACAGTGCGATCACCGGCATTTACTCCACCACGCTGCGCCAGTTGCGCCACGCCCGTCGCCATCTGCAACAACCACTGTGCAATATTCCGGAAGCGCGAAAACTGTTTTTGAGCATTCTACGCCACCCCGGAGCGGTGCGACGCGGACTATTGCCAATGCATCGCCATAGCGTGCTCGGCGCGTATATGCCGCAATGGTCGCATATCGTCGGGCAGATGCAGTTTGACCTGTTCCACGCCTACACAGTGGATGAACATACTATCCGCGTGATGTTGAAACTGGAGAGTTTTGCCAGTGAAGAAACGCGACAGCGCCATCCGTTGTGTGTGGACGTCTGGCCGCGCCTGCCGTCAACTGAGCTGATTTTCATCGCCGCGCTGTTTCACGATATCGCCAAAGGACGCGGCGGCGACCACTCCATTCTCGGTGCTCAGGATGTAGTGCATTTTGCCGAACTCCACGGGCTGAACTCACGCGAAACACAGCTGGTGGCCTGGCTGGTTCGTCAGCACTTGCTGATGTCGGTGACAGCTCAGCGCCGCGATATTCAGGACCCGGAAGTCATCAAGCAGTTTGCCGAAGAAGTGCAAACAGAAAATCGTCTGCGTTATCTGGTATGCCTGACAGTGGCAGACATTTGCGCCACCAACGAAACACTGTGGAATAGCTGGAAGCAAAGTCTGTTGCGCGAACTCTATTTTGCCACCGAAAAGCAGCTACGACGCGGAATGCAAAACACGCCGGATATGCGCGAACGGGTTCGCCATCACCAACTCCAGGCGCTGGCACTACTGCGCATGGATAACATCGACGAAGAGGCGCTGCACCAAATTTGGTCACGCTGTCGCGCTAACTATTTTGTCCGTCATAGCCCAAATCAACTGGCCTGGCACGCACGCCATTTATTACAGCATGATTTAAGCAAACCGCTGGTACTGCTTAGCCCGCAGGCTACGCGTGGAGGCACCGAGATTTTTATCTGGAGCCCGGACCGCCCCTATCTGTTTGCCGCCGTCTGTGCCGAATTAGACCGCCGCAATTTAAGTGTCCACGACGCACAAATTTTCACCACTCGTGACGGTATGGCGATGGATACCTTTATAGTGCTGGAACCCGATGGCAGCCCGCTGTCCGCCGATCGTCATGAGGTTATTCGGTTTGGTCTGGAGCAAGTACTGACACAAAGTAGCTGGCAGCCACCGCAGCCGCGTCGCCAGCCTGCCAAATTGCGCCATTTTACTGTTGAAACCGAAGTGACGTTTTTGCCGACCCATACCGACCGCAAATCGTTCCTCGAACTGATCGCCCTCGACCAACCTGGACTGCTGGCAAGAGTCGGGAAAATTTTTGCCGATCTGGGAATTTCGCTTCATGGTGCCCGAATTACAACCATTGGCGAGCGAGTAGAAGATTTATTCATAATTGCCACCGCTGACCGGCGTGCGCTTAATAACGAGTTGCAGCAGGAAGTGCATCAGCGGTTGACAGAGGCCCTCAATCCAAACGATAAAGGGTGATGTGTTTACTGATATGAAAAGAGTTTAACAATGCAGCAGTTACAGAACATTATTGAAACCGCTTTTGAACGCCGTGCCGAGATCACGCCAGCCAATGCAGACACCGTTACCCGCGAAGCGGTAAATCAGGTGATCGCCCTGCTGGATTCCGGCGCACTGCGTGTAGCGGAAAAAATTGACGGTCAGTGGGTGACGCATCAGTGGTTGAAAAAAGCGGTGCTGCTCTCTTTCCGTATTAATGATAATCAGGTGATCGAAGGGGCAGAAAGCCGCTACTTCGACAAAGTGCCGATGAAATTCGCTAACTACGATGAAGCACGTTTCCAGAAAGAAGGCTTCCGCGTCGTGCCACCAGCGGCAGTGCGTCAGGGCGCGTTCATTGCCCGTAACACCGTGCTGATGCCGTCTTACGTCAACATCGGCGCATATGTTGATGAAGGCACCATGGTTGATACCTGGGCGACCGTCGGTTCCTGTGCGCAGATTGGTAAAAACGTCCACCTTTCCGGTGGCGTGGGTATCGGCGGCGTGCTGGAGCCGCTGCAGGCTAACCCGACCATTATTGAAGATAACTGCTTCATCGGCGCACGCTCTGAAGTGGTTGAAGGGGTGATTGTCGAAGAAGGTTCCGTCATCTCTATGGGCGTATACATTGGTCAGAGCACCCGTATTTACGACCGTGAAACCGGCGAAATCCACTACGGTCGCGTTCCGGCGGGGTCTGTGGTTGTGTCAGGTAATCTGCCGTCGAAAGATGGCAAATACAGCCTCTACTGTGCGGTTATCGTTAAGAAAGTTGACGCGAAAACTCGCGGCAAAGTTGGTATTAACGAACTGCTGCGTACCATTGACTAAAAGTATGTACACGGGCAGCACGACGCTGCCCGATTGCTTTCTGGTTCAGAATAATTCGTCCTACTCATTCTTCTTCCCCTTTTTTAAATACTTTTTCATCTTGTTTCGGACTGTCATGTAATTCGCAAAACAAAGATAAATGTGCTAATCCATCCCATGGAATATCGCCAGAATAAAGCAGGTAATTTTTTGATTTTTACGCCATGATAGAAGTCTGGAAGAAAAAGGCTTTCTGCGATCACAGTCGAGCCGGGCGGGCCAGGCCAAATGCTAAAATAAGCACAATTTACTGACTCATTTTGAGGTAACGCTATGTACGACAATCTGAAAAGTCTGGGTATTACCAATCCTGAAGAAATTGATCGTTACAGCCTCCGGCAGGAAGCCAACAACGATATTCTGAAAATCTATTTCCAGAAAGACAAAGGCGAGTTTTTCGCCAAGAGCGTGAAATTTAAATATCCACGTCAGCGCAAAACGGTCGTCGCTGATGGTGTGGGTCAAGGTTATAAAGAAGTACAGGAAATCAGCCCGAACCTGCGGTATATCATTGATGAACTTGATCAAATCTGCCAGCGTGACCGCAGCGAGGTCGATCTTAAGCGTAAGATCCTCGACGATTTACGTCACCTGGAATCAGTCGTCACTAACAAAATCAGCGAGATTGAAGCCGATCTGGAAAAACTGACGCGTAAATAATGTCATTCTGTGGGCCGGGTAAAGTCTCACCCGGCTGTAATTTTGTAATCGACCTACCGCTCTTCATCTAGTTGCAGCGCCACATACAGCAGCAACCTGTCATCAAAATTGCCCAAATCAAGCCCGGTCAGTTCCGATATACGATTAAGCCGATACTCAAGAGTATTACGATGAATAAACAACGCCTTTGACGTTGCCAGCGGTTGCACATTGTGGCGAAACCACGCCGCCAGCGTTCGCCGCAGCAAGCCGTTATTGTCCATCGCTTTCAGCCGCGCCAGCGGTCGCGCCAGTTCGTTGGCCTGCCAGTCGCCACGCAAACTGTCTAGCAACACAGGCAACATCAAATCCTGATAAAAATAGCAGCGACTTTCGGGCATCCGCTGTTTACCCACCACCATCGTCGTTTTCGCCGTACGATAAGAGCGGGCAATACTGCCTGGTCCGGTAAAATAGTTACCCAGCGAAACGCGAAAACGTAGCTGACCATACTCTTTCATGCGGGCAATCAGTTGTTCAACTCGCTTACGATGATCTTCTGCATCCCAGCGCCCAAACGAATTCAACGCCGGTTTCAACACCACCATTTCGGTCAGTGAAACAATCGCCACCAGATTATTACGCTCGGGCGTAGTCAGCGCGTTTTGCAGTTGCTGTAACTCCGCCATTGCGCTATCCACGCCAAGTTGACCGCTATCGACCTCAACAATAGCCACCACTCGCGGTTGATTGAGATCGATCCCCAACCGTTGCGCCCATTCAGTGAGTGCGGGAGTATTCTCCTCCGCCTGAATCAGGTTCATCACCAACTCTTCCCGCAAACGGCTATCCTGCGCCAACAGATGCATCAACCGCGACTGTTCCAGCATCATTTCAGCCGTCATGCAGACCAGTTCGCCATATTTACGCAGATTCTCTGGTTCACCAGTCAGGCCGATTACGCCGACAATTTCACCTTCCAGCCGTAATGGTAGATTAATCCCCTGCCGCACACCGTGCAGATGACGTGCCACCGCGTCATCGATATCGACGACTCGTCCCTGTGAAAGTACCAGCAATGCACCTTCGTGCAATTCACCAATACGCTCACGATCGCCGCTGCCGATAATACGCCCGCGGGCATCCATTACGTTAATATTGGTATCAATGATGCGCATGGTGCGCGCCACGATATCCTGCGCCATTTTGGTATCAAGATGCCAGCCAGCCATAAGTCCTCCGTTATGCACGGCTTAGCATAAGGAAGTACGTAACGTACGGCATTGTGCAAATGCCCAAAGGATGAGGAAGATGTATGGAGTTGTGGTGAAGTTCACAGATTGTAAGGAGAACCCCTTCCCGTTTTCAGGAAGGGGTTGAGGAAGATTACTGCATTAACAGATAGATGGTGCTGTCGCCGCGCTGAATATTCAGTGCCAGCACAGACGGTTTGCTGTCGAGAACTTTACGCAGTTCAGCGATGTTTTTCACTGCCTGCTGGTTCGCACCAATAATCACATCACCTTTCTTCAGGCCGATCTGCGCAGCTGGAGTGCCCGTTTTCACGTTGTTCACCACCACGCCCTGATCTTTGCCTTTGTTGCTCATCTCAGCGCCTTCAATGCCGTTGAAGATGGTGCTGGAATCAACCTGATTCTGGCTGCTCTGCTGCAGTTCCAGGTTCACGTTAACCTGCTTCCCGTCGCGCAGTAAGCCCAGGGTCAGTTTGCTGCCTACCGGCATAGTGCCCACCTGAGCACGCAGTGCGGCAAAGCTGCTGATTGGCTTACCGTTCAGTGAGGTGATCACATCACCCGCTTTAATGCCTGCTTTCGCGGCAGAAGAGTTCGGCAGAACCTGGCTTACGAAAGCACCGCGCTGGGCGTCAACTTTCATCGCTTTCGCCAGATCGGAGTTCAGCTCAGTCCCCATAATACCCAGCTCACCGCGTTTCACCTGGCCGTATTCCACCATCTGCGAGGTCAGGTTTTTCACCATGTTGCTCGGGATAGCAAAACCGATACCGATGTTGCCGCCGTCCGGTGCGAGGATCGCGGTGTTGATACCGATCAGTTCGCCGTTCAGGTTAACCAGCGCACCACCGGAGTTACCACGGTTGATCGCAGCATCGGTCTGGATGAAGTTTTCATAGTTTTCGGCATTCAGACCGCTACGCCCCAGCGCAGAGACAATCCCGGAAGTTACCGTCTCGCCCAGACCAAACGGGTTACCAATTGCTACGGTGTAATCACCCACGCGCAGTGCATCAGAATCCGCCATCTTAATTGCGGTCAGATTTTTCGGGTTCTGGATCTGGATCAGCGCGATATCAGAGCGCGGATCTTTGCCAACCATCTTCGCGTCGAACTTACGACCATCGCTCAGCTGGACTTTAATCACCGTCGCGTTATCAACAACGTGGTTGTTGGTGACGACATAGCCTTTATCGGCATCAATGATGACGCCGGAACCCAGCGCCATGAATTTCTGTTGCTGGCCGCCGCCATTACCGCCCTGGCCCCCCTGGCAGAACGGAGAGCTCTGGAACGGAGAACCTTCCTGGCAGAACGGAGAATCATCACCGAAGAACTGCTGGAAATTACGCGGCATACGCGGCGTATTAACGGTTGTGCTACCTTCTACGTTAATGCTGACCACTGAAGGCATCACCTTTTCGAGCATCGGTGCAAGGCTTGGCATCTGCTGGGCTGTCGTTGCTGAAGAAGTCTCAGCCGCCGTTGCAGAGAGCGGAGATAACGCCAAACCTAAACTCAGAGCCAGTGCACTCAGTGCTAATGTGGTTTTTTTCATGTATTTCAGTCTCGATTAACAGATAACGCAAAATTGCTGTGTTCTTCAGATTCGTTTTATAGCGCGAAGTTCCGAACTAAAGTTTCTGCAAAAGGTAAAAATTTATTGTTCGTCTTTACAAAAGCCTGGTTATTGTTCTACGGCCATCAGACGTCGGTATTCATCCCAGGCATAGAGGTCGGTCATACCGCTGATATAATCCTGCAGCAGGCGGCAACGGTAATAATATTCCCATAGCGGAAACTCAGGAGAATCTGACGGTAATTTACTGACAGCCTCGACATAGGCCAGCCGATGGCGCGTCGAGAGTTTGTGGAATAAGCGCGATTCAATAGGGAAACGTTTCACCCGTTCTTTTTCTACCAGTTCAGTAAAGTCTGATAACGACAGGCTTAATAAAGGGCGATAAATCTCTAATAATCCGCTAATGACCCGATAGCCCTGCAATTCAAGCTGCTCGACATCTGGATGGCTAAACACATGTTTTACAGCGACATTTTTATATAGCTTTAGAAGATCGCTGCATTCGCTGGCATCTTCCAATAATGCATGATTAAACGTTCCGGCGAAAATCGCAGGCAGATTATCAATAAATCGTTGTGCCGCGTAGGGTACCAGTTTATTTAGGGTGTTTACCCGTAAATACATAAAAAACTGATCTTCCGTACTGCGGCTTAAACTATTTGAGCGTGATTTTTCCCAGGCATTTTCAACCACCAGCGAAAAGAGCGAACCTTTCTCATGCTGGCCCCACGCTTCGTGCAAATGATGATAAAGCTGCTCAACGGTAAATATTCTTTTCTCTACCGCATCTTCAAGATCTGCCACACAATAGGAGATGTCGTCGGCAGCTTCCATAATCCACGTTAATGGAAAACGACTGTAAAGCGCCAATTTAAGTTCTTTACGCAACCGGGCAATATAGGCTTCTTCAGAAAGATAATAGCCTGGTTTTTTCATTAAATAGTGATGCGTCTCAGGCGTTTCGCCACGCCACCACGCCGGACGGGTATATTTTAAAATACCGCCAACCTGTGCCCAGGTGAGATTCATCCGCATCAATGTATGCACCAGACGAATACCTTGTGCATTCCCCTCAAAATGACATAAGTCCTGACGTATTTTGCGCCGCAGCTCGTTAAGCGGTTCTTCCCCGTCCCGTAAACGTAGTGCTGCCACGCTGCAGCGATCGTCAGTCAGAGGCTGGCTTTCGGCATCTTCCGGTTGCAAACGCTGGCGAAACCAGTCATTTATCGCCGCTTCGCCAAAATGACCAAACGGCGGATTGCCGATATCGTGCATCAGGCATGACATCTCAACAATGCTTTCAAAAGGGCCGGTCAGTTCATCCAGGCCGTATGCTTCCAGCAATTTAAGCTCTTTCAGACGGCTTAAAATTTCTTTGGCGATGTAGCGCCCCACCTGCTGGACTTCCATCGAGTGGGTAAGACGCGTGCGCACGGCGGCATTGCGCTCCAGTGGAAAAACCTGGGTCTTTTGTTGCAGACGACGAATTGCCGGAGAGTTGATGATACGCCCGCGATCGCTCTCGAAGATTCGCAGGATCTCATGTTCGGTTTTAACGCCCTGCGGTGAACGGTAACGACGATGCCAGTTTATTTTTTTTCGGAAATCAATCTGTGCCATGTCCTCTCCCGCGTGAGAAATACGCTTCCCCGTAAGCGCATGGTAAACTATGCCTTCAAATCGGGCTTATCGCGAGTAAATCTATGAAAATCGGCATCATTGGTGCAATGGAAGAAGAAGTTACGCTGCTGCGTGACAAAATCGAAAACCGTCAAACTATCAGTCTGGGCGGTTGCGAAATCTATACCGGCCAACTGAATGGAACCGAGGTTGCGCTTCTGAAATCGGGCATCGGTAAAGTCGCTGCGGCGCTGGGTGCCACTCTGCTGTTGGAACACTGCAAGCCAGATGTGATTATTAACACCGGTTCTGCCGGTGGCCTGGCGCCAACGCTGAAAGTGGGCGATATCGTTGTCTCGGACGAAGCACGTTATCACGACGCGGATGTCACGGCATTTGGTTACGAATACGGTCAGTTACCTGGCTGCCCGGCTGGCTTCAAAGCTGACGATAAACTGATCGCTGCCGCTGAGGCCTGCATTGCCGAACTGAATCTTAACGCTGTACGTGGCCTGATTGTCAGCGGCGACGCTTTCATCAACGGTTCTGTTGGCCTGGCGAAAATCCGCCACAACTTCCCGCAGGCCATTGCTGTAGAGATGGAAGCGACGGCAATCGCTCATGTCTGCCACAATTTTAACGTCCCGTTTGTCGTAGTACGCGCCATCTCCGACGTGGCCGATCAACAGTCTCATCTTAGCTTCGATGAGTTCCTGGCTGTTGCTGCTAAACAGTCCAGCCTGATGGTTGAGTCACTGGTGCAGAAACTGGCACATGGCTAAGTCACTGTTCAGGGCGCTGGTCGCCCTGTCTTTTCTCGCCCCTCTGTGGCTCAACGCCGCACCGCGCGTCATCACGCTTTCTCCCGCCAACACTGAACTCGCTTTTGCCGCCGGGATCACGCCGGTTGGGGTCAGCAGCTATTCCGACTATCCTCCACAAGCGCAAAAGATTGAGCAGGTTTCAACCTGGCAGGGGATGAATCTCGAACGCATTGTGGCCCTTAAACCCGATCTGGTGATTGCCTGGCGTGGAGGTAATGCCGAGCGGCAGGTTGACCAGTTAGCTTCGCTGGGAATAAAAGTGATGTGGGTCGATGCGACAAGCATTGAACAAATTGCCAATGCGTTACGTCAACTGGCCCCCTGGAGCCCACAACCGGACAAGGCTGAACAAGCCGCGCAATCCCTGCTGGACCAGTACGCACAATTGAAAGCGCAATATGCTGATAAACCTAAAAAACGTGTTTTTCTGCAATTCGGCATTAATCCGCCATTTACCAGTGGAAAAGAGTCGATTCAAAACCAGGTACTCGAAGTTTGTGGCGGAGAAAACATCTTTAAAGACAGCCGGGTTCCCTGGCCGCAAGTTAGCCGCGAACAGGTGTTAGCACGCGCGCCACAGGCGATTGTCATTACAGGTGGACCGGACCAAATTCCTAAAATCAAACAATACTGGGGTGAACAGCTCAAAATTCCCGTTATTCCTCTCACGAGTGACTGGTTTGAACGTGCAAGCCCACGTATTATCCTCGCTGCACAACAGCTCTGTAATGCGCTTTCACAGGTAGATTAGCGCCTGACCTTTTCAGGTGCTCAGTGGGGATTGAACAATGCTCGTCTATTGGCTGGATATAGTCGGCACAGCGGTATTTGCCATCTCCGGCGTTTTGTTAGCCGGAAAATTGCGTATGGACCCTTTTGGTGTTCTGGTACTGGGCGTGGTTACCGCAGTAGGCGGCGGGACAATTCGCGACATGGCGCTGGATCACGGCCCGGTCTTTTGGGTGAAAGATCCCACCGATCTGGTTGTTGCAATGGTGACCAGCATGCTGACGATCGTGCTGGTGCGCCAGCCAAGACGCTTACCGAAATGGATGTTGCCGGTGCTGGATGCCGTTGGTCTGGCGGTGTTTGTCGGCATTGGCGTGAATAAAGCCTTTAATGCGGAAGCCGGTCCGTTAATCGCGGTTTGTATGGGCGTCATTACTGGCGTTGGCGGCGGGATCATTCGTGATGTACTGGCCCGCGAAATCCCCATGATTTTACGCACAGAAATCTACGCAACGGCCTGTATTATCGGCGGTATTGTCCACGCTACGGCTTATTACACATTTTCCGTACCACTGGAAACAGCCAGTATGATGGGCATGGTCGTGACGCTATTGATTCGGCTGGCGGCTATTCGTTGGCATCTTAAGCTACCGACGTTTGCGCTGGATGAGAATGGGCGTTGAAGAGAGAAGATGTGCCGGATAGTTTATCCGGCACATGAACAACAGATTAGATGCTGAAGGAAGAACCGCAACCGCAGGTGCTTTTCGCGTTCGGGTTGGTCACGATGAAACGAGAACCTTCCAGACCTTCGGTATAGTCAACGGAACCGCCGACCAGATATTGCAGGCTCATCGGGTCAACCACCAGGCCAACGCCCTGTTTTTCGATGGTCATATCGCCTTCGTTCACCTGATCATCAAAGGTGAAACCATACTGGAAGCCGCTGCAACCGCCACCGGTGATATACACGCGTAATTTCAGATTCGGGTTATCTTCGTCAGCGATCAGGCTTTTAACTTTGTTGGCTGCTGCGTCGGTAAACTCCAGCGGCAGTGCTACGTCATCACTCATATTTTGCTCCAAACGACATCGGCAATTGGGCAAATTCTAACCCAATAATAATCGCCATTATCTAATACCCTGGTATTTCGTTCAAGTATTCTCGCTGGCTGATGCGGCCTTGCTTCGCGCCAGTTGCTCAGCTTCCTGTTTCGCCAGCGTGCGTGCAAGAATCGCCGAGTATAGCGGTTTCCCACCGGTAAATTGTGCTAATAGTGTTGCGCCAAGACCGGTAATAATCATTGGCAAAATGAGCTGATAGTTATCGGTCATCTCCAGAACCAGAATGATCCCCGTTAACGGCGCGCGAATAGAAGCCGCCAGTAACGCCCCCATTCCGGCAATAGCAAACGTCCCCGCCTCAAGGTGATATTGCGGAAACAGCTCAACGGCAACCATTCCGAAAGCGGTACCCAGCACAGTACCCAGCGCCAGCATAGGGGCAAAAATACCGCCCGGCGCACCGGAAGAGAAGCAAAGTAAGGTAGTAATGACTCGCGCGACGAAGATAAACACCAGCATTCCCATGCTGAAGTTCCCCGCCGTGGCGATAGGAATCAGGTTAAAACCGCCGCCCGAAGTTGCTGGTGCCACAAACCCCAGCAATCCACACAGACCGCCAATCGCACCGCCCATTATCACCCATTTAGTAATATTGCCGCCGTGCACACGGTGCAGTAAATCCTGCATCCCCAACACCCATTTATTAAAAATGGGGCCGAAAATGCCAAAAATAATACCGAGGATCAGATAAAGCCATAGCGTATTAAGCGGCGCGTCAGAAAGTTTACCGACGTCAATCAGCGCAACTTCATGATTAAAAATCCGGTACATAATGGTCGACATAATGACGCCAATAAATACCGCTTTAATCGAAATTAATGTATAGCGAAACTGCGGACGCATCTCTTCGATAATAAACAAAATACCCGCCAGCGGCGCATTAAAGGCCGCAGCCAGACCCGCTGCTGCACCGGTTGCCAGCAGCGTATGGCGCGCTTCATCACCTTTCAGGCGGAATATATCAAGCACCATCCGACCGATATTACCGCCGATCTGCACGGTTGGCCCTTCACGCCCCAACACCATGCCGCCGCCGAGTGTCCCAAGCCCGCCAAAGAATTTCACCGGCAATACACGCCACCAGCGAACGGGACGTTGATCTTCCAACGCCCCTTCAATTTCCGGGATCCCCGAGCCACCGGCTTCCGGCGCGTATTTGCGCACCAAAAAGTAGCCGAACATCGCCAGCACTGCCGAACAGAGAAAAGCGACGGTTAACAGTAGCGGATAATTATCGGCCGTATGGACCAGCGCCCCCATGCGTTGGTTCTGTAACCAGGCGACGCCTTTGTCAAAAGCAACCGCTGCCAGCCCGACAAGCGTGCCGACGACGGCAGCCATAAACAAAATAGCTAACGGGGTTTTATCGCGCTCAAGAAGTTGGCGAATCAGTTGTCTGCGTCGCAGGCGCGCAGCCTGTGGTGTTTCTAAAGAGGGAGTATCAGTTTTCATCCAATGATCACTTATTGGTCATACAAATAAGATGACGGCATTTTACTCGCACGTTCCATGAAAATCCTTTGCAAAGCGTAATGTTTCAAATGTACAAAACTTTTATACTCTACGAAATCAGGATTGCACCAGCAGAAGCAACCTGACGTTTGACGAGTATTTAACTTGTTATGAATAAAATAGAATAGCAGCCATTCACTTTTTCTACGAATCAGGAACCCTCCATGAGTAAGTCTGAAAATCTATACAGCGCAGCGCGCGAGCTGATCCCTGGCGGTGTGAACTCCCCTGTTCGCGCCTTTACCGGCGTGGGCGGCACTCCACTGTTTATCGAAAAAGCGGACGGCGCTTATCTGTACGATGTTGATGGCAAAGCCTATATCGATTATGTCGGTTCCTGGGGGCCGATGGTGCTGGGCCATAACCATCCGGCGATCCGCAATGCCGTGATTGAAGCCGCCGAACGTGGTCTGAGCTTTGGCGCACCGACCGAAATGGAAGTGAAAATGGCGCAACTGGTGACCGAACTGGTCCCGACGATGGATATGGTGCGCATGGTGAACTCCGGCACCGAAGCGACGATGAGCGCCATCCGCCTGGCCCGTGGTTTTACCGGTCGCGACAAAATCATTAAATTCGAAGGTTGCTACCACGGTCACGCTGACTGTCTGCTGGTAAAAGCCGGTTCTGGCGCACTCACTTTAGGCCAGCCAAACTCGCCGGGCGTTCCGGCAGATTTCGCCAAACATACATTAACCTGTACTTATAACGATCTGGCCTCTGTACGCGCCGCGTTTGAGCAATACCCGCAAGAGATTGCCTGTATTATTGTCGAGCCAGTAGCAGGCAACATGAACTGTGTTCCGCCGCTGCCAGAGTTCCTACCGGGTCTGCGCGCACTGTGCGACGAATTTGGCGCATTGCTGATCATCGATGAAGTGATGACCGGTTTCCGCGTGGCGCTGGCTGGCGCGCAGGATTATTACGACGTGGTGCCAGACCTCACCTGCCTGGGCAAAATCATCGGCGGTGGAATGCCGGTAGGCGCATTCGGGGGTCGTCGTGATGTGATGGATGCGCTGGCCCCAACCGGTCCGGTCTATCAGGCGGGTACGCTTTCCGGTAACCCGATTGCGATGGCAGCCGGTTTCGCCTGTCTGAATGAAGTCGCGCAGCCGGGCGTTCACGAGACGCTGGATGAGCTGACAACACGTCTGGCAGAAGGTCTGCTGGAAGCGGCAGAAGAAGCGGGAATTCCATTGGTCGTTAACCACGTTGGCGGCATGTTCGGTATTTTCTTTACCGACGCCGAGTCCGTGACGTGCTATCAGGATGTGATGGCCTGCGACGTCGAGCGCTTTAAGCGTTTCTTCCATATGATGCTGGATGAAGGTGTTTACCTGGCACCGTCAGCGTTTGAAGCGGGCTTTATGTCTGTGGCGCACAGCATGGAAGATATCAATAACACCATCGATGCTGCACGTCGGGTGTTTGCGAAGTTGTGATCCAGCATGGTTTGTCGGATGCGGCGTAAACGCCTTATCCGACCTACAGATCAGGACCGTTTGTAGGCCCGATAAGACGCCACAGCGTCGCATCGGGCATCCGTTGCCGCGTAAAAGCTTTATCCATCCAGGAGTTAAGGGCCGTTATATGGAAAAATTAACGGCTCTGCTTTCTCAACAAATAGATAAAATACGGCGCGCCGATAAAGGTCGACAGCAGCCCCGCTGGGATCTGGAATGGAAACAGCACCATCCGCCCACACCAGTCAGCGAACACCAGCAACAATCCCCCTACCAGCGCCGAAATCACGATGTGCGGCATCGTCCGTCGAAAGCCCATCATCCGTGCGATATGCGGTGCCATCAGGCCAACAAAACTCAACGGCCCGATGGTCATTGTCGCGGTCGCCGTCAGGCAAGCCGCCAGCAGCAGTAGCGCAATTCGCGTCGGCGTCAGCGCCATTCCCACGGCTCGTGCGGTATCACCTCCCAGCGGTAAAATGGTCAGCCAGCGGCGGCACAGCGGGGTAATCGCCAGCAAAATCACCATCACAATTCCGGTGCGCCAGACCTGCGCCTCGGTCGCGTTGTAGGTCGAACCGGAAATCCAGGTCAGCACTTGCGCCATTCGCGGGTCACCACTTGCCTGCAACATCATCAAAAGCATGGTGAACGCAGTACTTAAGGCCATCCCCGCCAGTAACATGCGGTGTGGGGAAAATCCACCGCGCCCGGCAGCGATCATAATGATCAACAGCGTCACCGCCGCGCCGAGACTGCCCGCGGGTAACAGCCAGCCAAAGGCATTACCCGGCACCAGAAACAGCATCAACACCACACCAAACGCCGCGCCTGAACTAATCCCCAGCACTTCGGGGCTTGCCATCGGGTTTCCGGTCAGCCGCTGAATAATACAGCCCGCCACTGCCAGCATGATGCCCGCAAACAGTGCCGCCATAATTCGCGGCCAGCGCCAGGGCATTAAATCATCGAGCAGCGCCCCGCTCGCCCACGTCCAGCCGTGCGCATCACGACCAAACGACAGCGCCACCACCACAGCAATTATCAGCAGCACACCGCCAGCAAGGGCAAACGCCAGCACATGTTGGCGTTCAGTCGCGACACGATCGTTGGCCTTCATATCCGGCGCACTGATGCTGCGTAAACGCGGCAGCAGCCACAGTAACAGCGGCGCACCTATCAACGCCGTCACCGAACCGGTAGAAACTTCCATCCACACGCGAGTCAGCCAGAGGATGATTTGATCGGAAAGCCAGAGGATCAGCGCACCAATCAGTGACGCCAGCAGCAGTCTTGGCAGCAGACGCCGCGCCCCCAGCATTTTTGCCAGCAGTGGCGCGAACAACCCGATAAAGCCGATAATCCCCACCGCGTTCACCAACAGAGCACTGATGACTATCGCCAGCGACAGCGCCGCCAGACGCGCGAGCGATAAGGCCAGCCCGAGATTACGCGCCACGCCATCATCAAGCCCCATCAGGGTTAATGGACGAAGTAGCAGTAACGTCAGCATCACGCCGCCCAGCAGCTGTGGCCATAAACGCTCAACGCCGCCCCAGTCGGTTTGCGTCAGCGTTCCGGTACTCCACAGGAACATGCTTTGCAGCTGGTCGTGATGGAAGATAACCAGTAGCTGATTAATTGCCCCACAATAAAGGCTCACCACCAGCCCCGCGAGGATCAGTGTTACCGGCGAAAGCCGTTTCCCCCACGCGACGCCAAAGACAATTAAGCCAACAACGCAAGCCCCCGCCAATGCAGCAAACTGGCTCGCCATAGCACCAGGGATCGCCCAGAGCGTGGTGACGGTAATCCCCAGTTGCGCGCCTGTAGCAACGCCCAACGTCGTCGGCTCCGCCAGCGGGTTACGCAGCACTTGCTGAAATAGCACGCCCACCAGCCCCAGACCCGCGCCCACCAGCAGCGAAATCGCCAGACGCGGCAGCAAGCTGTAGTGAAAAATCATCTGCTCGATGACATCGATATCCGGCGACCAGGTGGCCTGCACCCACTGGCTACGCGGCAGCGCCTGCGAGAAGTTCATCCAGGTTAGCATCGCTGCGGCAATCACCAGCAGCGCCAGCAATAACGCCGGGAAAAGCGCAATACGTTTACTCACGCTTTACCTCCAATAGCATTATCCAGAATACGCACAAAATGCATTGCCGAGAGCGTCGCACCATAAAACCAGACTGCGGGGACGCGCTGAAAGCGTCCGGCACGGACAAACGGCATGGCCTGCCACAGCGGGGTTGCCATTAGTGCGTCCATGTCTCTGCTGTTGTCGTGATCAAAACAGAGCACATCAACGTCCTTATACGCTGCCAGACGATCGATACTGACGGCAGTACTGCCCCAGAAGTTGGTTTCTCCTTGCCAGGCATTTGGGATGCCGTACTCATCGAGAATTTCCTGGAACAGGCTGTTCGGGCCGAAGACCAGCATATGGCGCGGATCGATAAGTGTCGTCAGCAATAACGGGCGCGCACCACGCTTCACAAAGCGGGGTTTCATGCTGCGGATAAAGTCTTCATAGTGCGCTAAATGCGTTTCCGCTGCGCTTTGCAGGTTAAGTAAATCTGCCATTTCCGTCAGTGACTTACGCGCCATCGCCAGCGGCTGTTTGCCGTCGCTGAAGTTAAATCCGCGCCCAGGCGCAATGCGTGCCAGCATTTCTGGTGAAGGGCCATACCCTGCCGACCAGACCATAAACGACGGCTTCATTTCGGTCAGCAGTTCAAGGTTAGGTTCTGTCCGCAAACCGACGTCAATCACCGATTCAGGTAATGGCGGTTCGCTGACCCACAGGCGATAGTTGATGGTATCCGCCACGCCGTAAGGTACGATGCCGAGCGCCAGCAGTAATTCCACCGGCAACCACTCCAGCGCCACAATACGATTGGGATCAATAGCCGCCGCGCGGGCGGTATTCATCTGCCATAACAACGGAGAAAGCGCCATCGCCGTTAACAGTCGACGGCGCGAAATAAGAGGTAAGCCGCTCATCAATAAACAAAACTCACAGGTGCAGCACCCGCCGGATGCGGCAAAATACCCATCGGGATGCCATAAATCATTTCGAGGGTTTCGCCGCGCATAATTTCCGCAGGCGTTCCCTGAGCAATCATTTCACCGCCGCGCAGGGCGACCAGATAATCACAGTAACGCGCAGCCATATTGATATCGTGCAGCACGGCAATGACCGTCAGGCCACGCTCCTGACTTAAACGATGCACCAGCGCCAGCACATCAACCTGGTGGGCGATATCCAGCGCCGAGGTCGGTTCGTCGAGCAACAGACAACGGCTATCCTGCGCCACCAGCATGGCGATCCACGCCCGTTGACGTTCGCCGCCAGAGAGGCTATCGACCAGCCGATGCGCCAGCGGTTTTAAGCCAACCAGCGAGATAGCCTCTTCGACCTTTTCGCGATCTGCCACGCCAAAGCGTCCCAGCGCGCCATGCCACGGGTAACGACCAATCGCCACCAGTTCACGCACCGTCATCCCTTCAGCCGGGGGAAGTTGCTGCGGCAAATAAGCCACCTTGCGGGCAAACGCTTTGCTGCTCCAGCTTTCCAGCGGCTGGGCATCAAGAAGAATCTCCCCTTCCGACGGCGGTTGGTGACGGCCAAGCATTTTGAGCAGAGTGGATTTACCAGAACCGTTGTGACCAATCAGACCGGTCACTTTCCCGGCAGGAAAGGTTAACGACAGCGGATGCAAAAGCGTGCGCCCGGGCACACGAAAGGAGATATTACGCAGTGCAAAAGTGGTATCGGAATGATTCGTGTATTCCTGCATAACAGCCAACTTGTGAAACGGGCACGGAAATCCGTGCCCCAAAAGAGAAATTAGAAACGGAAGGTTGCGGTTGCAACGACCTGACGTTCTGCGCCCCAGAAGCAGCCATAGGTGTTAAAGCAGCTGGCGACGTATTCACGATCGAACAGGTTGTTAACATGCAGCGCCACGTTGGAGCCCGCCATGCCGACCCGCGCCAGATCATAACGCACTAACGCATCCACGACCGTATAACTTCCCACTTTAAAGGAGTTAGCCGGATCACCATAGCTGGAGCCAGTATAACGACCACCGGTGCCCAGCGTCAGGCCAGAAAGCGGACCGTCAAAGAAGGTATAGTCAGCCCACAGCGAAGCCATGTGTTTTGGCACCTGTGCAGGCGTATTGCCTTTATAGGTAGTGTCGGTGGTGTATTCCGCATCGGTGTAAGTATAAGAACCTACTACGTTAACACTCGCCGACAGCGCCGCTTTCGCTTCGATTTCTACGCCACGAGCGCGGATCTCGCCACCTTCAACCGAGAAGAAGGAACCCTCAGGGTCCGCCATCAGGTTGTTGGTTTTAGTGAGATTATACACAGCACCAGTAACCACAATTGGGCGATCTTCCGGTACATATTTCACGCCGACCTCATACTGCTTACCTTTAGACGGCGCAAAAATATTACCATCCTTCCCAACTTGTGAAGAAGGTTCAAACGATTCGCTATAGCTGAAGTAAGGTGTTACACCATTATCAAACAGGTAGTTAACACCACCACGCCAGGTAAACTGTTTGTCATCACGTTTATCGGTCGTCCCTTCAACGCGGTTATGAGACTCTTGATCCGCCCAGTCATAACGACCGCCCAGGGTGACCAGCACTTTATCCCACTGCGCCTGATCCTGAACATAAACACCCGTTTGTTTCTGCTTATTCAAAATGCGGTAAGGACCGGAGTTTGCCGGATCTTTCGCATTGAAGTCGAAATCGGTATTCACCGGATTGTACAGATCGAGCAGCGGTACGGAGTCGTCGTAACCAAACCAGGCGTTGATGTCATTACGCATACGCATAAAGTCGACACCGGTCAGCAGAGTGTGGTCGATATCGCCAGTGGCAAACTTGCTCTGCAACTGGGTATCAACGGAGAAGTTTTGCAGCTTCTCATCATCAACGACGTATTTACGTGCCAGGTAGTGACCTTTATCGGCTGGCGCTAAAGCGGCACACTGTTTGCTGTAAGCATTCGCCGGATCGGAGCAGACGCCGTAACCATAAACGCTGTTTTGCGAAGTTTTGTTTTCAGCAAAGCGCAGGTTCTGACGCACCGTAAAGGTGTCATTAAACTCGTGGTCGAAGCTATAACCCACCATCTTCTCATTACGAGAATAGGTGTTGTTCTTCGCTCCTTCGTTAAAGTCCGTCGGCAGACGTTTACCGTTTGGCAGCGGCTCAACGGTCCCCTCTTTCGGCAGCCAGCCGTAATAACCGGTTTCCGGTTCATTCTGGAAGTAAGAGAGGAAAGTGAAATTGGTTTTATCGTCCGGACGCCAGGTAAACGCTGGCGCAATGGCATAACGCTGCTCTTCTGACCCTTTCTGCTGGGCATTGGCAGAGCGCGCCAGTCCGGTCAGACGATAAGAGTAAACGCCGTCATCATCCAGCGCATCGCTAAAGTCAAAACCGGTCTGGAACAGGCTGTCTGTGCCCGCTTTAAATTGGATTTCTTTCAGCGGTTCAGTAGTCGGACGCTTGCTGACCATATTCAACAGGCCGCCAGGACTGCTTTTACCGTAAAGCACTGAAACCGGGCCACGCATAATTTCAGCGCGTTCCAGCATATACGGGTCAATGACCGCATCGTTATAGAAGTTGCCCTGCAACTTCAGGCCATTCAGATAGTTATTCTGGCTTTGGCCTTCTGCTGCAAAACCACGAATAATCAAATGATCATAAGTGTTTGATGCACCACGCGTACCGACCGAAACGCCCGGCGTATAGCTAAGCGCTTCTTTTACTGACTTAGGCTGATGCAGCGCCATTTCTTCGGCAGTGACAACAGAAATTGACTGCGGCACTTTTTGAATCGGTGTATCGGTTTTGGTGCCGGTAGCGGACTGTCGCGCCGCAATAGTTGCAGCTGGCCCCCATGCGCTTTCTTGCGGCGCTGGTGCAGCGGTAACGGTGATAGTGTCTTCTTTCGGTTCAACCGCTGCCTGTGCGTAAACAGACATGCCGCTAACCGCTGTGGCTACTACAACTGCAATTTTACGCAGTGAGTGTTTTGGCTGAGCAGTTTTGGAACGCGCCATTGGTATATCTCTGATGTAAAGTGAATGATAACGTAAACGAGAATGATTATTATAAAGATGAGATAATATTCGAAACGCTGGCGGGTTCGCAAGCGGTACGCAATCTGAGCATTCCTGAGGGGTTAATAAACAATCAGATGAAAAGAAAGGGTTAATACTTTGGGTAGGATGTTATTTTACCGGATGGCGACTCGCCATCCGGTATGTCACGCTTAGACGTTAATTACTACCAAACATATCCTTGATCCAACCTGCTACGCCGTCACTGTCTTTCTGCTCTTGCTGAGCAGGTTGCTGTTGCGGCTGTTGCTGCGGCTGAGAAGACTGATCAAACGGATTGCCTGACGGTTGCTGCTGCATCTCACTCTGCTGGCACAGCGATTGCGGATCGCTGGTCCAGACCGGTAAGACACGCATGCCACCGCTGCAAACAAAGTTGCCGTCATAGTCCACGCCCATATCTGCAATGTCTTCTGGCGGAACAAGATTCAGCGGTGTTGGCGTCTGGTTAGCCAGATAACGCTGATAAATCGACATTGCCCCGCTGGCTCCATACAGTTTGGTCGGCTGGTTGTTATCACGGCCTACCCAAGTGATAGTCACCGTGCTGCCGTCAATGCCCGCAAACCAGGTATCTACGTTGTTGTTGGTAGTACCCGTTTTCCCTGCCAGATGCAGATTTGGATATTTCGCCCCAAGCTGACGTCCCGTACCGCGTTGTACCACCTGCTGCATGGTCCATAGTGTCAGATACGCCGCCTGAGCCGGAACAGCGCGTTCCGCCTGCGGGAAGCTCTGATACAGTACCTTGCCATCTTCCGCGATTACCGAACGCAGCGCAGAAAGCGGTGCTCGGTTACCACCACTAGCGATGGTCTGGAACGCCTGCGCCACTTCAATTGGCGTTAAGTTCAACGCCCCCAGCAGCATTGCCGGAACCGGATGCAGCTGATCTTTCGGTACGCCCAGTTTAATCCAGGTATCCGTAACCGCAGGCAGACCCAGCGCCATCCCCAGATTCACCGTCGGCACGTTCATCGAACGTGTCAACGCATCCACCAGCATCACTCTGCCACTTTCGCTATAACGACGGTCATCGTTCTGCGGTGACCAGACCTGGCCATTCGGCTGACGCAGCGCGATTGGCGCATCGGCAATCCACGTGTTCAGGCGATAGATTTTCGGCTGGCTTAAGGCCGTCAGATAAGTCGCTGGTTTTGCAAGAGAACCAATAGAACGACGCGCCTGCATCGCACGGTTGTAACCCGCAAACTGCGGCTCAGAACCACCAACCATCGCGCGAACTTCACCGCTAAAGCGGTCGACAACCACGATTGCCGTTTCCAGATCGCTCAGCTTTCGCTGTTTCTTCAGCGCCGGAATACCCTCCACGGCGGCTTTTTCCGCCGCGTCCTGAGCCACCGAGTCAAAGGTAGTGAAGATCTTCACGCCGGAGAGATCTTTTACCTTATCGCCTAATTTCGCCTGCAGCTCCTGACGCACCAGTTGCATAAAGGCTGGCTGTGGAGAGATTACCCCGCCGCGCGGCTGAACGCCCAGCGGACGTGCACTTAACATGTCATAGAGTTCTTGATCAATAATCTGTTGCTGTTGCAGCAGACGCAGTACCAGGTTACGTCGCTCCAGCGCCAGTTTCGGGTTACGCCACGGGTTGTAGATGGACGCCCCTTTCACCATACCCACCAACAGCGCCTGCTGGTCGAGGCTCAATTCTTCTACCGGGCGACCAAAGTAATACAAGCTCGCCAGCGGGAAACCGCGTATTTCGTTGTCGCCGCTCTGACCGAGATACACCTCGTTCATATACAGCTCAAGAATGCGGTCTTTGCTGTAACGCGCATCCATGATCAGCGCCATGTAGGCTTCGTTCGCTTTACGCCAGTAAGAACGTTCGCTGGAGAGGAACAGGTTTTTCACCAACTGTTGCGTCAGCGTACTCGCCCCCTGTACCGTGCGTCCGGCGGTCAGGTTTGCCAGCACCGCACGTCCGATGGAGTAGAGACTGATCCCATCATGCTCGTAGAAATGACGGTCTTCTGTCGCCAGCAAAGTATCCACCAGCAAATCCGGGAAACCACTGCGCGGCACAAACAAACGCTGCTCACCGTTTGGCGAAGAGATCATGGTGATCAGACGCGGATCAAGACGGAAGAAACCAAACTGACGGTTGTTCTCCATATTGACGATCGTCGACAGGTGATCGCCATCAAAGGTCAGACGCGCACGCACCTGCCCTTCTTTACTGTCCGGGAAATCAAACGGACGGCGGATCATCTCAATGCTGTTGGCCTGCACGGTAAATTCGCCAGGACGGGTCATTTTCGACACCTGACGATACTGGGTCGCTTCCAGCAGCTTCACCATCTCGTTTTTGCTGATGGTCATGTCTGGCTCAAGGTTGACCATTCGGCCATAAACAGCCGCAGGCAATTGCCAGACTTTGCCATCAATACGGCTACGAATTTTTTGATCGAGATAAACACCGTAAATGGCGATCAGCACGGCAAAAACGATAGCCAGTTTTAGCAGCAGCCATAGCCAGCCGCGTTTGCCACGAGGCTTACGCCCTTTGCCTTTGCCCTTACCTTTGCGCGGCATCGGTTCTTCATCCTCATAGTCATCATAATCGTCGTAATCATCGTCATCTTCGTAACGACGACGGCTTACCTTTTGTTTGACCGGACGCGTCGGTTTCCCTTTGCGTCCAATTGGCTCGCGGTCATTCCCGGCCATGCTTTTTCTCCGCAATATTCAGGCGCAAAAGCCCGATTTTCTGTTCTTCTGTAACAAGACAGAAGAAGATATCTCTCAAATTTACTTTGGTCTTCATGAATACTTTTTCGTCCGTCGCGTCGGTGCGGTATTTGCCGGATCATCCGGCCAGACGTGTTTGGGATAACGCCCTTTCATTTCTTTTTGCACCTCGCGATACGCTCCTTTCCAGAAGGCGCTCAAATCTCGTGTGATTTGCAGCGGCCTTTGGGCAGGGGAAAGCAACTCCAGCACCAGCGGCACGCGCCCCTGGGCGATCGTCGGATTGGTGGCCTCGCCAAACATCTCCTGCATTCTCACCGCCAGCGCGGGCGGGTTATCTTCATGGTAACGAATGGCGATCCGGCTTCCCGTCGGCACAGTGTAATGCGCAGGCAATTCACTATCCAGACGTTGCTGCATCCCCCAATCAAGTAATCCGCGTAGCGCCTGATAAATATCGAGTGATTTCAGGCCGCGTAGCGAATGTACGCCTGTCATATGCGGCAGGAGCCACGTTTCCAGCGTCGCCAACAAACTTTCATCATCAACCGCTGGCCAGTCATATTCCGGCAACCACTTTGCGGCGCATAACAAACGCAAGCGTAGCTGTTCCGCTTCCGCCGTCCAGTTGAGCACGCTTAAACCTTTATCACGAATGCCGTTAAGCATCGCCTGATGCAACTCGTCTTCCGAGGGTTTAGCCAGCGGCTGCACTTTCACCGTCAGTTGACCAATTTGCAACCGACGCCAGGCTTTCAGCGTACCTTGCGCATCATCCCACTCCACAGTGTCAGACTGCTGTACCAACTGCGGACAGCGTTGCACTAATTCATCGATATCGACCGGTAGCGCCAGTAAAATCCGCGCATCCGGCGAGGCGCTACCCTGCAATAATAACGGTGCGATCAACCATTCGTGGCGGCTGAGCGCATCATCGGCATCGAGCATTGCCCCCATGCCGTTTGCCAGTTGATAGCGCCCCTCTTGCCCACGGCGGCGAGCGATGCGATCGGCAAACGCTCCGGCAAGTAACGGTGCGATAAGCGAACTGTCTGCCTCACCGCCGCGTACGTTTAAGCGCTTTAACAGTTGCTGGCTACGTTGCTGCCAGGCAGGTTGATTGCGCGAAAACGCCACGCCCAGATCGATATTGCCCATCCGTGGTGGCTCTTCGAGAATAGCGGCAATTTTTGCAGCGGTAGCAGCTTCGTCGTCGCTCTTTGCGCTCACCAGCATTGCCGCTAAACGCGGATCGTTACCCAGCGTCGCCATTTTCTGCCCTTTCGTGCTTAGCCGTTCACCGTCCATCGCCCCCAGCATCCGCAACAGGCGTTTCGCGGCCTGTAAATTCACGGCTGGCGGTTGATCCAGCCAGCTCATCTGCGTCGGATCGCTGCATCCCCATTGCAGTAATTCCATCAGCAAACCGGAGAGATCGCTTTGTAAGATTTCCGGTTCACTTTGCGCGGAGGCGCGTTCTGCTTGTTCTTTGGCGATTAAATGTAAACAGATCCCCGGCTCCAGACGTCCGGCACGCCCGGCGCGTTGCGTCATTGATGCCTGGCTAATGCGTTGGGTAATCAGCCGCGTTAGCCCCGTGCGCGGATCAAAGCGCGCCACACGTTCCTGAGCACAATCCACCACCAGACGAATACCTTCGATGGTTAAACTGGTTTCAGCAATATTGGTTGCCAGCACCACTTTGCGCATCCCTTCTGGTGCCGGAAGGATCGCTTTTCGCTGATCGTTCAGCGACAACGCGCCATACAGCGGGCAGAGCAACACATCACTACCGATGCGCGAAGCCAGTTGTTCCTGAACGCGCTGAATTTCTCCGACACCAGGTAAAAATAACAGTAATGAGCCGCTTTCCTGATGCAGCAATTCGGCGGTGGCAACCGCCACGGCTTCATCAAAACGCTGATGAGCGAGCAGCGGTAAATATCGGCGTTCAACCGGAAATGAGCGCCCTTCTGAGATGACGACGGGCGCTTCTGGCAGCATCTGCTGCAAGCGGTCATTGTCCAGCGTAGCCGACATAATCAGTTGTTTAAGGTCGTCACGCAGACCCTGTTGCACATCGAGTAACAGCGCCAACGCCAGATCCGCCTGCAAGCTGCGCTCATGAAACTCATCGAGGATCACCAATCCAACGCCGCTCAGTTCAGGGTCACGCTGGATCATGCGCGTCAACACGCCTTCGGTAACTACTTCCAGGCGTGTATTTGGCCCGACACAGTTTTGCGCGCGCATCCGGTAGCCTACCGTATCACCTGTTTTTTCGTTAAGCAGTTCCGCCAGTCGTTGCGCAACGTTACGCGCCGCCAGACGACGCGGCTCCAGCAGGATAATTTTTCCGTTAATGCCGGGATGCGCCAGCAGTTGCAGCGGCAGCCAGGTTGATTTCCCGGCCCCGGTCGGCGCACTTAATAACACCTGCGGTGCACCATCGAGGGCAGCAAGTAACTCAGGTAAGACGGCAGCAACGGGCAACGACGACACAAAACGCTCCAGAGGGTTAACATTCTTCGTGCCACATTGTAGCATCGCGGTAATGCATAACCGAGTACCTCACATGTCTGAACCGCAACGGCTGTTCTTTGCTATCGACTTACCTGCAGAAATCCGCGAACAGATTATCCACTGGCGCGCCGCACAGTTCCCACCAGACGCGGGACGTCCGGTCGCCGCCGATAATTTACATCTGACACTGGCATTTTTAGGCGAAGTGAGCGCAGAGAAAGAGAAGGCGCTTTCTCTTTTAGCCGGACGGATTCGTCAGCCCGGTTTCACACTCACGCTTGATGACGCCGGTCAGTGGCTGCGTTCGCGTGTGGTGTGGTTAGGGATGCGTCAGCCACCACGCGGCTTAATCCAGCTGGCGAATATGCTTCGTTCACAAGCTGCACGCAGCGGTTGTTTTCAAAGCAATCGTCCGTTTCATCCACATATTACCTTATTGCGCGACGCCAGCGAGGCGGTGACAATCCCGCCGCCAGGCTTTAACTGGTCGTATACGGTGACGGAGTTCACCCTTTACGCCTCCTCGTTTGCCCGTGGGCGCACACGCTACACGCCGCTAAAACGCTGGGCGCTAACGCAATAACAAGGATTGTCGCAATGGAATTTTCTCCCCCTCTACAGCGCGCGACGCTAATTCAGCGTTACAAACGCTTTTTAGCCGATGTGATCACACCCGATGGTTGCGAATTAACGCTACACTGCCCGAATACGGGTGCGATGACCGGATGTGCAACGCCTGGCGATACCGTCTGGTATTCGACTTCAGACAACACCAAACGGAAATACCCACACACCTGGGAGTTAACCCAAAGCCAAAGCGGCGCATTTATTTGCGTCAATACACTTTGGGCTAACAGGTTGACGAAAGAGGCTATCCTTAATGAATCCATTTCAGAACTGTCAGGATATAGCTCTCTGAAAAGCGAAGTAAAATACGGCGCCGAACGCAGCCGTATTGACTTCATGTTGCAGGCGGATTCGCGTCCAGACTGCTATATTGAAGTGAAATCGGTTACGTTAGCGGAGAACGAACAGGGATATTTTCCCGATGCGGTCACTGAACGAGGTCAGAAACACCTTCGGGAGTTGATGAGCGTAGCGGCTGAAGGCCAGCGTGCGGTTATCTTTTTCGCCGTGCTGCATTCAGCCATTACACGGTTTTCACCCGCGCGCCACATCGATGAAAAATACGCGCAACTATTGTCAGAAGCTCAACAGAGGGGGGTAGAAATTCTGGCTTACAAAGCAGAACTTTCTGCTGAAGGCATGGCTCTTAAAAAATCACTGCCGGTTACATTGTAGTAGAGTAAGTAACTGGTTAATTTACATTCTGGTCGCGTGCGCAAATACGCTTTTCCTCACACAGTTGTCAAGTGTTACGTTTAGATAATTGCTATCCGGAAAAGCTTCTGCTATTTATAGCGGCCTCATTTTTCCCCCGAACATGGGGATCGATAGTGCGTGTTAAGGAGAAGCAACATGCAAGAAGGGCAAAACCGTAAAACATCGTCCCTGAGTATTCTCGCCATCGCTGGGGTGGAGCCATATCAGGAGAAGCCGGGCGAAGAGTATATGAACGAAGCCCAGCTGGCGCACTTCCGTCGTATTCTGGAAGCATGGCGTAATCAACTCAGGGATGAAGTCGATCGCACCGTTACACATATGCAGGATGAAGCAGCCAACTTCCCGGATCCGGTAGACCGTGCAGCCCAGGAAGAAGAGTTCAGCCTCGAACTGCGTAACCGCGATCGCGAGCGTAAGCTGATCAAAAAGATCGAGAAAACGCTGAAAAAAGTGGAAGACGAAGATTTCGGCTACTGCGAGTCCTGCGGTGTTGAAATTGGTATTCGTCGTCTGGAAGCGCGCCCGACAGCCGATCTGTGCATCGACTGCAAAACGCTGGCTGAAATTCGCGAAAAACAAATGGCTGGCTAATTACAGCCGTTCCATCACGTTTACCACAGGCGGGAAATGCTCCCGCCTTATTTTTTGTTCAACGAGATGACAGACACACACTATATTGGCCGCTTTGCCCCCTCTCCTTCCGGCGAGCTTCATTTTGGCTCTCTGATTGCCGCGCTTGGAAGCTTTCTACAGGCTCGCGCCCGGCAAGGTCGCTGGCTTGTTCGCATTGAAGATATCGATCCGCCTCGTGAAGTTCCCGGTGCCGCAGAGACCATCCTGCGCCAGCTGGAACATTACGGTTTACACTGGGACGGCGATGTTCTCTGGCAATCGCAACGTCACAACGCCTATCGCGAAGCACTCGCATGGTTACATGAGCAAGGGTTAAGTTATTACTGCACCTGCACGCGCGCACGTATTCAAAGCATTGGCGGTATTTACGACGGTCATTGCCGGGAGTTGCATCATGGGCCAGAAAACGCTGCTGTACGTATTCGCCAGCAGCATCCGGTCACCCAGTTTACTGACCAGCTGCGCGGCATTATTCATGCCGACCAAAAACTGGCGCGGGAAGATTTTATTATTCATCGTCGTGATGGTCTATTTGCCTATAACCTGGCGGTGGTCGTTGACGATCACTACCAGGGCGTGACAGAAATTGTTCGTGGCGCGGATTTGATCGAACCCACGGTGCGCCAAATCTCGCTGTACCAGCTTTTTGGCTGGCAGGTGCCAGATTACATTCATTTGCCACTGGCACTTAATCCACAAGGCGCTAAACTTTCCAAGCAGAATCATGCGCCTGCGTTGCCAAAAGGCGATCCTCGGCCGGTGTTAATCGCGGCACTTCAATTTCTGGGCCAGCAGGCAGAAACACACTGGCAGGATTTCAGCGTCGCGCAAATTCTCCAGTCAGCCGTCAAAAACTGGCGGCTCACCGCAGTGCCTGAGTCGGCAATTGTAAATTCAACATTCTCAAATGCGTCATGCTGAGCTATGATTAGCCGCTATTTTTTTGTCCTGAATGATGTTTGACACTACCGAGGTGTACTATTTTTACCCGAGTCGCTAATTTTTGCCGCAAGGTGCTAAGCCGCGAGGAAAGCGAGGCTGAACAGGCAGTCGCCCGTCCACAGGTGACGGTGATCCCGCGTGAGCAGCATGCTATTTCCCGCAAAGATATCAGTGAAAATGCCCTGAAGGTAATGTACAGGCTCAATAAAGCGGGATACGAAGCCTGGCTGGTTGGCGGCGGCGTGCGCGACCTGTTACTTGGCAAAAAGCCGAAAGATTTTGACGTGACTACTAACGCCACGCCAGAGCAAGTGCGCAAACTGTTCCGTAACTGCCGCCTGGTGGGTCGCCGTTTCCGTCTGGCTCATGTGATGTTTGGCCCGGAGATTATCGAAGTTGCGACCTTCCGGGGACATCACGAAGGTAACGTCAGCGACCGTACGACCTCCCAACGCGGGCAAAACGGCATGTTGCTGCGCGACAACATTTTCGGTTCCATCGAAGAAGACGCCCAGCGCCGCGATTTCACTATTAATAGTCTGTATTACAGCGTGGCAGATTTTACCGTCCGTGATTACGTTGGCGGCATGAAGGATCTGAAGGACGGCGTTATCCGTCTGATTGGTAACCCGGAAACGCGCTACCGTGAAGATCCGGTACGTATGCTGCGCGCGGTTCGTTTTGCCGCCAAATTGGGCATGCGCATCAGCCCGGAAACCGCAGAACCGATCCCACGCCTGGCTACCCTGCTGAACGATATTCCTCCTGCACGCCTGTTTGAAGAATCGCTTAAACTGCTACAAGCGGGCTACGGTTACGAAACCTATAAACTGTTGTGTGAATACCATCTGTTCCAGCCGCTGTTCCCGACCATTACCCGCTACTTTACGGAAAATGGTGACAGTCCAATGGAGCGGATCATTGAGCAGGTGCTGAAGAATACTGACACGCGTATTCATAACGATATGCGCGTCAACCCGGCGTTCCTGTTTGCCGCCATGTTCTGGTATCCCCTGCTGGAAACAGCACAGAAAATCGCGCAAGAGAGCGGCCTGACTTATCACGACGCTTTCGCGCTGGCAATGAACGATGTGTTAGACGAAGCCTGCCGTTCACTGGCGATCCCGAAACGGCTAACCACTTTAACGCGTGATATCTGGCAGTTACAGTTGCGCATGTCCCGCCGTCAGGGTAAACGCGCATGGAAATTACTCGAACATCCGAAGTTCCGTGCCGCTTATGACCTGCTGGCACTGCGTGCTGAAGTAGAACGCAACGCCGAGCTACAACGTCTGGCGAAATGGTGGGGTGAGTTCCAGGTTTCCGCGCCGCCGGACCAAAAAGGGATGCTTAACGAACTGGATGAAGAACCGTCACCGCGTCGTCGTACTCGTCGCCCGCGCAGACGTGCGCCGCGCCGTGAGGGCACCGCATGACAGTGGCGTATATTGCTATCGGCAGCAATCTGGCCTCTCCGCTGGAGCAGGTCAATGCTGCCCTGAAGGCAATAGATGACATTCCTGAAAGCCGCATTCTTGCCGTTTCTTCGTTTTACCGCACCCCACCACTGGGGCCGCAAGATCAACCCGATTACTTAAACGCAGCCGTGGCGCTGGAAACCTCTCTTACAGCTGAAGAACTCCTCAACCACACACAGCGTATTGAGTTGCAGCAAGGTCGCGTCCGCAAAGCTGAACGCTGGGGACCGCGCACGCTCGATCTTGATATCATGTTGTTTGGTAATCAGGTCATAAACACTGAGCGCCTGACCGTTCCGCACTATGATATGAAGAATCGTGGATTTATGTTGTGGCCGCTGTTTGAGATCGCGCCGGAACTGGTGTTTCCTGATGGTGAAACGCTGCAAGCAAGACTCACTACTTTCCCTCCCTGCCCACAGCACTGGTAAACCACATTTCTGGAAAAGCGTATTGGGTAATGCAATGTTGTATAATATTATTTTATAGTTTCAATGAATTAATTCTCTCTCCCCCATCATAAAAATCACAAAAAAACAGCATTAAACATATAATTACGGCAAATATATTTTCATTACCTATATTAACTTTTCTCTTTATAAGAGGTTTTTAATGATAATGAACCAGTTTATTCTGGGTACTATGCCTCACTCCCGGTATTAGCACTGGATAGCGCTTAACTGGATTCTGTCAGGCTGGGACGGGGCAACAAGAGCATACAACGACCAGTCCTTAACGCGTGATTATTAATTTCTACAGCGTATCATCATATTATTTAAATCTGCCCAACCTCACCAAATACATTCATAAAATGCATAATGATAATAAATCATAAAATACATTCACCGAAGATATTTCTCTTTAAAGAGCGTGACATTTATAATAAGTATTGGTGAGAAAAATCACCCCCATTAATTTTTATAAGGATATTCCCATGTTAAAAAAAAGTGCTATTGCTGCGGCATTAGTGATGTTCACCACTTCTGCTTTCGCGCTGGATGGCGGTCAATTAGATTTCGCGGGTTTGGTGAGTGACAACACTTGCGTCTTGCACGTCAACGGTGGCGCCCAGGACGGTCAGATTACCCTGCAAACCGCCACAACCACTGAAGTTAATCAGGCCGGTGTTGTCCAACTTGCCAGCCCTGGCGCAAAACCGGAAGCCTTCTCTATTACGATCGATTGCTCGAACGATCCACAGGGCGCCTCTGCCAATCTGAGCATGGGTTCCGTGTTCTTCAGCAACAGTCAGGGCACTCTGAACAACGATCTCTCCATTAGCCAGGCGGCTACCGGGGTCGCGATTGCCATTCACTACCTTACCGATGCCACTACCTACGAACAGATGAGAGTGAACGACAGCACTGATGTTAAAAACCTGCTGTTTACCAACGGCAAAGCGGTTTACAACTTTAAAGCGTCATATGTAAAACAGGCAGCAACAGTTAACGCAACGGCAGGTTATGTCAAAACCAACGCCGCTTATACAGTGACTTACCAGTAAATATCTGCATCACCCGACAGCCCACGGGCTGTTGGGTCACTCAATAAGGATAGTGTTATGACCAGGATGTGTCAGTTTATTGTTTCCACTGCTTTCGTCGCATCGACAGCCGTTTTCAGCCTCACCGCGCAAGCAGATATTGTGCTTTCCGGTACGCGCATTATTTATAATGCCGACCAGAAAGACGTCACATTGCGCATGGAAAACAAAGGTGCCCGCCCACTATTAGTTCAGACCTGGATTGATACCGGCAGCGAAAATGCCGACCCCAGCACACTGAAAGTGCCTTTTACCGTGACGCCGCCGGTTTCCCGCGTTGATGGTAAAAAAGGCCAAACGGTTAAAATTGCCTGGAGCGCCAGCCAGACCCTTCCAGCCGATCGCGAAAGCGTTTATTGGTTCAATGCGCTGGAAGTTCCCCCCAAGATGAACGATGCCGATGCCAAGGGAAAAAACATTCTGCAATTGGCTTTCCGTACCCGTATCAAGCTGTTCTATCGCCCAACCGGCCTGGCGGGTAACCCGGCTGATGCACCAAAACAGTTAACCTGGCGTCTCCAGTCTTCAGCCGGAAAGTGGTGTTGCAGGCAACAAACCCAACGCCTTATCACGTCTCATTCAGCAGTATTACCCTTGCCTCAGGCGGTAATAAATATACCGTGGAAAGCAGTATGGTCGAGCCCAAAAGCAGTGCGGAAATGGTGGTAAAAGGCGCTCCCCGTTCTGTGTCTGGCGCAACAGTTGAGTACTCAGCCATTAATGATTTTGGCGGTGGCATTGACGGCAAAGTCAAACTTTGATGCCCACAGACGAGATCGGCTGAGATCGTACAATGAAGATCCCCCACGATGGCAAAAGAATTCAACGATCGCCGCTCGCTTGCCTGATTGCGTGTAGCCTGCTGCCCTGCACACAAAATGTGTGGGGGGCAAACGAGACCGTTGAGTTTGATAACACGTTCCTGATGGGCGCAGGTGCCAGAGATATTGATGTCAATCGTTACAGCAAAGGTAACGCAACATTGCCGGGGCGCTATGACGTCAGCGTGTTTATTAATAACCAGGCCAGCGCCAATCTGAAAATCGAGTTTATTGAATTAGACCCTGAACACGCTGCTCAGCCCTGTATCTCCACCAACACATTATTACAACTGCATATTCGCCAGCCAGAAAAGTTAGCGGATAACGCAATTTTGCAAAAACGCGAAAATGCTGCGCAGGATTGCCTGAACGTAGAGGTTGCTATTCCGCAATCGAGCGTCGCTTACAATAGCAACGATCAGCGGCTTGATATCAGCATGCCGCAAATCTGGCTGCAGAGAACCTATGCCAACTATGTCGATCCGTCGCTGTGGGATGAAGGCATCAATGCCGCAATGCTCTCTTACACCCTTAACGGCTGGCGCAGTGAATCCCCCAATCAAACCACAGAAACCAGCTACGCCGGACTGATGGGCGGTATCAATTTATGGGGATGGCATTTTCGCTCACATGGTAACTATTCGTGGGACAAAGAAGACGGCGGCAGTTTTGAATTTCAGGATAAATATCTGCAACGCGATATCGCCGCGCTCCGCTCTCAGCTGGTAATGGGTGAAACCAATACCACAGGAGAAACCTTCGACTCGGTGCCTATTCGCGGGCTGCGACTCTATAGCGAAAGCCGCATGTTGCCCCCTACGCTGGCGTCGTATGCGCCTGTTATCCGTGGCGTGGCAAACTCTAACGCGAAAGTCACGATCACCCAAAACGGTTATAAAATTTATGAAACGACCGTGCCGCCTGGTCCATTCGCGATTGACGATCTCACGCCGGCAGGGTTCGGCGCCGATCTCGAGGTGACCATCACCGAATCGGACGGTTCAAAACGTACGTTTAGTCAGGCTTATTCATCGGTGATCCAGATGATGCGTCCCGGCGTGGGCAAATGGGATATCAGCGCCGGTGAGGTCAATAAAGCGGAACTCCAGGATAAACCTAACCTGCTGCAAGGTACCTACTATTACGGGTTGAGTAACACCTTCACCGGCTACACCGGCCTGCAAATGACCGATAACGGTTACTGGGCCGGTTTATTAGGGGTGGGCATGAATACATCGCTGGGCGCTTTCTCCTTCGATGTTACTCAGTCTCATGCCGAAATTCCTGACGATAAAACCTATAGTGGACAGAGTTACCGTGTTTCATGGAACAAATATTTCGCCCCGACCGAAACCTCACTCAACATTGCCGCCTATCGCTACTCCACTGAAAACTATCTGGGGCTGAACGACGCGTTAACGCTGATTAATTCTGCCAACCATCCTGATGAAGAAGGCTATTCGGGGATTGTCAGTTATGCACGCATGAAAAATCAGTTCAGCGTTAGCATTAATCAAACGTTAAAAAGTGATGAACGTGACTATGGCTCTTTCTATGTGAATGGCACATGGACAGATTACTGGGTAACCAACGAATCACAGAGCAGTTTTGCCTTTGGCTACAGCAATGCCTTTAACTGGGCGAGCTACAGCGTCAGCCTGCAACGGACATACGATGAAGACAATAAGAAGGATGACTCGATTTATCTGAGTGTGACCATTCCGCTTGATAAACTGCTTGGCCGCGATAGCCATCAGGGCGGGTTCAAAACCCTGAACACCAGCGTTAACAGCGACATGAAAGGGAGCTCACAATTTAACGCCAATGCCTCGGGCTACAGCCAGGATAATCGCTGGAGTTACAGCGTGAATACCGCCTATAACGTGCAGAAAAACAGCGACAGCCTGAAAAGTATCAGCGGTTATACCAGCTATGAGTCGCCGTGGGGAACATTTTCAGGCTCAGCCTCCACCAGCAGCGATCGCTCACGTCAGTATGGGCTCAGCACCGATGGCGGTTTTGTACTCCACCGCCACGGTCTGACCTTCAGTAACGACAGTTTTACCGACTCTGACACGTTGGCGCTGATCAACGCCCCGGGTGCAAAAGGCGCGCGCATTAACTTTGGTAACAGCACCATCGACCGTTTTGGCTACGGCGTGACCAGTTCACTGTCACCGTACCGGGAAAATACCGTCGCGCTCGATGTTAACGATCTGGATAACGACGTGGAGCTCAAAAACACCAGTAGCGTCGCCATTCCGCGCCAGGGTTCCGTCATTTTCAGCCACTTTGACACCGATACCGGGCGCTCCGCCATTCTCAATTTACTGCGTAGCAACAATCAGCCCGTGCCGTTTGCTTCCGATATTACCGACGAAAAAGGGACCTCTATCGGGACCGTCGGTCAGGGCAGTCAGGCATTTGTACGCGGCATTGCCGACAGCGGTGAACTGACGGTCACCTGGTATGAGAAAAATAGTCGCCAGCAGTGCCGTATTCATTATCAGATACCGTCATCACCCACCATGACCGGTAAAACCATCGTACTCAACGGCGTGCCATGCACCCAGCAATAATGTTCCAGGAGAGGAAATGAGAGCTTTTTTACTACCGCCCCTGCTGCTGCTGACGTCGCTTTGTCTGCGCCCCGCACTGGCAACCGATCTTTCGGTGAACTTTACCGCGACCATCAAAGAGACGACCTGTGCCATGACGCTCAACGCATTGAATGGGGCCAATATCAGCGGTGATACCGCAACAAATAACTATTATCTGGATCTGCCTGATATGGGTGTTTCAGACATTGTGAATAAATCGTCACTGTCGGAGGCTAATTTTAAAATCCTTGCCAGCAATTGTAATAACTATATTTCCGGCCTGTCGATGACCCTCAATGGCGCAGTCAGCAGCTATACAGATTCGTTAATCGGTAATGACCAGACCGTTTCCGGACATACCAACTATGTTGGTCTTGGTATTAAACGTATGAACGCTGATGAAAATCTCCGCTTTAAACTCAACGGTAGCCAGCGAGTTACCTGGACGAATGATGAAATAAGTAATGGATTAGATCTTACAGCCATGCTTCGTCAGACCACCACCGGGAATACGATCACCACAGGCCAATTCCAGGCCAAAGTGACTTTCGTCTTTACCTACCAATAGCAGGTTTGTTTATGAATTATCACAATATAACCTTTGTCTTGCTGCTGTGCTTTGGATATATCGCCATCGGCCACGCCGCCAGTAGCTCTATGGACGTTACGGTACGTGCTAAGGTCACTGCCAGTACCTGCACGGCGGAATTACGCGATGCGCAGGATCAGCAAGCCACCACCATCGCTATTGGCGATGTCTATCTCAACGAGCTTTCCGCTAAATCGAAATACCAGAACTTCAGCCTGGTGTTTTCAAACTGCGAAGGGTTAGCAAAGGATCAGGCAAAAGTTGTGCTTTCTGCACAGACGGGCTGCGATGGCGCTTCCAGTACCGGTGGCGGATACCGTAATGCACTGACGACGGCGGACGATGATGCGGCAACCGGTGTTGCGGTTGAAGTGTGGACGACCAATCAGCCAGAAGGTCAGGGCAGCATTCAGCTTAATTGTAAAACCAAACCGACCAGTATTGTTGATTTAGCTGCGGCAACAGGCTCGAATATTGTCCAATGGCCGCTCAGTGCCCGGATTGTAGTAGCTTCCGATAACACCATCGCTGATGTACGCGCCGGGCAATTCTCCACTAATGCAGTCTTTTCTGTGACCTATGAGTAGATGATTATGAAAACAGTTATCTACATGATTGCGTTTTGGTTTTCTTACAACGTCATTGCAGCCAGTACCAATATTAATATGACTGCCAATATCATCAGCACCAGTTGCCGGGTCACGCTCGACAATAATGGAAATATTGATTTAGGCACAGTGGATTATAGCTATCTGAATAATAATACCTCTGTCGATCGCGTCTATTCTGGCGGGCACCCCTTTTATATTACCGTCAGCGACTGCGCGCAGGTAGCGGGGAAAAATCCGGCCCACCTGACCGTCAGCTTTACGCCTTTGGCAGGCACCCTTGCGCCAACCAACCTCCAGGTATTCGCCAACCAGCAGGTCAACGGTACAAAAAATGTCGGCGTGGTTATTTTATCGACCGAGGACGCACAGCATATTTTCAATGTGCTCGACACGCGTGGTCAACCGCAAAGTATTTACCCCGTGACGCCCGAAACGATCGCTAACGCGACATACCACTTTTACGCTCGGATGCAAAAAATTGACCCTACACAAGCGGTAACCAGCGGCGTGGTAAAAGCGAGCGTATTTGTTGGGGTTTATTATGAATAATCTATATCACTCTCAAGGATGAAGAGATGAACACGCAATACTTTTCCCGGTCTAAGCAGTGGTGTCGAACACTGCTGGTTCTGTTGTCCTTCTATTCAGGCTGCCTGCACTCTGCCAACACAATAATCGTCGGCAACAAAACCTATTCAGGTTCGACGGAAAATAATTCCGGTCCACAGGGGGATGGCAGCGCAACGGCAACGTTCAGTACCGGGGCAAATCAGATAGTGATCCCAACCTCAGCGGGGCTACAAAGTAGCAACATCAGGCTCCAGCTGGGTTGGGTGGATACAAACTCATCAGGAAATAGCCTGATTTACTGTGGCGCTGGCGGAATGGGAACACCATTAACCCTGGAGAGCCATTTCGTTGATGCTCTGGTGAGTGCAGATGGCCACAAGCTCTTTAAAACCAATGTGCAGGGTCTCTACTTCAGGATGCACATGTACAATGTAAGCTCATTCAAAACAACCTCCAGCAGCGATATCTATATCGGTGATACCCCCCAACAAACATTGACATTAACGCCCGAGCATTCCGTATGCGTCGCCGATCTGGGGAATTACACAGCCGTAGGCGGTCTGGTCAGTAAAATTGATATTGAGTTTTATAATGATGGCACCTTCAATCCCAATACGACAGGTAGCATCGCTTTACTGAGCAACAAGGGATATCACTATTCAGTGACAAATGCAGCGCCTGGTGGTGCATTGACATCGCACTATATTTATCAGACGTTCAACATGGGGAATGTTACGCTTAGCTCGCCAACCTGTACCTCAGCGGTCGTTTCGGGGAATACAGTTCAGGGAGATACAGTCAGCCTCGGTGAATACAACCCCAAAGACATCCTTGATGGCGTTGACGGTATCCCTTTTGGTATAGCACTAAAGAACTGTTTCCGGGTCACCAATATCGAGGTCAAAATGACTACCGGCGCCCCTGCAATGTCGGCTGCGTTATTGGGTAACTCGTTAACCGCCGAAGCCAATGCCGCCAACGGCGTAGGCGTGGAGATAAAAGGAAAATCGAACTCACATTATGCCGAGGTAGTTCTTCACCCTAATGACACCCATTCTGTTTATAAAGCCTATGTCGATACAGCTGACACGTCGAATGGCATTATTGGTTCAGGCACATCGGGAACCGCAGCAAATCAAACGCTAAATTTTGTCGCCACTCTCAAACAAGACAACAATCAACAAATCAGAGGCGGGGATTTCAAAGCGACCGCCGTTTTCTCTATCACCTACCCCTGAGCCCCGCTACCGGCAGGCCCCCTGCCGGTTTTGACCACAAAGGGCTAACACTCATCACTGACATCCCCTACAATGCGCCAATCCTATAGATAACACTTATGACTAACAGGGGTTATGATGAAACCGACCACCATCTCCTTGCTGAACAAATACAAACAAGAAAAAAAACGCTTCGCCACTATTACCGCTTACGACTACAGCTTCGCTAAATTGTTTGCCGAAGAAGGACTTAACGTGATGTTGGTTGGCGATTCGCTGGGCATGACTGTTCAGGGGCACGACTCCACACTCCCGGTAACCGTTCAAGATATCGCCTACCACACTGCTGCCGTACGTCGTGGCGCACCAAATTGCCTGCTGCTGGCCGACCTGCCGTTTATGGCGTACTCCACCCCGGAACAGGCCTTTGAAAATGCCGCCACAGTAATGCGTGCCGGAGCCAATATGGTCAAAATTGAAGGCGGCGCATGGTTGGTTGAGACGGTACAAATGCTGACTGAACGCGCAGTTCCGGTGTGTGGTCATTTAGGTTTAACCCCACAGTCAGTGAATATATTTGGCGGCTACAAAGTACAAGGGCGTGGCGATGAAGCGGGCGATCAACTGCTCAGCGATGCGTTAGCCTTAGAAGCCGCTGGTGCACAGTTGCTGGTGCTGGAATGCGTGCCGGTTGAACTGGCGAAACGCATTACCGAAGCGCTGGCGATTCCGGTAATCGGTATTGGCGCGGGCAACGTCACCGACGGGCAAATCCTCGTGATGCACGACGCGTTCGGTATTACCGGCGGCCATATCCCTAAATTTGCAAAAAATTTCCTTGCTGAAGCGGGCGACATCCGCGCAGCAGTGCGTCAGTATATAGCTGAAGTGGAGTCCGGTGTTTATCCGGGCGAAGAACACAGTTTCCATTAAGGAGTCACGTTGTGTTAATTATCGAAACCCTGCCGTTGCTGCGTCAGCAAATTCGCCGCCTGCGAATGGAAGGCAAACGCGTGGCGCTGGTGCCTACTATGGGTAACCTGCACGATGGTCATATGAAGCTGGTCGACGAAGCCAAAGCCCGCGCCGATGTGGTCGTCGTCAGTATTTTCGTTAACCCGATGCAGTTTGACCGCCCGGAAGATCTGGCTCGTTATCCACGCACTTTGCAGGAAGACTGCGAGAAACTAAACAAACGTAAAGTGGATCTGGTTTTCGCTCCCTCGGTAAAAGAGATCTATCCGAACGGTACAGAAACCCACACCTATGTCGATGTTCCAGGCCTTTCCACCATGCTGGAAGGTGCCAGCCGTCCAGGACATTTTCGCGGCGTATCGACCATCGTCAGCAAACTGTTCAACCTGGTCCAGCCGGACATCGCCTGCTTCGGTGAAAAGGATTTTCAGCAACTGGCACTGATCCGCAAAATGGTTGCCGATATGGGCTTCGATATTGAGATTGTCGGAGTGCCGATTATGCGCGCGAAAGACGGTCTGGCGCTCAGTTCCCGTAACGGCTATCTGACGGCGGAACAACGTAAAATTGCGCCGGGTCTGTACAAGGTCTTAAGTTCAATTGCCGACAAATTGCAGGCTGGCGAACGGGATCTCGATGAAATTATTGCTATTGCCGGGCAAGAATTGAATGAAAAAGGTTTCCGTTCCGATGATATTCAGATTCGCGATGCCGACACCTTGCTGGAAATCGCTGAAAACAGCAAACGAGCGGTGATTCTGGTAGCCGCCTGGCTTGGCGATGCTCGCCTGATCGACAACAAAATCGTCGAACTGGCGTAATACTTATACTCTAAATAATTCAAGTTGCAGGAAGGCGGCAAGCGAGTGAATCCCCAGGAGCTTACATAAGTAAGTGACTGGGGTGAGCGAACGCAGACGCAGCACATGCAACTTGAAGTATGACGAGTATAACTGGCGCTACGGCTGATGGCGCCAATTATTAATTTGCCCCACATCATGGCGATGACGTCTGTAAGCGATTATTCATATCGCAGGCAATTTAGTTAATCAGCTTATCAAGCTCAGCAAGAGGTAAATTTGCCATCTCTGCAACGTCTTCCCGAGACATTCCTTTACTCAGAAGACGCAGGGCGAATTCTTGCCTTTCCTCCTGTCTTCCCAGCTGAATCCCCTTCTCAATCCCCTTCTCAATTCCCTTCTCAATTCCCTTCTCTTCAAACCACTGCGCCAACGTCATCATAGACTCCCCTCCCGTTTCCCTGTCTCTCACCACACCATAAAACAAATCCGCTTGTTCAGTATGACCGCGTTGCAGCATATAGTTTTGCATGGCAACTAACTGACTTCCGCTAGTGTACCCTTCGTCAATCAGCGTGACCAGTTGCTCCAGCAATAACATTAAGTCGCGCTGGCGAATATGTTTTTGCAGCAGTTCGAGAATCGCAATCCGCCGATGTTGCATGATTTCGTCATCCGGTGTGATAGTGATATCCACCAGCGGGAAAGGACTGTTATAGACGCGTCGCGCCAGCTCCGGCGAGTAAAACATATCAAACCAGCACATTGAGAGCGGATAAGGTGTGGCCTCGCCCTGATAAAACAGAATCGGCACCACCAGCGGCAGCTTATCGTGATCTGCCTCCAGATGCCGGTGCATGGCAGCAATAGAATAACGCATCATGCGAAACGCCATTTTTTTATCCGGCTTGCTTTGGTGTTCAATCACAACATGTAGATAGCCCGTATTACCCTGCATTTGCACGGAATAGAGCACGTCAGTGCTGTGCCCTTTCAGGCTTTCTTCAATAAAACTCCCCGACTCAAGATGCAGCGTGTCGAGGTCACACAGTTCGCGTAGCTCCGCTGGCAAATGGATATCCAGAAAGTCGCGAGCCGTTTCCGCGTGCATTAAAAATTGTTTAAACACCGCATCATGCGGTGTGGTACTCGGTGCATCCATCTTCCCTGCCTTCCGTGTTGTCTTGCGTGAAGGCAGTATCCAGTCAAGGCGCGCCGTCGTCAGCCGCCTCTTTAGTGTTTACCGAGCAGCGTTCAGAGAAATTTCAATTGGTTACATGTGTTACATGGCTCGCTTCGGCACGGTACGCAAACTGCTGATGCAAATGCCGTCAGATGAGTAGACACTAAACAAAAATCGGGCAATACTGCGTGAGAATTTCCTCAAAGCAGGCACCGCCTGCTTCGTTAACGACAGGGTAGAAAGGTAGAAGTTATGATTCGCACGATGCTGCAGGGCAAACTCCACCGCGTGAAAGTGACTCATGCGGACCTGCACTATGAAGGTTCTTGCGCCATTGACCAGGATTTTCTTGACGCAGCCGGTATTCTCGAAAACGAAGCCATTGATATCTGGAATGTCACCAACGGCAAGCGTTTCTCCACCTATGCCATCGCAGCAGAACGCGGTTCGAGAATTATTTCTGTTAACGGTGCGGCGGCCCACTGCGCCAGCGTCGGCGATATTGTCATCATCGCCAGCTTCGTCACTATGCCGGATGAAGAAGCCCGTACATGGCGACCCAACGTTGCTTATTTTGAAGGCGACAATGAAATGAAACGTACTGCGAAAGCGATTCCAGTTCAGGTGGCCTGATAATCACCCCTGCGGCTGGTTACTCACCAGCCGCGACATCGTCTCCAGCGAATCCGTTCTCAAGATATAAAGTCGTTTTAACAATAACGGATTATCCCCAGGTTTAACTTTGCCTTTCATGGTGGTCACTGCCAGATGAAATCCGGCTTCACGTGCCGCCTTCACCGCTTTGTCATTAAATCCGCCAAACGGATAAGAAAGATACAAGACATGTGGATTAAACTGCGCCAGCGCCCGGCGCGATCGCGCAAAATCAAACAGAATATTGTGCTCACTACGGCTCAGTAATATGGGGCGGCGATAGCCATCTATCCGATGCAAAAAATGAGTATGTGACTGGAAATCAAATACATCACGAATTTCGTTAAGCTCAGAAATGCTCATAAATTGCAGCGATTTTGGATCCCATTTCTGCGGGTGACGTTTGATGCGCGAGGTAACAATAAATGCCGTCGCCTTCATACCATAGTGTTTCAACACAGGATACGCATAGCGGCTAACCGACTTGAGACCATCATCAAAGGTAATCACCACGGCACGTGCCGGGAGATTAATGTTATTCTGCACGTAACCTTCCAACTGCGTCATGCTCAGTGTCGCGTACCCCCTGTCGCGCAGCCAGGCCATCTGGTTATTGAAGGCGCGTACCGAGGTGGTCGTCGAAGTATGGCGAAAACGGGTGTTTTCTTCGTCGCGCAGAATATGATGATAGGTTAGCACCGGCAGGCCATTGTCGGGTTGGGCATCCAGTGCACTGATATAGGCCAGTCGTTCGCCAATACGGACCTGATACCAGGTTTGGTTTAACCTGTCTTTCAGTTTATGCAAAATCGGATAACGCAAATTGTCCGCCAGTACCCCAAATGGCGCACTGCCCACACTCGGCGCGTTATAAACCGGCGTATCTTTCCAGGTAATTAAGTTCTGATTACTCAGCGGCTTGTTGAGGTCACCCAAACCGTCTTCAACTTTTTGTCGCCCCTGAACCGGCTCGAGATGACCTTTATCGATAAACCCTTTGCCAAAGCCAAAATTAAATGCGTAATAACTTGCGGCAGTGGGCTCCACGGCAATGATTTGTCCGGCCCGAATATTCCCTACCGTCACCATTTTGTCGCCAATTTGCGCCCAGACCGCAGCATTTTCGATGGTTTGCATATAACGGGCAGGCAATGCGGCACTGACGCTTGTGGTAAACAGCATCAGCAGGAGAATAACAGCTTGTTTATACATGAAAAAATAACCAGGGATGAAACAACGCTTTTATTGTAGCAAAAGCGTCATCAGGATCGCGGGTTAATACTCATACAAATTATGTTTGAGGACGAAAGGCGGATTTTTTTGTTGTTGGTGCCAGAGACTACTGACTTCAGGCCCACCCAGTTCGACAATTCGCTCGCGAAACTCCGCACTGGATAACGTTTCACGGTAGGCCAGCATCTGTTCAACTAACGGTAACGTTACCCCAGAAATCACTTCGCAGCGGGAGTGTTTGTGGCTTAATAGCGAAGCCACGCGGTACGGCGGCGCTCCGGCAATATCAGTTAAAAAGATCACCCCATCGCCAGAGTCTGCTTCATGCAGAGCATCGCACATCATACGGCTGAGCATATTAGAACTTAATCCGCGCCAGAAATTCACGGCCCGGCACTGAAGAAGCGCCCCGTGTTTTTTCTCCAGCGCATCCAGTATCTCTTGCGCCCGATCATCGTGACAGGTAATAACCCAACCTAGCATCGCCTTCCTCCTTAGCCGAAAATCAGTCTACCCTGACCATGGTTGATAAAGGGTGATAGTCGTCAAAACTCCTCTCCCCCGAATCCAGAGGAGAGGAAATAGCCTTAGCTACGCAGTCCACGCCCACGTTGGATCAGCGACCAGCAAATCAAATAAAACGCCACAATAAAGACCACCAGTACGCCAAAGGTAGTGACCAGCGGCACATCATTGATTCCGAGGAAGCCGTAGCGGAAACCACTGATCATATAAACGATCGGGTTCAGGTGCGACAGTCCCTGCCAGAACGGCGGCAGCAAAGTCAGGGAGTAAAAGACCCCGCCCAAATACGTGAGTGGCGTTAACACAAACGTTGGCACCAGGCTGATGTCATCGAACGTTTTGGCAAACACGCCGTTCAGCAATCCAGCAAGGGAGAATAACACCGCCGTGAGCACCAGCGTTAAAGCGACAAATACCCACGAATGTACCTGAAAAGGCACAAAAAACAGTGAAATTGCCGTCACCAGAATGCCAACAAACAGTCCGCGCGCCACGCCACCGCCAACATATCCGGCAATAATCACGTGAGTCGGTACGGGTGCAACCAGCAGCTCTTCAATATTACGCTGGAACTTGGCACCAAAAAATGATGACGCGACGTTGGCGTAGGCATTGGTGATTACCGACATCATGATCAGCCCCGGCACGATGAACTGCATATAGCTGAAGCCATGCATATCGCCGATGCGCGAACCAATCAGGTTACCGAAGATAATAAAATAAAGGGTCATGGTGATGACCGGTGGCACCAGCGTCTGCACCCAGATACGCATAAAGCGATGGATCTCTTTCGCCCAGATGCTTTTTAGTGCCACCCAGTAAAGATGCATCATGCGCGATCTCCCTGTTTTTCATTAACCAGTGAAACAAACAGCTCTTCCAGACGGTTAGCTTTGTTACGCATACTTAATACCTGAATACCCTGCTCACTTAACTGCGTGAACACGCTGTTAATCCCCTGCTCACGCAGCACTTCAACTTCCAGCGTAGCGGTATCGACCAGTCGATACTGATAGCCATCGAGCTTCGGTAATGGGCTTTTCGGCGCGAGATCGAGAATAAAAGTTTCCGATTTCAGCTTCGCCAGCAGCGCCTTCATCGAGGTATTTTCCACCAGCTCACCGTGTTGAATAATGCCGATATTGCGGCACAGCATTTCTGCTTCTTCCAGGTAGTGCGTGGTAAGAATGATGGTGGTGCCTTTGTCGTTTAAATCCTTCAAAAATCCCCACATTGAGCGGCGAAGTTCGATATCCACGCCTGCGGTCGGTTCGTCAAGAATCAGCAGTTTAGGTTCATGCATTAACGCACGAGCAATCATTAAACGGCGCTTCATCCCGCCCGATAACATACGCGCACGTTCGTTACGCTTTCCCCATAAATCGAGCTGTTTAAGATACTTTTCGCTGCGGATGTACGCTTCTTTGCGCTCTACACCGTAGTACCCCGCCTGGTTCACCACAATTTGTTGCACGGTTTCAAACGGGTTGAAGTTAAATTCCTGCGGCACCAGTCCCAACTGACGTTTAGCGTTCACGACATCCTTCTCGAGATCGTAACCAAATACGCTGACCCGCCCGGAGGTTTTATTTACCAGAGAGCTGATAATACCGATAGTGGTTGATTTCCCGGCCCCGTTCGGCCCGAGAAGCGCATAAAAATCACCCGCTTCGACCTGCAAATCGATTCCACGAAGCGCCTGAACGCCGCCTGGATAGGTTTTTTTAAGCTGTTGAAGTTCCAGTGCAATGGTCATAAATTTTTACTTACCTTACGTTCTTACACTTTATCTGTGGTTTAAATCGTCCCGGAGTTGCCCTATATTAGCCAAACGTAATTATTTGGTTACAGGTCGTTAACCTCCATGAAAGACATAGATACACTCATCAGCAACAATGCACTATGGTCAAAAATGCTGGTGGAAGAGGATCCCGGGTTTTTTGAGAAACTGGCGCAAGCGCAAAAACCGCGCTTTCTATGGATTGGATGTTCCGACAGTCGCGTTCCTGCAGAACGTTTAACCGGTCTTGAGCCGGGCGAACTCTTTGTTCACCGTAATGTTGCTAACCTGGTCATTCACACCGACCTGAACTGCCTTTCCGTGGTTCAGTATGCAGTGGATGTTCTCGAAGTTGAACACATTATTATCTGTGGCCACTACGGTTGCGGCGGCGTACAGGCCGCAGTTGAAAACCCGGAACTGGGGCTTATCAACAACTGGCTGCTGCACATTCGCGATATCTGGTTCAAACATAGCTCATTGCTTGGCGAAATGCCGCAAGAGCGCCGTCTGGATACCTTGTGTGAACTGAACGTCATGGAACAGGTGTATAACCTGGGCCACTCCACCATTATGCAATCAGCGTGGAAACGCGGGCAGAAAGTTACCATTCACGGCTGGGCCTACGGCATTCACGACGGTTTGCTGCGTGATCTGGATGTTACCGCCACCAACCGCGAAACCCTTGAACAACGTTACCGTCACGGGATTTCCAATCTCAAGCTGAAACACGCCAACCACAAATAAAAACACCATGCCGGATGCAACACATCCGGCACATCCGCACTTACTCGTCCAGCAGCACTACTTTGCCGATGTACGGCAGATGGCGGTAACGCTGAGCGTAATCAATGCCGTAACCCACCACAAACTCATCCGGGATCGAGAAACCGATAAATTCTACCGGGACGTTCACTTCACGACGGGACGGTTTATCCAGCAGCGTACAAATCGCCAGCGACTTCGGTTCGCGCAGGCTTAAGATTTCACGCACTTTCGACAGTGTATTACCCGAGTCGATGATATCTTCAACAATCAGCACGTCCTTACCACGGATATCTTCATCCAGATCTTTGAGGATTTTCACATCGCGGGTGGTGGACATGCCGCTACCGTAGCTGGAGGCGGTCATAAAATCGACTTCATGAGATACCTGAACTTCACGGCACAGGTCCGCCATAAACATAAATGAGCCACGCAGCAGGCCTACCAGCACCATATCGCTGCCGCTGTCTTTGTAACGCTCAGTAATCTGACGACCCAGTTCGGCGATACGCGCTTTAATCTCCGCTTCGGGGATCATTACTTCTACAGTATGTTTCATATCTCTAACCATATGATTTAAAAACAAATCACTTCGCACGGGCAGGTTTTGGCACCGCAACAAAGCGCAAGACACGCAGTATACCAGTAAAACTATTCATTGGCGGAATCTGTTAATAAAGCTCGAATTGTGATGACGATCACACATGTTAAAACCTATAATTAATTGCTACTAAAATATTAATGAATTGAAATGGTGTCTCTTTATGGCAATTAACAATACCGGCTCGCGACGATTACTCGTCACGCTAACAGCCCTATTTGCAGCGCTTTGCGGGCTGTATCTTCTCATTGGCGGAGGCTGGTTGGTCGCGATCGGCGGCTCCTGGTACTACCCTATCGCTGGCCTTGTGATGCTCGGCGTCGCCTGGATGCTGTGGCGCAGCAAACGCGCCGCACTTTGGCTTTACGCGGCATTGCTGCTTGGCACCATGATTTGGGGCGTCTGGGAAGTGGGTTTCGATTTCTGGGCGCTGACGCCGCGTAGCGACATTCTGGTCTTCTTTGGCATCTGGCTGATCCTTCCGTTTGTCTGGCGTCGCCTGGTCATTCCTGCCAGCGGCGCAGTTGCCGCGTTGGTGGTCGCGCTGTTGATTAGCGGTGGTATCCTCACCTGGGCCGGATTTAACGATCCACAGGAAATCAACGGCACCTTAAGCGCTGATGCTACACCTGCCGAAGCTATCTCCCCCGTTGCCGATCAAGACTGGCCTGCCTATGGTCGCAATCAGGAAGGTCAACGCTTTTCACCACTGAAACAAATTAACGCTGATAACGTCCACAAGCTGAAAGAAGCCTGGGTGTTCCGTACAGGCGATGTGAAACAGCCGAACGATCCGGGCGAAATCACCAATGAAGTGACGCCGATTAAAGTAGGCGACACGCTTTACCTGTGTACCGCTCACCAGCGTTTGTTTGCGCTCGATGCCGCCAGCGGCAAAGAGAAATGGCATTACGATCCTGAGCTGAAAACCAACGAGTCTTTCCAGCATGTAACCTGCCGTGGTGTCTCTTATCATGAAGCCAAAGCAGAAACTGCTTCGCCGGAAGTGATGGCGGATTGCCCACGTCGTATCATTCTTCCGGTCAATGATGGTCGCCTGATTGCACTCAACGCCGAAAATGGCAAGCTGTGTGAAACCTTCGCTAATAAAGGCGTGCTCAACCTGCAAAGCAACATGCCGGACACCAAACCGGGTCTGTATGAGCCGACTTCACCACCGATTATCACTGATAAAACCATCGTGATGGCGGGTTCCGTCACTGATAACTTCTCAACCCGCGAAACGTCTGGCGTGATCCGTGGTTTTGATGTCAATACCGGGGAGCTGTTGTGGGCCTTTGATCCAGGCGCGAAAGATCCGAATGCGATCCCGTCTGACGAACACACCTTTACCTTTAACTCGCCAAACTCGTGGGCACCTGCGGCCTATGACGCGAAGCTGGATCTGGTGTATCTGCCGATGGGTGTGACCACGCCAGATATCTGGGGCGGTAACCGCACCCCAGAACAGGAACGTTATGCCAGCTCGATTCTGGCGCTGAATGCCACTACCGGGAAACTGGCGTGGAGCTATCAGACCGTTCACCACGACCTGTGGGATATGGATCTTCCGGCACAGCCAACGCTGGCAGATATCACCGTTAATGGTCAAAAAGTTCCGGTTATTTACGCTCCAGCGAAAACCGGCAACATTTTTGTGCTTGATCGCCGCAATGGTGAACTGGTGGTTCCGGCCCCGGAAAAACCGGTGCCGCAAGGCGCAGCGAAAGGTGATTACGTTACCCCTACTCAACCGTTTTCTGAACTGAGCTTCCGTCCGACGAAAGATTTAAGCGGTGCGGATATGTGGGGCGCCACCATGTTTGACCAACTGGTGTGCCGCGTAATGTTCCACCAGATGCGTTATGAAGGTATTTTCACCCCGCCATCTGAACAGGGTACGCTGGTCTTCCCGGGTAACCTGGGGATGTTCGAATGGGGCGGGATTTCCGTTGATCCGAATCGTGAAGTGGCAATTGCCAACCCAATGGCGCTGCCGTTCGTTTCGAAACTGATCCCACGCGGTCCTGGCAACCCGATGGAACAGCCGAAAGATGCCAAAGGCACCGGTACGGAATCCGGCATTCAGCCACAGTACGGCGTACCGTATGGCGTTACGCTCAACCCGTTCCTTTCACCGTTTGGTCTGCCGTGTAAACAGCCAGCATGGGGCTATATCTCGGCCTTGGATCTGAAAACCAACGAAGTGGTGTGGAAGAAACGCATTGGTACGCCGCAGGACAGCATGCCGTTCCCGATGCCCGTTCCGGTGCCGTTCAATATGGGTATGCCGATGCTGGGCGGGCCAATCTCCACGGCGGGTAACGTGCTATTTATCGCCGCTACGGCAGATAACTACCTGCGCGCTTACAACATGAGCAACGGTGAAAAACTGTGGCAGGGCCGTTTACCGGCGGGTGGTCAGGCAACACCGATGACCTATGAAGTGAATGGTAAGCAGTATGTGGTGATCTCCGCAGGCGGTCACGGTTCATTTGGTACGAAGATGGGCGACTATATTGTGGCTTATGCGTTGCCGGATGATGTGAATTAAGATTGACTCATATTGCTGACAAAGTGCGCTTTGTTCATGCCGGATGCGGCGAAAACGCCTTATCCGGCCTACTAAAACTCGCAAATTCAATAAATTGCAGAGTTCACGTAGGCCTGATAAGCGTAGCGCATCAGGCAGTTTTGCGTTTGTCAGCAGAATAATGCCCGGAGAGATCCGGGCATATTTCCGAATACGGTCTTTTTATACCGTAAACCCTAACATCATCCCCGTATCTTCATGCTCCAGCAGATGGCAGTGCGCCATATATGCATGTTCTTTCGGGGCGTCATGATTAAACTTCACCAGGACTTCGCTGACATTACCTTCTACCTTAACGGTATCTTTCCAGCCTGCGCGATGCGTCGCTGGCGGTTTGCCATTTTCCGACAAGATACGGAACTGCGTACCGTGGATATGGAACGGATGCAGCATCATGTCGCCCACGCCAGAGATAACCCAACGCTCGTACTGCCCTTTTGCTGCCGCAAACATCGGCTTGTTCATATCAAACGCCTGACCGTTGATTTTATTGGCATGGTGGAAATCGAACTTCCCGTCGTGGTTCATATGATTCATATTGCCGTGCCCCATATGGCCCATCATCTGGCTGTGGTCCATCCCGGCCATCGCCTGATCGCCATATTTCTCCATCAGCATCTGCATACCAATCATATCGAGCATCGGGTCCATAGAGAGTTGCAGCTTGCGTACCGTTAATCCATCCAGCGAAGGTAACGCTGGCAGGCTACCTAACGCGTCAGGTAAGGCACCTGAAGCACTAATGGAAATCGGCTGGATCCGCATTACCGGATGCGGCTTGTCAAACGGTGCAATTGCCATTCCCATCTGGCTGACCGGTAGCGTCACCAGATCAAAGGGTTTGTTGTCGTTAACCTCCACCAGCACTTCGAAACGCTCGCCCATCAGCACCGGCAGCTCGCTCACCTTCACTGGTTCAGGTAGCAGACCACCGTCGCTGGCAATCACATACAGCGGGCGATTGTCACTGGTAGCGAAATTGAGCGAGCGGGCGTTACAGCCATTGAGCAAACGCAGGCGCAGCCAGCCGCGCGGGGCGGCGTGTTGCGGGTAGATAGCACCGTTGGTCAGCAGCGTATCGCCAAACCAACCCACGGCAGCGGTCATCACATCCAGTTGATAATCAATCTGCCCGTCAGCGTTAAATTTTTTATCCTGCACGATCACCGGGACATCATCGATACCCCACTGTTTTGGCAGCATTAATTTTAGAATCTCGTCATCTTCAATCACTACCAGCCCCGCCAGCCCCATCGCCACCTGTCGCCCGGTTTTGCCATGTTGATGCGGATGGAACCAGCAGGTAGCGGCAGGTTGATCAACGTTCAACGTCACCGTACGCTTGCCACCTGGCGGAATAATTCCCTGCGGGCCGCCGTCGACTTCACCCGGTACTTCCAGCCCGTGCCAGTGCAACGTCGTTTCTTCCGTCAGTTGGTTATAGATATCAACCGTTACCGCTTTGCCGCGCTGTAATTTCACCGCCGGCCCCAGCAGATTGCCGTTATAGCCCCAGGTAGTTGCCGTTTTTCCGGCAAAGGTGGACTGGCCTGTGCCAACAGTTAACTGAATACGATTGCGGGCATCAGTCGTGAGCAAATCAGGGATCGGTAACGTTGGACGCTCCGCCGCAAATACTGCGCGGCTCCACAGCGGCAAGGCTGAAGCTACGCCCAGCGCAATGGAATATTTCAAGAAATCACGACGTTGCATAGTTATTTCCTTATTCTTAAGCAGGCGAAACAAAATCAAACGTTGAGCATAGTCCTTCCCCTTACGGGAAGGTCAAGCCGCAGACACAATTTAATCAACAATAATGGTCGTCGCCTCGCTCGCAGTGTGCTAACGTTTATCTTCTTTAAGCCCCTGGTAGAAGCAATGAAGACGTTTTTCAGAACAGTGTTATTCGGCAGCTTGATGGCCGTCTGCGCAAACAGTTACGCGCTCAGCGAGTCTGAAGCCGAAGATATGGCCGATTTAACGGCAGTTTTTGTCTTTCTGAAGAACGATTGTGGTTACCAGAACTTACCAAACGGGCAGATTCGTCGCGCACTGGTCTTTTTCGCCCAGCAAAACCAGTGGGATCTCAGCAACTACGATACCTTCGACATGAAAGCCCTCGGTGAAGACAGCTACCGCGATCTCAGCGGCATCGGCATTCCCGTCGCTAAAAAATGCAAAGCCCTGGCTCGCGATTCCTTAAGCCTGCTTGCCTACGTCAAATAATCCCTGATACCTTTTTGTAGAAATATTGACCGTGCATCCGCGGTCAATGTTAGCTATTATGTTGCGCCCTTTTTTTACGGGTGTTAACAAAGGAGGTATCAACCCATGGCCGAAAAAAAACAGTGGCATGAAACGCTACACGACCAGTTTGGGCAGTACTTTGCGGTAGATAACGTTCTGTATCATGAAAAGACCGATCACCAGGATCTGATCATTTTTGAGAACGCTGCATTTGGCCGCGTAATGGCGCTGGATGGCGTAGTACAAACCACCGAGCGCGACGAGTTTATCTATCATGAGATGATGACCCACGTTCCGCTATTAGCCCACGGTCACGCGAAACATGTGCTGATTATCGGCGGCGGCGACGGTGCCATGCTGCGTGAAGTGACCCGACATAAAAACGTTGAGTCAATCACGATGGTGGAAATCGATGCGGGTGTCGTGTCGTTCTGCCGTCAGTATCTGCCCAACCATAACGCCGGTAGCTACGACGATCCGCGCTTTAAACTGGTGATCGACGATGGCGTCAATTTCGTTAATCAAACCAGCCAGACCTTTGATGTCATTATCTCCGACTGCACCGATCCTATCGGTCCCGGCGAAAGTCTGTTCACCTCAGCATTTTATGAAGGCTGCAAACGTTGCCTGAATCCAGGCGGTATTTTTGTCGCACAGAACGGCGTCTGCTTTTTACAGCAGGAAGAGGCCATTGACAGCTATCGTAAACTCAGCCATTACTTCAGCGATGTTGGCTTTTATCAGGCGGCAATCCCGACCTATTACGGCGGCATCATGACCTTTGCATGGGCGACAGATAACGACGCCTTACGCCATCTCTCAAGCGAAATTATTCAGGCGCGTTTTCTCGCCTCTGGCCTGAAATGCCGTTATTACAATCCGGCAGTCCATACGGCAGCTTTTGCCTTACCTCAGTATCTGCAAGACGCACTGGCCTCACAGCCGTCCTAAGGAGAAGATAAGAAATTGAAAAAACTGAAACTGCATGGCTTTAATAATCTGACCAAAAGTCTGAGTTTTTGTATTTACGATATCTGCTATGCCAAAACTGCCGAAGAGCGCGACGGTTATATCGCTTATATCGATGAACTCTATAATGCCAACCGCCTGACCGAAATTCTGTCAGAAACCTGTTCCATTATCGGAGCCAATATTCTTAACATCGCCCGCCAGGATTACGAACCACAGGGTGCCAGCGTCACTATTCTGGTGAGTGAAGAACCGGTCGACCCGAAACTTATCGACAAAACAGAACACCCTGGACCACTGCCAGAAACGGTCGTTGCCCATCTCGATAAAAGTCATATTTGCGTACATACCTATCCGGAAAGCCATCCTGAAGGCGGTTTATGTACCTTCCGCGCTGATATTGAAGTCTCGACCTGCGGCGTGATTTCTCCGTTGAAGGCACTGAATTACCTGATCCACCAGCTTGAATCCGATATCGTGACCATTGATTATCGCGTGCGCGGTTTTACCCGCGACATTAACGGTATGAAGCACTTTATCGACCATGAGATTAATTCGATTCAGAACTTTATGTCCGAGGATATGAAGGCGCTGTATGACATGGTGGATGTGAACGTCTATCAGGAAAATATCTTCCATACAAAAATGTTGCTTAAAGAGTTCGATCTTAAGCACTACATGTTCCACACTAAACCGGAAGATTTAACCGACAGCGAGCGCCAGGAAATTACCGCTGCGCTGTGGAAAGAAATGCGCGAGATTTATTACGGGCGCAATATGCCAGCTGTTTAACGGCTCTGGCGGAGCTCGCAGGCTCCGCCAGATTTATCTACTTCTGCTGCACAAAATCGCGATAAGCCGCCACTACCTGCAAGAAGTCCTCAACGCCGCACAGCGACAGGCTTTCCTCGTCGTAGTAGTTCATCCCCTCTTCCATTTCATCGCCAGCGAATTCCAGTTGATTGGCGCGAACCATCACCTCTTCACCGTCCATCCGCAGGGTGTATTCATGCCCTGCCCGCTGCCAGGAACGTTCGCTGCCTTTGAGCGTGCGCGCTGCGTCTTCCACTTCGTCAAGCAAGGCCAGGTTTTCTTTCACCTCTTCATTAAACCAGTGCCCGATGACTTCATGCCCCATGGACATGCGCACCTTTACCACTCCGGTTACATCGCGCAGAAATTCGTAATCCATAGTGTGTTCCTCTGCTCCCGGCAATGCGCCGAAATCGCATTGCGCCATTGATTTAATTATCGCAGCCTTATCGGAGAAAAACAGCGGAACGGCGATGGTTTAGAAATAAAAAATGCCCGGGAATCTCATTCACCGGGCATTGTCTCGTTTATGCGCAGCGGGTGCGCTTACTTATTAAACCGCAGTCTGGAAAATCACCCCATCCGCTTTTTCGGTGTACTGAGAAAGCTGGTTGAAGTTCAGATAACGATAAGTATCAACGGCTGTTTTATCTACCTGCGCCACGTAGGTCTGGTACTCTTCCGGCGTCGGCAGTTTGCCAATCAGCGCCGCAACAGCAGCCAGTTCCGCAGAAGCCAGGAAGACGTTCGCGCCAGTCCCCAGACGGTTCGGGAAGTTACGGGTAGAGGTGGAAACCACCGTCGCACCGTCCGCTACACGCGCCTGGTTACCCATACACAGGGAACAGCCAGGGATCTCGATACGCGCACCACTCTTACCGAAGACGCTGTAGTAGCCTTCTTCGGTCAACTGCGCGGCGTCCATACGCGTTGGCGGTGCCACCCACAGGCGGGTCGGCAACTGACCTTTGTGCGCATCCAGCAGTTTACCGGCGGCACGGAAGTGACCGATGTTGGTCATGCAAGAACCGATAAACACTTCGTCGATCTTCTCGCCCTGTACCGCAGACAGCGGACGTGCGTCGTCCGGGTCGTTAGGTGCACAGAGGATTGGCTCTTTGATATCAGCCAGATCGATATCGATTACTGCTGCGTATTCTGCATCAGCATCGGCTTCCAGCAGCTCAGGATTCGCCAACCATTTTTCCATACCCTGAATACGGCGTTCCAGGGTACGACGATCGCCATAACCTTCCGCGATCATCCACTTCAGCAGGACGATGTTAGAGTTCAGGTATTCAATGATCGGCTCTTTGTTCAGCTTGATGGTACAACCGGCAGCAGAACGCTCGGCGGACGCATCGGTCAGCTCAAAGGCCTGCTCAACTTTCAGATCCGGCAGACCTTCGATTTCCAGAATGCGACCAGAGAAGATGTTTTTCTTGCCTTTCTTCTCAACGGTCAGCAGACCTTGTTTGATCGCATACAGCGGAATGGCGTGTACCAGATCGCGCAGGGTGATGCCTGGCTGCATTTTGCCTTTGAAGCGAACCAGAACGGATTCCGGCATATCCAGCGGCATTACGCCTGTTGCAGCTGCAAATGCCACCAGACCAGAGCCCGCCGGGAAAGAGATACCGATCGGGAAACGGGTATGGGAGTCACCGCCAGTACCGACGGTATCCGGCAGCAGCATACGGTTCAGCCAGGAGTGGATTACGCCATCACCCGGACGCAGCGACACACCGCCACGGTTCATGATGAAGTCCGGCAGCGTGTGGTGCGTGTTCACGTCAACTGGTTTCGGATAAGCCGCTGTGTGACAGAAAGACTGCATCACCAGATCAGCCGAGAAGCCCAGGCACGCCAGGTCTTTCAGTTCATCACGGGTCATTGGGCCGGTGGTGTCCTGGGAACCTACAGAGGTCATTTTCGGTTCGCAGTACGCCCCCGGACGAATGCCTTTCACGCCGCAGGCACGACCGACCATTTTCTGCGCCAGCGAGAAGCCGCGATCGCTCTCAGCGACATCTTTCGCCTGACGGAACACATCGCTCTGCGGCAGGCCGAGTGCTTCACGTGCTTTGGTGGTCAGGCCACGCCCGATAATCAGCGGAATACGGCCACCTGCTCGCACTTCATCAATCAGCACGTCGGTTTTCAGTTCGAAGGTCGCCAGCAGTTCGCCGGTTTCGTGGTTACGCACTTCACCTTTGTACGGGTAAACGTCAATCACGTCGCCCATGTTCAGGTTAGAGACGTCGACTTCGATTGGCAGTGCACCCGCGTCTTCCATCGTATTAAAGAAGATTGGTGCAATTTTACCACCGAGGCACAAACCACCGCCGCGTTTGTTCGGTACATGAGGAATGTCTTCACCCATAAACCACAGCACGGAGTTAGTCGCAGATTTACGTGAGGAACCGGTACCCACAACGTCACCCACATAGGCCAGCGGGAAACCTTTCTGTTGCAGAGCTTCGATTTGCTTGATCGGACCAACAACACCCGGCTGATCTGGCTCAATACCTTCACGCGCGTTTTTCAGCATCGCCAGCGCGTGCAGTGGGATATCCGGGCGCGACCACGCATCCGGTGCCGGAGAGAGGTCATCGGTGTTGGTTTCGCCAGTTACTTTGAAGACGGTAACGGTCAGTTTTTCAGCCAGCGCCGGGCGATTCAGGAACCATTCGGCATCCGCCCAGGACTGCATTACCTGCTTCGCATATTCGTTACCTGCTTTCGCTTTCTCTTCTACGTCATAGAAGTTATCGAACATCAGCAGCGTGTGAGAAAGTGCTTTGGCAGCGATCGGTGCCAGTTTGGCATCATCCAGCGCGTCGATCAGCGGATGAATATTATAACCACCCTGCATGGTGCCCAGCAGTTCGATGGCTTTTTCCGGAGTCAGCAGTGGGGATTTAGCTTCGCCTTTGGCGACAGCAGCCAGGAAGCCTGCTTTGACATAGGCGGCTTCATCGACGCCAGGGGGAACACGGTTGGTTAACAGATCTAACAGGAATTCTTCATCGCCCGCGGGCGGGTTTTTCAGCAGCTCTACAAGTGCGGCCATTTGGTTTGCATCCAGGGGTTTGGGCGCAATCCCCTCAGCGGCACGCTCAGCTACGTGCTTACGGTATTCTTCTAGCACGACGGTTCTCCTCGCTCTCATTGTCATAGTGCGGCAGGCGATTCTCTTCACGCTCCTGTGAGACAGCAGTTTGTAGGGTAAATGCCCAGTACCGCAACGGGCAGAATAGCAGGATTTTGACGATGTGTTAATCTGTTTACAAAAAAGCAACATAAAAAAGTGGCTGAATCGTTAAGGATAGTCTAGAGATTGTTTCCCTCCGTAAAAACCTCGTTAATTCGCATGGTGATAATCACCTTTCTCAACGAATCCCAAGATTAGTCAAAATTTAAACTACCGCCTCTTTATACTCGGATTCATAGCACCTGCGGGTGGCAGTTCGCCGACCATTGCGATTTCCTTGAGATCCGAATTATGAAAATGACTTTGCCGTTTAAACCCCATGTGCTGGCGCTAATTTGCAGTGCCGGGCTTTGTGCCGCCTCTGCCGGGCTATATATAAAAAGCCGCACAGTGGAAGCGCCTGTGGAAGCGCAATCGACACAACTGGCTGCGCCTGACATCACCGCAGTTACGCTTCCTGCAACGGTTTCCGCACCGCCCGTAACGCCCGCCGTCGTTAAAACCGCATTCAGCACTGCGCAAATAGATCAATGGGTTGCACCTGTCGCGCTGTACCCCGACTCTCTGCTTTCACAAGTGTTAATGGCATCAACCTATCCGACAAACGTTGCGCAAGCAGTGCAATGGTCGCACGATAATCCACTTAAACAAGGCGATGCTGCTATTCAGGCGGTATCTGACCAGCCGTGGGACGCCAGCGTCAAATCGCTGGTGGCTTTTCCGCAATTGATGGCGTTAATGGGCGAAAACCCGCAGTGGGTGCAAAATCTTGGCGACGCATTTCTGGCGCAACCACAGGACGTAATGGACTCGGTACAGCGGTTGCGGCAACTGGCGCAACAAACCGGCTCGCTGAAGTCATCAACCGAACAGAAAGTTATTACCACAACGAAGAAAGCTATACCGGTAAAACAGACAGTCACGGCTCCCGTCATACCATCCAATACCGTTACAACTGCCAACCCTGTCATTACAGAGCCTGCAACAACCGTCATTTCCATTGAGCCCGCCAATCCTGATGTGGTCTATATTCCCAACTACAACCCAACCGTGGTTTACGGGAACTGGGCCAATACTGCGTATCCGCCGGTTTATCTGCCACCACCAGCCGGAGAACCGTTTGTTGACAGCTTTGTGCGCGGATTCGGCTATAGCATGGGCGTTGCTACCACGTACGCACTATTCAGCAGCATCGACTGGGACGATGACCATCATCATGACGATGATGATTATCACCACCACGATGGCGGTCATAGTGACGGTAATGGCTGGCAACACAACGGCGACAACATCAATATCGACGTCAACAATTTCAACCGTATCACCGGTGAGCATCTTACTGATAAGAACATGGCATGGCGGCACAATCCAAACTACCGTAATGGTGTGCCCTATCATGATCAGGATATGGCAAAGCGGTTTCACCAAACCGATGTCAACGGCGGCATGAGCGCCACGCAGTTACCTGCTCCAACACGCGACAGCCAGCGTCAGGCGGCAGCAAGTCAGTTTCAGCAACGAACACACGCCACACCCGTCATTACGCGAGATACACAACGTCAGGCTGCGGCACAGCGATTTAATGAAGCGGAACACTATGGGAGCTATGACGACTTCCGCGAGTTCAGCTGTCGCCAACCACTGACCCAGCAACAAAAGGACGCCGCTCGTCAGCGTTATCAGTCGGCCTCTCCTGAGCAGCGCCAGGCAGTCCGCGAGAGAATGCAGACTAACCCGCAGAACCAGCAGAGAAGAGAAGCGGCACGTGAGCGTATTCAGTCAGCCTCGCCTGAGCAGCGCCAGGCGGTTCGCGAGAAAATGCAGACTAACCCGCAGAACCAGCAGCGAAGAGAGGCAGCGCGTGAGCGTATACAATCAGCATCACCTGAACAACGTCAGGTTTTTCGGGAGAAAGTTCAGGAGAGCCGCCCACAACGTCTAAACGACAGTAACCGTACTGCCCGATTGAATAACGAGCAACGGTCAGCAGTACGCGAACGTCTCTCTGAGCACGGAGCAAGGCGACTGGAAAGGTAAATTACAGACGTAAAAAAAAGCGGCGTGGTTAGCCGCTTTTTTAATTACCGGATGTCCCGGCACTCGAAGAATTACTTCTTCTTCGCTTTCGGGTTCGGCAGGTCGGTGATGCTACCTTCGAACACTTCTGCCGCCAGGCCCACAGACTCGTGCAGAGTCGGGTGCGCGTGGATGGTCAGTGCGATGTCTTCAGCATCACAACCCATTTCGATTGCCAGACCGATTTCACCCAGCAGCTCGCCGCCGTTAGTACCGACAATCGCACCACCGATCACACGGTGAGATTCTTTGTCGAAAATCAGCTTGGTCATACCGTCTGCGCAGTCAGAAGCGATAGCACGACCAGAAGCAGCCCACGGGAAGGTGGCGGTTTCATAGCTGATGCCTTTCTCTTTCGCTTCTTTCTCAGTCAGACCCACCCATGCAACTTCTGGTTCGGTATAGGCGATAGACGGGATAACTTTCGGATCGAAGTAGTGTTTCTTACCGGCAATAACTTCAGCGGCAACGTGACCTTCGTGAACACCTTTGTGTGCCAGCATCGGCTGACCGACGATATCGCCGATAGCAAAGATGTGCGGTACGTTGGTACGCAGCTGTTTGTCAACGCGGATGAAACCACGGTCGTCAACTTCCACGCCAGCTTTGCCTGCGTCGAGGTTTTTACCGTTCGGCACACGACCAATCGCTACCAGCACGGCGTCGTAACGCTGCGGTTCAGCTGGTGCTTTTTTGCCTTCCATCGTCACATAAATGCCGTCTTCTTTCGCTTCAACGGCGGTAACTTTGGTTTCCAGCATCAGGTTGAATTTCTTGCTGATACGCTTGGTGAAGACTTTAACGATGTCTTTGTCAGCTGCCGGGATAACCTGGTCGAACATTTCAACCACATCAATCTGTGAACCCAGCGCGTGGTATACGGTCCCCATTTCCAGACCGATGATACCGCCACCCATTACCAGCAGGCGTTCTGGTACTTCTTTCAGTTCCAGCGCGTCAGTGGAGTCCCAGATACGCGGATCTTCATGCGGAATAAACGGCAGTTGAATCGGGCGAGAACCCGCTGCAATGATCGCGTTGTCGAAGTTGATCACGGTTTTGCCGTTCTCACCTTCCACTTCCAGGGTGTTCGCCCCGGTGAATTTACCCAGACCGTTGACCACTTTGACTTTGCGGCCTTTCGCCATACCAGCCAGACCACCGGTCAGCTGATTGATCACTTTCTCTTTCCAGGTACGAATCTTGTCGATATCGGTTTTCGGTTCGCCGAAGACGATACCGTGTTCAGCCAGCGCTTTGGCTTCTTCGATAACTTTTGCTACGTGCAGCAGTGCTTTAGAAGGGATACAGCCGACGTTCAGGCAAACACCGCCGAGGGTGTTGTAGCGTTCTACGATTACGGTTTCCAGACCTAAATCAGCGCAACGGAAGGCAGCGGAGTAACCTGCGGGGCCTGCCCCAAGTACCACGACCTGAGTTTTGATTTCAGTACTCATCATGACCTCTATATATTTATCTCCGGCGGGTCTGACGTTTTTTTTATGACGCCCATCATCCACCGGGTCGTTCTATCCGTCGGTATTTTACAAAATTGTTAACAATTTTTAAACAACAAACGGCAACCGATTTGTCTATTCGCTAATAACCTCAATACATTCATGAGATTACCAGAAAAAAGCCGGCCGTTGGGCCGGCTCTTTTACTTACATCACCAGACGGCGAATGTCAGACAGCGTGTTGTTAATGATGGTAATGAAACGGGCACCATCAGCACCGTCGATCACGCGGTGGTCGAAGGAGAGAGAAATCGGCAGCATCAGACGCGGCACGAACTCTTTACCATTCCACACCGGCTCCATCGCGGACTTGGAAACGCCGAGGATAGCCACTTCCGGCGCGTTCACAATCGGCGCGAAGTGGGTAGTACCCAGGCCGCCGATGCTGGAGATGGTGAAGCAACCGCCCTGCATTTCGCCCGCAGTCAGCTTACCGTCACGCGCTTTCTTAGAAATAGTCATCAGCTCGCGAGACAGCTCGATGATGCCTTTCTTGTTGACGTCTTTGAATACCGGAACAACCAGACCGTTCGGGGTATCCACCGCCACACCGATGTTGATGTATTTCTTCAGGGTCAGACGCTGACCGTCTTCCGACAGAGAACTGTTGAAGCGAGGCATCTGCTCAAGTGCCGCAGCAACGGCTTTCATGATGAAGACAACTGGGGTTATCTTCACATCCAGCTTACGTTTCGCTGCTTCTTCGTTCTGCTGTTTACGGAACGCTTCCAGCTCAGTGATATCGGTTTTGTCGAAGTGAGTAACATGCGGGATCATCACCCAGTTACGGCTCAGGTTCGCACCAGAGATTTTCTGGATGCGGCCCAGTTCCACCTCTTCGATTTCACCAAACTTGCTGAAGTCCACCTTCGGCCACGGCAGCATGCCAGGGATACCGCCGCCAGTTGCCGCCGGAGCCGCTTCTGCACGTTTGATCGCTTCTTTCACGTAAGCCTGAACGTCTTCGCGCAGGATCCGACCTTTACGGCCAGTACCCTTCACTTTCGCCAGGTTAACGCCGAATTCGCGTGCCAGACGGCGGATCAGCGGAGTCGCGTGAACGTAAGCGTCGTTTTCAGCAAACTCAGATTTGCCTTCTGCTTTCGCAGCCGGTGCTGCTGCCGGAGTTTCAGCTTTTGCTGCCGGAGCCGGCGCCGGCGCTGCCGCTTCCTGTTTCGCAGGAGCTGCCGCAGGTGCTGCGCCTTCAACTTCGAAGATCATAATCAGCGAGCCAGTTTTCACTTTGTCGCCAACGTTGACTTTCAGTTCCTTCACGACGCCAGCAAACGGAGCCGGAACTTCCATAGAAGCTTTATCGCCTTCTACGGTGATCAGTGACTGCTCAGCGGCAACTTTGTCGCCCACTTTCACCATCACTTCGGTCACTTCAACTTCGTCACCGCCGATATCCGGAACGTTAACTTCTTTCACGCCAGCCGCTGGTGCAGGGGCCGCTGCCGGAGCCGCTTCCTGTTTAGCCGCCGGAGCTGCCGCGCCTGCTTCACCCGCGACTTCGAAGACCATAATCAGCGAGCCGGTAGACACTTTGTCACCCACGGTCACTTTGATCTCTTTCACGGTGCCTGCAAACGGAGCCGGAACTTCCATAGAAGCCTTGTCGCCTTCTACGGTGATCAGCGACTGTTCAGCTTCAACTTTGTCGCCCACTTTCACCAGGATTTCGGTCACTTCGACTTCATCGCTGCCGATATCCGGAACATTTACGTCTTTTGCCGCCGCAGCCGCGGGTGCTGCTGCCGGAGCTGCTTCTTTCTTCTCTTCTGCCTGAGCAGGTGCAGCGTCAGCTGCACCGTCGGCGGAATCGAAAATCATAATCAGTGCGCCGGTCTGGGTTTTATCGCCAACAGAGACTTTGATCTCTTTAACGATACCCGCCTGCGGAGACGGTACTTCCATAGAGGCTTTGTCGCCTTCTACGGTGATCAGCGACTGTTCGGCTTCAACTTTGTCGCCCACTTTGACCAGGATCTCGGTGATTTCAACTTCATCAGCCCCGATGTCCGGTACTTTGATTTCGATAGCCATTATTCTTTTACCTCTTACGCCAGACGCGGGTTAACTTTTTCTGCATCGATGTTGAATTTGGCGATTGCGTCAGCAACCACTTTCTTATCGATTTCGCCACGTTTAGCCAGTTCGCCCAGCGCCGCAACCACGACATAAGAAGCATCAACTTCGAAGTGGTGACGCAGGTTCTCACGGCTGTCGGAACGACCGAAGCCATCAGTACCCAGTACGCGGTAGTCGTCAGCCGGTACGTAAGTACGGACCTGCTCAGCGAACAGTTTCATATAGTCGGTAGATGCCACTGCCGGAGCGTCGTTCATCACCTGAGCGATATACGGAACGCGTGGAGTTTCCAGCGGGTGCAGCATATTCCAGCGTTCACAATCCTGACCATCACGCGCCAGTTCGGTGAAGGAGGTCACGCTATATACGTCAGAACCTACGCCATAATCTTTCGCCAGGATCTCTGCCGCTTCACGGACGTGACGCAGGATAGAACCGGAGCCCAGCAGCTGAACTTTACCTTTGCTACCTTCAATGGTTTCGAGTTTGTAGATACCTTTACGGATACCTTCCTCAGCACCTTCCGGCATTGCCGGCATGTGGTAGTTTTCGTTCAGCGTAGTGATGTAGTAGTAAACGTTCTCTTGTTTTTCACCGTACATACGCTCCAGACCGTCATGCATGATGACAGCAACTTCGTAAGCGTAAGCCGGGTCGTAAGAAATACAGTTCGGGATAGTCAGCGACTGAATGTGGCTGTGACCATCTTCGTGCTGCAGACCTTCGCCGTTCAGGGTGGTACGACCGGAAGTACCGCCGATCAGGAAGCCACGTGCCTGCTGGTCGCCAGCAGCCCAGCACAAATCGCCGATACGCTGGAAGCCGAACATCGAGTAATAGATGTAGAACGGAATCATCGGCAGATTGTTGGTGCTGTAAGAAGTCGCCGCTGCCAGCCAGGAACAACCTGCGCCCAGCTCGTTGATCCCTTCTTGCAGAATCTGACCTTTCTCGTCTTCTTTATAGTAAGCAACCTGCTCGCGGTCCTGCGGGGTGTACTGCTGACCGTTCGGGCTGTAAATACCAATCTGACGGAACAGACCTTCCATACCGAAAGTACGCGCTTCGTCGGCGATGATCGGCACCAGACGATCTTTGATCGACTTGTTCTTCAGCATCACGTTCAGGGCACGAACGAAAGCGATAGTGGTAGAGATCTCTTTGCTCTGCTCTTCCAGCAGCGCGCCGAAGTCTTGCAAGCTCGGCAGCTCCAGCTTCTCGGTGAAGTTCGGCTGGCGGCTTGGCAGATAACCGTGCAATTTCTGACGCTGAGCGTGCAGATAGGTATGCTCTTCAGAACCTTCCGGGAAGGTGATGTACGGCAGTTTTTCGATATCAGCATCAGACACCGGCACATTGAAACGGTCGCGGATATGACGCACGCCGTCCATGTTCATTTTCTTAACCTGGTGCGCGATGTTTTTACCTTCAGCTGCGTCGCCCATGCCGTAACCTTTAATGGTATGAGCAAGGATTACTGTCGCTTTGCCTTTGGTTTCCTGCGCTTTCTTGAATGCAGCGTAGATTTTCTTCGGATCGTGACCACCACGGTTCAGCGCCCAGATCTGCTCGTCAGTCCAGTCTGCAACCAGAGCTGCGGTTTCCGGATATTTACCGAAGAAGTGTTCACGAACATACGCACCATCTTTCGATTTGAAGGTCTGGTAATCGCCGTCAACGGTTTCGTTCATCAGCTGGATCAGTTTACCGCTGGTATCTTTACGCAGCAGTTCGTCCCAACGGCTACCCCACATCACTTTGATCACGTTCCAGCCAGCACCTTCGAAGATGCCTTCCAGTTCGTTGATGATCTTGCCGTTACCGGTGACCGGGCCGTCAAGACGCTGCAGGTTACAGTTGATAACGAAGACCAGGTTATCCAGTTTTTCACGGGTAGCGATGGTGATCGCACCTTTGGATTCCGGTTCGTCCATCTCGCCGTCGCCGAGGAAGGCGTAAACGGTCTGTTTAGAAGTATCTTTCAGGCCACGGTGTTCCAGATATTTCAGGAATTTAGCCTGGTAAATAGCACCAATCGGACCCAGACCCATAGATACGGTCGGGAACTGCCAGAATTCCGGCATCAGTTTCGGGTGCGGATAGGAAGAGAGGCCATTGCCGTGAACTTCCTGACGGAAGTTATCCAGCTGCTCTTGAGTCAGACGACCTTCCAGGAAAGCACGTGCGTAAATGCCCGGGGAGATGTGGCCCTGGAAGTAAACCAGGTCGCCGCCATCCTGCTCGTTGCGTGCACGGAAGAAGTGGTTAAAGCACACATCATAAATGGTTGCGGACGACTGGAAGGACGCCATGTGGCCGCCCAGTTCGAGGTCTTTTTTCGACGCACGCAGAACCGTCATGATGGCGTTCCAGCGGATAGCTGAACGAATACGGCGTTCCAGTTCCAGATTACCCGGATACTCCGGTTGTTCTTCAACGGGGATGGTGTTGATGTAGTTGCTGATACCGGTGCCTGCGGCTACGTTGACACCGCCTTTGCGGGCTTCAGCAAGCAGTTGGTCGATCAGATACTGAGCACGCTCAACACCTTCTTCACGGATGACCGATTCGATCGCCTGGAGCCAGTCGCGAGTTTCGATCGGATCCACGTCATTTGGGAAACGTTCTGACATGGGTTATTCCTTATCTATCTAATAACGTTGAGTTTTCTGGAACCTGTCCCATTGAACTCTCGCCGGAAAGCTCAATAAGACAGGTTCTACGTTTAGTTGCCGCGCTTTTATATGCGCTTGATTTACAACATCTTCTGGATAATTTTTACCAGAAAAATCACTAATTCTTTCGTTGTTCCAGACGACGCAGAGAACGCTCACGGCGGCTCTCTTCACGGCTTCTGTCGAGCAAAATTTCTTCGATAAAGGCCAGATGGCGATGCGATGCTTCGCGCGCTTCTTCCGGCTTACCGGCCATAATCGCTTCGAATATGCGAGTGCGGTGACTACTCACCAGCGGCAGCATCTCGCGACGCGAATAGAGCAATTCGAAGTTCTGACGGACATTCTGAGCCAACATCGGCTCCATACACCTTAGCAGATGAAGCAGAACTACATTGTGGGCTGCTTCGGTGACGGCAATCTGATACTGGAGGACGGCGTTTGATTCCGCGTCCAGATCGCCAGACTGCTGCGCCAGCTCTATGGCGTGGTGGAGTTCACGGATGCGTTCCTTGTCTTCATCGGTACTACGCAGCGCGGCGTAATAGGCGGCGATACCTTCCAGGGCGTGTCGTGTTTCGAGCAAGTCATACTGTGATTCAGGATGGTCGGAGAGCAGCTCCACCAGCGGATCGCTGAAACTTTGCCAGAGGCTGCTCTGAACAAAAGTGCCGCCACCCTGGCGACGAAGCAACAAGCCCTTTGCTTCGAGACGTTGAATCGCCTCACGCAAGGAGGGACGGGAGACGTCGAACTGTTTCGCCAGTTCGCGTTCCGGTGGGAGTTTTTCGCCCGGGCGGAGTGTGCCTTCGAGGATCAAAAACTCCAGTTGCTGCTCAATCACATCGGAGAGTTTTGGTTGGCGGATTTTGCTGTAGGCCATGAGTTCCTGTCTTAAGCCACTTGCCGAAGTCAATTGGTCTTACCAATTTCATGTCTGTGACGCTAAAGTAACAAAGTATTCACCTCATGTCCATACAGGTTTTGATTGAAATCATGAAACTGTGCACATTTTAACAAGTTAACATATATAACGTTTCAAAGTTGTAACTATGCACAAATGTAGACTTTACGTAGGAAAGGGATTTTTTAACGATTATTAAACTATAAAAATCCGAATTGAACCGATTCACTTACCAATTTATCGATTTTTAATTCAAAAATAATGAATTTATATTCATTTTGTATGTTGAGGGGATTTGAGGCTGACCTTTACAAACGGTTCCTTTTTAAGCAACTCATCTTCAACCATGCATAAAGCGGGTGCATTCGCTGCCGCATACCATTATTCTTTATCTGACGGAAGTCCTTTTGTAACAATTCAAACGTCTTTGATGTAAACAAATTAATACAAAAAACGGAATTGCAAACTTACACACGCATCACTGCGTAGATCAAAAAAACAATCACCGCACGAGGTTTCATGATGGAAGGTCAACAGCACGGCGAGCAGCTAAAGCGCGGCCTTAAAAACCGCCATATTCAGCTTATCGCGCTGGGTGGCGCGATAGGGACCGGGCTATTTCTGGGTAGCGCCTCCGTAATACAGTCCGCAGGGCCAGGGATTATCCTGGGTTACGCCATTGCTGGTTTTATCGCCTTTCTGATCATGCGTCAGCTGGGTGAAATGGTGGTCGAAGAACCTGTCGCAGGCTCCTTTAGCCACTTTGCTTATAAATACTGGGGTAGCTTTGCCGGTTTCGCTTCTGGCTGGAACTACTGGGTACTGTACGTTTTAGTTGCCATGGCAGAGCTGACTGCCGTGGGTAAATACATTCAGTTCTGGTATCCGGAAATCCCCACCTGGGTTTCTGCCGCCGTGTTCTTTGTGGTGATCAACGCCATCAACCTGACAAACGTAAAAGTGTTTGGCGAGATGGAGTTCTGGTTTGCCATTATCAAAGTTATCGCAGTGGTGGCGATGATCATCTTCGGCGGCTGGCTACTGTTCAGTGGCAACGGCGGCCCGCAGGCGACCGTTAGCAACCTGTGGGATCAAGGTGGTTTCCTGCCGCACGGCTTTACCGGACTGGTGATGATGATGGCGATTATCATGTTCTCTTTCGGCGGTCTGGAACTGGTGGGGATCACCGCAGCAGAAGCTGATAATCCGGAGCAAAGTATCCCGAAAGCAACTAACCAGGTTATCTACCGCATCCTGATTTTCTATATTGGTTCGTTAGCCGTTCTGCTCTCGCTGATGCCATGGACCCGCGTTACTGCTGATACCAGTCCGTTTGTACTGATCTTCCACGAATTGGGCGATACCTTTGTGGCTAATGCGCTGAACATCGTGGTACTGACTGCTGCGCTCTCCGTGTACAACAGCTGCGTATATTGCAACAGCCGTATGCTGTTTGGTCTGGCACAACAGGGCAACGCGCCAAAAGCGCTGGCGTCTGTCGACAAACGCGGTGTACCGGTTAACACTATTCTGGTGTCTGCGCTGGTTACGGCATTGTGCGTGCTGATTAACTACCTTGCACCGGAATCCGCATTCGGACTGTTAATGGCGCTGGTGGTATCTGCACTGGTCATCAACTGGGCGATGATTAGCCTGGCGCATATGAAATTCCGTCGCGCCAAGCAGGAACAAGGCGTGGTAACTCGCTTCCCTGCTCTGCTTTATCCGCTGGGTAACTGGATCTGCCTGCTGTTTATGGCGGCGGTACTGGTGATTATGCTGATGACCCCAGGAATGGCGATTTCGGTATACCTGATCCCGGTATGGCTGATCGTGTTAGGTATCGGCTATCTGTTTAAAGAGAAAACCGCCAAAGCCGTAAAAGCGCATTAATCTCTCTACGCCCTCACCCGTGCAGGGTGAGGGCAATAATCTTTACACCAACGCCCCGTAAATCGTCAGTAGCGCAATTACCACCACGACCACGAACGAGGTTTTCTTCGCCATGGAAACCGCTGCCTTCGGCGTCTCCACCTTATCGACATGCGGTTCACGCGCCAGAGAGAACTGTGCCAGACGTGTTAATACCTGATATTGCGAAGTATGGAAATCACCCAGCGAAGCAAACCAGGCCGGTAACGCTTTTTCCCCATGACCGATCAAGGCATATACCACACCCGCAAGACGAACCGGCACCCAATCCAGTACATGAAGCACGGCATCAATGCCGGACTGTAAACGATGATGCGGCGTCTGGTAACGCGCCAGCCAGTATTGCCATGCACGCAAAAACGCATACCCCATCAGCGTAACGGGTCCCCAGGTTCCCCCCACAATCAGCCAGAACAACGGAGCAAGATAAAAACGAAAGTTAATCCACAGCAATGCATTTTGCAGCTCACGCAAATACTCACGTTCATCGCAGCCTGCCGGGACGCCGTGAATCATGGTGAGTTCGCCAGCCATCGTGGCACGGGCATGGCTATCATTACGTGAAGCAGCTGTCAGATAAGCATGATAATGAAGACGAACTTTACCTGCGCCAATACACAGCAAACCAATCAGCAGCCACACCAGCAGCGTGGGAACGTTGAACAATACTCCCTGCAATGCGCGTAACAGTAAAAAAGTCACGCCCATCGCAATAATGGTCATGCCTAATGTGCGCCCGAGAGAAAAATGTTTCACCCGCCGAAAGAACGCTTCAAGACGATGATCAAGCTGCCAGTGCTCGCCCAACTTAAACAGGCGCTCGAAAATTAACACCAGTAAGGTTGTAAATAGCGTCATGTTGTCTCCTTGCTGACCAGTGCACGAAACCGTGCCCAATCAAATGCAGGACCGGGATCGGTTTTCCGATCCGGCGCAATATCACAATGGCCCGTCATGTTATTAGCGATATCTGGATAGCGATCAATCAGTGCCCGCGTAACCGCCGCAAGCTGTTGATACTGCGCATCGGTATACGCCAGCGTATCGGTGCCTTCCAGCTCAATCCCAATAGAAAAATCATTGCAGCGTTCGCGCCCCTGATACTGAGAGACTCCGGCATGCCAGGCACGTTTATCGAAAGGAACATACTGAACTATTTCACCATCGCGGCGAATCAAACAGTGAGCGGAGACGCGCAAATGGGCGATCTCAGCAAAGAAAGGATGTGCCTGCGGATCAATAGTTCCAGTGAATAATGCGTCGATCCACGGACCGCCAAACTCGCCTGGCGGCAGGCTAATATTGTGCACCACCAGCAGGGTGGGTGTTTCGTCATCCGGGCGGCAATCGTAATGTGGTGAGGGAACGCGGCGCGCGCCAACCAGCCACCCCTGTTCTAACAACATGCAGGATCTCCTTATATGTGGTGCTAATACCCGGTTCAGAGTAGCATGTTTCTACCTTATGATTCGTTAGCTATCTGGAGTTTTAACATGCCGCCTCGCCGCTATAACCCTGACACCCGACGTGACGAGCTGCTGGAACGCATTAATCTCGATATCCCCGGCGCGGTGGCCCAGGCGCTGCGGGAAGATTTAGGCGGAACAGTCGATGCCAACAATGACATTACGGCAAAACTTTTACCGGAAAACTCTCGCTCTCATGCCACAGTGATCACACGCGAGAATGGCGTATTTTGCGGCAAACGCTGGGTTGAAGAGGTGTTTATTCAACTGGCAGGCGACGATGTCACCATAATCTGGCATGTGGATGACGGCGATGTCATCAACGCCAAACAACCCTTGTTCGAACTTGAAGGCCCATCCCGCGTGCTGTTAACGGGCGAACGCACTGCACTTAATTTTGTGCAAACCCTTTCAGGGGTTGCCAGTAAGGTACGCCACTATGTCGAATTACTGGAGGGCACCAACACGCAGTTGTTGGATACGCGCAAAACCTTACCCGGCCTGCGTTCAGCTCTGAAATACGCGGTACTTTGCGGCGGCGGAGCGAATCACCGCCTGGGGCTTTCTGATGCCTTCCTGATCAAAGAAAACCATATTATTGCCTCCGGCTCAGTGCGCCAGGCGGTCGAAAAAGCGTCCTGGCTGCACCCAGATGCGCCAGTAGAAGTCGAAGTAGAGAATCTGGAAGAACTTGATGAAGCCCTGAAAGCAGGTGCCGATATCATCATGCTGGATAACTTCGAAACAGAACAGATGCGCGAAGCCGTCAAACGCACCAACGGCAAGGCGCTACTGGAAGTGTCTGGCAACGTCACTGACAAAACACTGCGCGAATTTGCCGAAACGGGCGTGGACTTTATCTCCGTCGGTGCGCTAACTAAACACGTACAGGCACTCGACCTTTCAATGCGTTTTCGCTGATTGCTGACAGATTTATCCGCTCCATCGTGGGCGGATAATCTCCCCTTTCCCAACTTTCTTCGTAACGCCTCGCAAATTTCTTGTCTTTCGCTGCAACGTAATAAAAAACTCCGGAAGCTGCTTTCCCGTTTCGTTTTTTGCCCCTCGCTTGTGCTGATGGCGTTTGCCAAAGTAGCGCCAACCAAATCAAGGAGCGAAACAAATGGACAAGCAACGCGGTTTTACACTTATCGAACTGATGGTGGTTATTGGCATCATTGCCATTTTAAGCGCCATTGGTATTCCCGCTTATCAAAACTACCTGCGCAAAGCCGCACTCACCGACATGCTACAAACCTTTGTGCCTTACCGTACCGCCGTAGAGTTGTGCGCGCTGGAACATGGTGGATTAGATACCTGCGACGGTGGCAGCAATGGCATTCCCTCGCCTACCACCACCCGCTATGTTTCAGCCATGAGTGTGGCAAAGGGCGTGGTGTCGCTGACCGGGCAAGAAAGTCTCAATGGGCTAAGCGTCGTCATGACACCGGGTTGGGATAACGCAAACGGCGTCACCGGCTGGACACGCAACTGCAATATTCAAAGTGACAGCGCATTACAGCAAGCCTGCGAAGATGTCTTCCGTTTTGATGACGCCAACTAAGGAGCGGCAATGAATATTCCACAGCTCACCGCCCTGTGTCTGCGTTATCAGGGAGTCTTGCTGGATGTCAGCGAAGAGGTGGTTCATGTTGCGGTGGTCGATGCCCCTTCGCATGAGCTACTGGACGCATTGCATTTCGCTACCACCAAACGTATTGAGATCACCTGCTGGACGCGCCAACAAATGGAAGGTCACGCCAGTCGCCCCCAACAGACATTGCCCGTAGCTATTCATGAGAAGCATCAGCCCAAAGCAGAGTTGCTGACTCGAACGTTACAATCTGCGCTGGAACAACGCGCGTCTGATATTCATATCGAACCAGCGGACAATGCCTACCGCATCCGCTTGCGTATCGACGGTGTATTGCATCCTTTACCGGATGTTTTACCGGATGCCGGAGTCGCATTAACCGCCAGATTAAAAGTGCTGGGCAACCTGGATATTGCGGAACATCGCCTGCCGCAGGACGGGCAATTCACTGTCGAACTGGCAGGAAACGCCGTCTCATTTCGTATTGCGACCTTACCATGCCAGGGTGGTGAAAAGGTGGTATTAAGGTTGTTACAGCAGGTGAGCCAGGCACTGGATATCAACACGCTGGGGATGCAGCCGTTACAACTGGCGGACTTTGCTCATGCCTTGCAACAACCACAGGGACTGGTGCTGGTAACTGGCCCTACAGGCAGCGGCAAAACGGTCACGCTTTATAGTGCCCTGCAAACGCTGAATACCGCTGACATTAATATTTGTAGCGTCGAAGATCCGGTTGAGATCCCCATAGCCGGACTAAACCAGACGCAAATCCATCCGCGTGCCGGTCTTACCTTTCAGGGCGTTTTGCGTGCGTTATTGCGCCAGGACCCTGACGTCATCATGATCGGAGAGATCCGCGATGGCGAAACAGCAGAGATCGCTATTAAAGCGGCGCAAACCGGTCACCTGGTGTTGTCTACCCTACACACCAATTCCACCACTGAAACGCTGGTACGTTTACAGCAAATGGGAGTCGCCCGCTGGATGCTCTCATCGGCGCTTACGCTGGTAATAGCCCAGCGTCTGGTACGTAAACTTTGCCCACATTGCCGCCTGCAGCAAGGGGAGCCCATCCATATTCCAGACAATGTATGGCCGTCGCCGCTGCCCCGCTGGCAAGCACCCGGTTGTGTACATTGCTACCACGGTTTTTATGGTCGCACGGCCTTATTTGAAGTTCTGCCCATAACACCGTTCATACGTCAGCTTATTTCCGCTAATACCGACGTTGAATCGCTGGAAACGCACGCCCGACAGGCGGGTATGCGAACGCTTTTTGAAAACGGCTGCCTGGCCGTGGAGCAAGGCTTAACCACCTTTGAAGAGTTAATCCGCGTACTGGGAATGCCGCATGGCGAGTAAGCAACTCTGGCGCTGGCGTGGCATAACCGGCGACGGCAATGCGCAAGATGGGATGCTATGGGCAGAGAGCCGTGCTTTGCTGCTCATAGCACTACAGCAACAGATGGTTACCCCACTTAGCCTGAAGCGAATCGCCATCAATTCTGCGCAGTGGCGAGGAGATAAAAGCGCGGAAGTCATTCATCAACTGGCGACGCTACTCAAAGCCGGGTTAACGCTTTCTGAAGGGCTGGCACTGCTGGCGGAACAGCATCCCAGTAAGCAATGGCAAGCGTTGCTGCAATCACTGGCGCTCGATCTCGAACAGGGCGTTGCCTTATCCAATGCCTTATTACCCTGGTCAGAGGTATTTCCGCCGCTCTATCAGGCAATGATCCGCACGGGGGAATTGACCGGTAAGTTAGATGAATGTTGCTTTGAACTTGCTCGACAGCAAAAAGCCCAGCGTCAGTTAGCCGATAAAGTGAAATCAGCGTTGCGTTATCCCATCATCATTTTAGCGATGGCAATCATGGTGGTTGTGGCAATGCTGCATTTTGTACTGCCGGAGTTTGCTGCTATCTACAAGACCTTTAACACCCCATTACCGGCGCTAACGCAGGGGATCATGACGCTGGCAGACTTTAGTGGCGAATGGGGCTGGCTGCTGCTGTTGTTCGGCTTACTGCTGGCAATAGCCAATAAGTTGCTGGTGCGCCGCCCGACCTGGCTCATCGTGAGGCAAAAATCACTGTTACGCATCCCAATTATGGGTTCACTGATGCGAGGGCAAAAACTCACGCAGATCTTTACGATTCTGGCGCTGACACAAAGTGCAGGCATTACTTTTTTACAGGGCGTAGAGAGCGTCAGAGCAACAATGCGCTGTCCGTACTGGGAGCAACTTCTGACACAAATCCAGCACGATATCAGTAACGGTCATCCTATCTGGCTGGCGCTAAAAAATGCCGGTGAGTTTAGCCCGCTCTGTTTGCAATTAGTGAGAACAGGAGAGGCATCCGGTTCGCTGGATCTCATGTTAGACAACCTCGCCCGTCATCATCGGGATAACACCATGGCGCTGGCGGATAACCTTGCAGCCTTGCTCGAACCGGTGTTGCTGGTCATAACGGGAGGAATTATCGGTACGCTAGTGGTGGCAATGTATTTGCCAATTTTCCATTTAGGCGATGCGATGAGTGGGATGGGATAACGCTGGCGTGTTACTCCACGCCAGCATTGGGAGATTACAGATTGTTGAAGATGCGGTTTTCTTGTTCCTGTACACGGATAAACGTAGTGCGCTTGGTCAGCTCTTTCAGGCGTGAAGCCCCAACGTATGTACAAGCTGAACGCAGGCCGCCCAAAATATCACGCGCGGTATTTTCAACCGGGCCTCGCAGCGGCAGCTTAACGGTTTTACCTTCTGCTGCGCGATATTCCGCAACGCCGCCAACGTGACGTTTCATCGCAGACTCGGAGCTCATGCCGTAGAACAGCATAAATTTCTCGCCGTTCTCCTCAACGATGCGACCGCCGCTCTCTTCGTGGCCCGCCAGCATGCCGCCAAGCATGACGAAATCGGCACCGCCGCCAAAGGCTTTCGCGACATCGCCCGGCGTGGTGCAGCCACCGTCGCTGACGATCATTCCGCCCAGACCATGCGCAGCATCGGCACATTCGATCACCGCAGAAAGTTGCGGATAACCGACGCCTGTTTTGACGCGAGTTGTACAAACAGAACCGGGGCCAATGCCAACTTTAACGATATCAGCACCGGAGAGGATAAGCTCCTCACACATTTCACCTGTCACGACGTTGCCAGCACAAATGGTTTTGGTCGGCCACGCTTCACGCGCTTTCGCAACGAACTGCACGAAGTGTTCAGAATAACCATTCGCCACATCAATACAAACGAAGTTTAATGCCGGGTTCAGGTCGAGAATCTGTTTAGTTTTTTCGAAATCCGCATCTGACGTGCCGGTAGAAACCATCACATGTTTCAGCACATCAGCGGAAGAATTGTTGATAAACGCTTGCCACTCTTCGACAGAATAGTGTTTATGCACAGCAGTCAGAATATCAAAAGAAGCCAGCGCAGAGGCCATAGAAAATGTGCCTACGGTGTCCATATTTGCGGCGATAATCGGCACGCCGGACCAGCTCTGACCTGAATGTTTGAAGGTGAATTGACGTTCCAGTTCAACATCGGAACGGCTTTTAAGAGTGGAGCGTTTAGGGCGGATGAGAACGTCTTTAAAACCTAACTTCAGATCTTCTTCAATACGCATGTGCGGATTCCTGGGGTTAATGGCTATAAGGGTAAGAGCGCAACTCCAGTGACGCTATCATACGCACTAATCAATGCGGCGCAAGACTGCGAAATTGTCTTTTTTTACGCTACAATCCCATAAATTTACCTGGTAAATAGTGAGCGAACGTTTCATCAATTTCGCTTTCGTGCGCTCATTTTTAACGTTTTGATAATCATGATGAATTCCCGGGAATATAAATTATGAGGTATATAGTTGCCTTAACGGGAGGCATTGGCAGTGGCAAGAGTACCGTTGCCAATGCGTTTGCTGATCTCGGAATTAACGTCATTGATGCCGATATTATTGCGCGTCAGGTGGTTGAACCAGGTGCACCTGCGCTACATGCCATTGCTGATCACTTTGGCGCTAACATGATTGCTGCTGATGGAACATTGCAGCGCCGGGCCTTGCGCGAGCGGATTTTCGCCAACCCGGAAGAGAAAAACTGGCTTAACGCCCTGCTACATCCGCTGATTCAGCAAGAGACGCAACACCAGATCCAGCAAGCATCTTCCCCCTATGTACTTTGGGTTGTGCCATTGCTGGTAGAAAACTCATTGTATAAAAAAGCGAATCGAGTGCTGGTGGTGGATGTCAGCCCAGAAACGCAACTTAAACGCACCATGCAGCGCGATGATGTCACTCGCGAGCATGTTGAACAAATTCTTGCTGCTCAGGCAACGCGCGAAGCCCGCCTTGCCGTGGCAGATGACGTCATTGATAATAACGGCGCACCGGATGCTATCGCATCGGATGTTGCCCGCCTGCACGCACACTATTTGCAGCTTGCGTCGCAGTTTGTCTCACAGGAAAAACCGTAATGCAGACCCAGGTCCTTTTTGAACATCCACTAAATGAAAAAATGCGTACATGGCTGCGCATTGAGTTTTTGATTCAGCAACTCACCGTTAATCTACCCGTCGTTGACTACGCTGGCGCTCTGCATTTCTTCCGCAATGTCAGTGAATTACTGGATGTTTTCGAGCGCGGCGAAGTCCGTACTGAGCTGTTGAAAGAACTTGACCGCCAGCAGCGCAAACTCCAGACCTGGATTGGCGTGCCTGGCGTGGACCAGAGCCGTATTGAAGCATTAATTCAGCAGTTAAAAGCGGCGGGGAGCGTATTAATTTCCGCGCCGCGTATCGGGCAATTTCTGCGTGAAGATCGTTTGATTGCTCTGGTGCGTCAGCGACTGAGCATCCCAGGCGGCTGTTGTAGCTTTGATTTACCTACATTGCACATTTGGCTGCATCTACCCCAGGCGCAGCGCGACAGCCAGGTAGAAACCTGGATTGCCAGTCTGAACCCGCTCACCCAGGCACTTACCATGGTGCTGGATTTAATTCGCCAGTCGGCCCCCTTCCGTAAACAAACCAGCCTGAATGGTTTTTATCAGGATAACGGTGGCGATGCCGACTTGCTGCGCCTGAATCTGTCGCTCGATTCACAGCTTTATCCGCAAATTTCCGGTCATAAGAGCCGTTTTGCCATTCGTTTTATGCCGCTGGACAGTGAAAACGGACAGGTACCGGAACGTCTGGATTTCGAACTGGCCTGTTGCTAAGGAGTAAAAATGTCAGAAACTATTACGGTGAATTGCCCAACCTGCGGGAAAACGGTGGTGTGGGGTGAAATCAGCCCGTTTCGGCCATTTTGTTCCAAACGTTGTCAGCTGATCGACCTAGGAGAATGGGCTGCTGAAGAAAAACGAATCCCCAGCAGTGGCGATCTTTCCGAAAGCGATGACTGGAGCGAAGAGCAGAAGTAATTGGGTGTAAAAGGTGAGATGTTGTCGGATGCAGCGCGAACGCCTTATCCGACCTGCAAGATCTTTTATATCAATGTGTTAAAAAATTGTAGGCCTGATAAGACGCGCCAGCGTCGCATCAGGCATCCAGTGTAAATGTTGGATGCCTTAACCGATCTACAGACACTTAAGCTTCGCAATTACCGGTTCATTGGCTGGCGGAAAATCATCTGCATTGAGGCTGGCCTGTGAAATCCACTCACTGGGCTGCCCTTCTTTACCCCACGGCTCCCCTTCCCAGCTTTCGACCAGCCAGAACCACAGTGTTATATGCCTGTCCGGGAATTCATATTCCAGTTTTTCAAATAGCGAATAATGTTGTGGGGTAATCCCGACTTCTTCCTGAAGTTCACGCACCACCGCCTGTTCCGGCGTTTCGCCCATTTCAATTTTACCGCCAGGAAACTCCAGTTTATTCGCCATGTGCGCATCTGCGGCGCGACGGGTTATAAAGATTTCATTGTTCTCGTTGCGAATAATACCTACCGCAATTTGCAGCTTTTTCATTGTCTTAAACCTATAAAAAAGGCGCAGAATCCTGCGCCTTTTGTTTCAAGAGTTAGCTTTATTGCAGGCGACCATGGCACTGCTTGTATTTTTTACCAGAACCGCACGGGCAAGGATCGTTACGTCCTACTTTGCGTTCACCGGTTTGCGCCGCCAGTGCAGCTGCGGCTGCAGAGTCGTCATCCTGATGGCTAAGCTGCTGCATTTGCGCTAAACGCTCGGCTTCCATACGACGCTGTTGTTCCAGCTCTTCAACCTCTTCAGGCATACGTACCTGGACTTTGCTCAGCGTGCTGATGACTTCATATTTCAGCGACTCCAGCATCGCTGCAAACATGGAGAACGATTCACGTTTGTATTCCTGCTTCGGATCTTTCTGTGCATAGCCACGCAGGTGGATACCTTGACGCAGATAATCCATCGCCGCCAGGTGCTCTTTCCACAGGGAGTCAAGCGTTTGCAGCATGACGCCTTTCTCGAAGTGACGCATCATCTCAGCGCCAACCACTTCTTCTTTACGCTGATACACTTCGATGGACTGCGCCAGAATACGCTCACGCAGCGTCTCTTCATGCAGTTCTGGCTCTTTGTCCAGCCACTCGGCAATCGGCAAATCGAGGTCGAAATCGTTCTTCAGACGTTCCTGCAGCCCCGGAATATCCCACATTTCTTCCAGCGACTGCGGCGGAATGTAGGCATCGATGGTCGCTTTGAACACATCTTCACGAATGCTGTTGATGGTATCGCTCACATCGCTGACATCCAGCAGTTCATTACGCTGGGAATAAATAGCGCGACGCTGATCGTTAGCCACGTCATCATATTCCAGCAGTTGCTTACGAATATCGAAGTTACGGCTTTCAACTTTACGCTGAGCGTTGGCAATCGCTTTGGTCACCCACGGGTGCTCGATGGCTTCGCCTGGTTTCATACCCAGTTTACGCATCATGCCGGAAACACGGTCAGAAGCAAAAATACGCATCAGCGCATCTTCCATCGACAGGTAGAAACGTGAAGAACCGGCATCCCCCTGGCGCCCAGAACGACCGCGTAGCTGGTTATCGATACGACGAGATTCGTGACGTTCTGTACCGATGATATGCAGACCACCTGCAGCCAGTACCGCATCGTGACGCACCTGCCAGTCGGCTTTGATTTTTTCAATTTGCTCTGCGGTCGGATTTTCCAGCGCGGCAACTTCTGCCTGCCAGCTACCACCGAGCACAATATCTGTACCACGACCCGCCATGTTAGTCGCGATAGTCACCGCCGCCGGATAACCCGCTTGTGCAACAATCGCTGCTTCGTTAGCGTGGAATTTGGCGTTCAGAACGTTGTGTTTGATACCGGCTTTGGTCAGCTCGTTTGACACCAATTCCGATTTTTCGATGGAGATAGTACCCACCAGCACTGGCTGGCCCTTCGCAGTACGCTCTTTGATATCTTCGATGATCGCCTGGATTTTTTCTGCTTCAGTCATATAGACCAGATCTGGCAGATCTTTACGAATCATCGGACGGTTGGTTGGAACAACAACGGTATCCAGTTTGTAGATTGAGCTAAATTCGAAAGCTTCGGTATCAGCAGTACCGGTCATGCCCGCCAGTTTTTCATACAAACGGAAGTAGTTCTGGAAGGTGATCGACGCCAGCGTCTGGTTTTCGTTCTGGATCTGTACTCCTTCTTTCGCTTCCACTGCCTGATGCAGGCCATCGGACCAACGACGTCCCTGCATGGTACGACCGGTGTGTTCGTCAACGATGATAACTTCACCATCTTTAACGATGTAGTCGACGTCTCGGGTAAACAGCGCATGAGCGCGCAGCGCCGCCGTTACGTGGTGCATCAGCATGATGTTGGCCGGAGAGTACAGAGACTCCCCTTCATCCATGATGCCTTCTTTCACCAGCAGTTCTTCAATCAGCACCAGACCACGTTCGGTCAGGTTCACCTGGCGAGATTTTTCGTCCACCGAGAAGTGGCCTTCGCCCTGGAAGGTTTCGGAGTCTTCTTTTTCCTGACGGATCAGGTGCGGAATAATTTTATTCACGCGTTTATACATTTCCGAGCTGTCTTCAGCCGGGCCGGAAATGATCAGCGGTGTACGCGCTTCATCGATGAGGATGGAGTCCACTTCGTCCACCAGCGCATAGTGCAGTTTACGTTGTACACGTTCTTCAGGGCTGAATGCCATGTTGTCGCGCAGGTAGTCAAAGCCGTATTCGTTGTTTGTACCGTAAGTGATGTCAGCTGCGTAAGCTTCGCGCTTTGCCGGTGCTGGCATGCCCGGCAAGTTGATGCCGACTGTCAGGCCAAGGAATTCAAACAGCGGACGGTTGTTTTCGGCGTCACGTTGCGCCAGGTAATCGTTGACGGTAACAACGTGTACCCCCTTACCGGTTAATGCGTTCAGGTAAGCAGGCAGCGTTGCGGTTAGGGTTTTACCTTCACCGGTACGCATTTCCGCGATGCAGCGTTCGTTAAGAACCATACCGCCGAGTAACTGAACGTCGAAGTGACGCATACCAAAGACGCGCTTACTTGCCTCACGCACCACAGCGAAAGCTTCTGGGATCAGATTTTCCAGCACTTCGCCTTTTTCCAGACGTGCACGAAACTCTGCGGTTTTCCCTTTCAGTTCTTCGTCGGAGAGTTTTTCCATCTCCGGTTCCATGGCATTGATGATGTTGACGACTTTGCGCATCCGGCGCAGGGTGCGATCGTTACGACTACCGAAAACTTTAGTTAATAATTTGATTAGCATAATAAAATCTCAAACGCCCCGCGTTGCGGAGTCAATAAAATGAAGTAAAGGTTTATTGTTGTTAGCTGAGGCGTTGAGGGCCAGCACGGATGCCTTGCGCCTGGCTTATCCAGACGGGCGTGCTGAATTTTGCTTGTGGGGTAAAATGCGCATAATCAATGCGATAACCCTTTTCAGACGGCGTGCCTTCCTGGGTCAACAGCGCGCTGAGCGTATCCAGTAATGCAAGATGTTGCGCCTGAAGAGGCAAAGATTCTTCAGCAACGGGCAGCGTTTGCGGTGCCATTGCGAAGGAAAGATGACGGATTACCGTGCGAATGGCATGTTGATGCCAGTAATCAACGGAATAGTTCGAATTCGGGCGGCGCGTGTTCGCTTCCAGCATGGCCAATTGACCAAAGTTAACTTTGGCTGAAGGCTCGTGGTTGCGGGTTGTCGCTTTTGCGGGCGCGTTTGGTTCGGCGGCGTTGCTGAGCGCAGGCAAACCTAAACTCGCCGCGACCATCCCTAATAAGAGATGCGGCCAGAAGTAGCGTTTACCAAACTGTCGCCAGCGCGTCAGTATTCCACTCACGTTATTGCCATCCCGATCGTATTCAAACGTATTTAGCGCACAAATCTTATCATTAAAGCCTGAAGTCCACAGCACGAATGAAGATAAGTTGTGCGTAAAAGTGCTTAAGAAAACAGCGTTCGCACCGTTTTTTATCGTTCTTATAAAATTCAAAAAAAAACGACTGGTTCACCTGGCCGGAGAGAGTGCCAGATTTGCCAGTCGAATTTTATACGACAGTATAAATGTCGTTATGCCAGTACGGCTGAAGGCGCTTTGAAGGCCAACGGCAGTTCTGCGTCGTCCTGGAAGGTCACATATTCCCAGGCTTCCTGTTTTGCAAGGACAGCCTGCAGCAGTTTGTTATTCAGTGCATGACCAGATTTATAAGCGGTAAATGCACCAATAATATTGTGACCACACATGAACAAGTCACCGATCGCATCGAGCATTTTGTGACGCACAAATTCGTCTTCAAAACGCAGGCCGTCTTCGTTCAGTACGCGATAATCGTCAACAACGATGGCACAATCGAAGCTGCCGCCCAGGCACAAACCACGGGACTGCAGATATTCGATATCACGCATGAAACCGAACGTACGCGCACGGCTGATCTGGCGCATAAACGCATCAGCGGAGAAGTTCATCGCATAGCGCTGGTTGCTGGAATCAATAGCCGGATGGTTAAAATCGATGGTGAAATCCAGCGAAAAACCATTGTACGGCTTAAATTCAGCCCACTTATCGCCATCTTCGACACGAACAGTCTCTTTGATGCGAACAAATTTCTTGGCGCAGTTCAACTCGTCGATACCGGCGTCAAGCAGCAGGTATACAAACGGAGCGGCGCTGCCGTCCATGATCGGGATTTCCGGCGCGTTAACTTCGATAACAATGTTATCGATGCCGAGGCCCGCGAGAGCAGCATTGAGGTGCTCTACGGTTGAAATCCGTACATCATGCTCGTTGACCAGACACGTACAGAGCATGGTATCACGCACAGATTTGGCATCGGCCGGGAAATCTACCGGTGGATTCAAGTCGGTGCGACGATAGATGACCCCGGTGTTGGCCGGCGCAGGGCGTAACGTCAGGGTGACTTTCTTGCCGGTATGTAAACCGACACCCGTCGCCTGAACGATACGTTTAAGTGTCCTTTGTTTGATCATCGTATTATCTCGCCAAATTACCTATCCAACCGAAGTGTACTATACATTCGGCGGGCCAGTTTAGCACAAAGAGCCTCGAAACCCAAATTCCAGTCAATTCTTAATCAGCTTGCTTACGCAGGAATGCTGGGATATCCAGATAATCCGGCTCTTTCGCAGTTTGCGGCGCATTGTCATTCACGACTTTAGCAACCGGCTTCTGCTCCTGGGTCAGCGGAGCCATCCCGTGCTGCTGGTAGCGATCCATCACTGGCTGCTGAACCTGCTTATTGGTCACCAGAGTGATTTCAGGACGTTTGTCCATACCGATACCTGTCGCAACAACAGTTACGCGCAGCTCGTCATTCATATCCGGGTCAAGAGAAGTACCGATAACGACAGTTGCGTTGTCGGATGCAAATGCACGGATGGTGTTACCTACCGTTTCGAACTCATCCAGACGCAGGTCGAAGCCCGCCGTGATGTTAACCAGCACGCCGCGCGCGCCAGACAGATCGATATCTTCCAGCAGCGGAGAGGAAATAGCCATTTCAGCAGCTTCTTCCGCACGGTCTTCGCCGCTCGCCACACCAGAACCCATCATTGCGTAGCCCATTTCAGACATTACGGTACGTACGTCTGCAAAGTCCACGTTCATCAGGCCTGGACGAGTAATCAGTTCAGCGATACCTTGCACAGCACCTTTCAGTACATCGTTCGCTGCGCCAAATGCATCCAGCAGGGAGATACCGCGGCCCAAGACTTTCAGCAGTTTGTCGTTAGGGATAGTGATCAGAGAGTCCACATGCTTGGACAGTTCAGTGATCCCCTGCTCAGCGAATGCCATACGCTTCTTGCCTTCAAAGTTGAAAGGCTTAGTCACGACAGCAACGGTCAGGATCCCCAAATCTTTTGCCACTTCAGCGACAACTGGTGCTGCACCAGTACCGGTACCACCACCCATACCCGCAGCAATAAAGACCATGTCTGCACCTTCCAGCGCCGCACGCAGTGCATCGCGATCCTCATCAGCCGCATTACGGCCAACTTCTGGATTTGCGCCAGCTCCCAGTCCTTTGGTGATACCGCTACCGATTTGAATCGTCTGTCCAACCGCTGTTTTACGCAGCGCTTGTGCATCGGTATTTACCGCGAAGAATTCAACACCTTCAATGCGCTCGCGCACCATGTGTTCAACAGCATTACCGCCGCCGCCGCCGACGCCGATGACTTTAATCACCGCGTCATTGGTAAGTTCCATTGGTTCAAACATAGTTTCTCTCCGATTTGTGCCTGTCGCCTGAGGCCGTAATTATCGTCGACCTCATAAAAATTAAAACTCTTTTCGCAGCCAACTATTGAGTCGCTTGATCCACGAGCCAACTGATGCTGTAACACGTTTTTCTACTTCAGCTTCACCGTTAAGATGTGACTCTTTCCCGTAGTGAAGCAATCCCACCGCCGTCGAATAATACGGCTCCTGAGCATAATCCGTTAAACCGGTAATGTTCAGCGGCGCGCCGATGCGCACCTGCGTATGAAACACGCGCTGAGCACAGGCTGCAAGACCTTCGATCTGCGCTGCGCCACCAGTTAAAACAATGCCAGCCGCCAGGTGATGTTTAACCCCTTGTTGGCGAAGCTTTTCCTGCAACTGCAATATCTCTTCGTTGACCAGGTTGAGCAGCTCGGTATAGCGCGGCTCGATCACCTCTGCCAGGGTCTGACGTTGCAGACTCCGCGGTGGACGACCGCCTACGCTAGGCACTTCCACGCTCTCATCTTTTCCAACGATGGAACCCAGCGCACAACCGTGGCGAACTTTAATCGCTTCGGCGTCGCTTGGCGGCGTGCCAAAGGCGTAAGCGATATCACTGGTCACGACATTGCCAGCATAAGGAATTACCTTAGTGTGGCGCAATGCCCCACCGGTATAAACGGCGATATCCATTGTACCACCACCGATATCGACGACGCAGACACCCAGTTCACGTTCATCTTCCGTCAATACCGAATAACTTGATGCCAGTCCGGCAAATATCAGTTGGTCAACTTTCAGCCCACAACGTTCAACCGCTTTGACGATGTTTTTCGCCATATCGTTGTGACATGTGATCAGGTGCACTTTTGCCTGCATCCGCACGCCCGAAAGTCCTACCGGATTCTTGATCCCTTCCTGATAGTCAATCGCATACTCTTGCGGGATCACATGCAGCACACGATGCTCATCGCGCACACGCACTGATTTCGCGGTATGGACGACGTTTTCCACATCTTCTTGCGTCACTTCTTCTTCAGAAATAGGCACCATACCAATTTCATTCTGGCAGCTGATGTGCTTACCAGAAAGCGCCAGATATACCGAAGAGATCTGACAATCTGCCATCAATTCTGCCTGGTCAATGGCGCGTTGTACGCACTTGACCACGGATTCGAGGTCGTTCACCCCGCCTTTATCCATACCACGCGACGGGCAGCTGCCCACGCCAATGATATTGACCATACCGTCGGGCAGAACTTCCCCTACTAAAGCGGCAACCTTCGCGGTACCAATCTCCAGTCCTACTACCAGTTTTCTGTCCGTCGCCTTGATCATTGTTGTTCTGCCTGTGCCTGATTTTGTTGCTGAGTAGATTCCTCTGGCGGCAAGGGCGCCCAGCCTACTGCCGCTCCAGAGTCATAACGCAAATCAACGTAGCTAATCCGTTTGCCATCGGTTTGCGCCTGCTGCTGTAAAACCGGATAAAGTTCTACAAAGCGAGCCAAACGTTTCATCGTATCGCCCCGGCCAAGATTGAGCTTAATATCGTTATTCAGCGTCAACTGCCAGGAACGCCGCGCGGTCATCGCCGCTTCCTTCAGAGTAAATCTGTCCTTTGCCAGCATCTGCCCCATTTCGCGATAGCCCTGCAACACTTCATTGGCGCTGCCTTCCGGGCCATACAGCATTGGAAGCACCTGCTTGCTGGTGCGATCTGGTGGTACGCTGAAAGTGTTTCCTTCCGCGTCTACCATATGTTGATCATTCCACCGCGCAATCGGCACATATTCAACCAGATGAATCTTCAATTCATCAGGCCACTGCTTTCTGACGCTCACCTGCTTAATCCACGGCAGGCGTTGTTCTATTTGCGTCTGGATGATGTTGACATCCTGGGTCATAAAGGTACCTGGCTCACCCAATGCCAGGATCGACTGCCGGATATCGTCATTACGCGTGTAATGGCGTTCACCGGTCAACACCAGCTTTGAGAGCGGCAGGCGTTGCGCATCTTCCATCCAGCCCAACACGACCCAGCCGCTCACCAACACTGTCGTTAAAACGGTCAGCAGGAAAAGGATCCCCGCCAGACGCGTTCCATTATTGCGGCGAGAAGAAACCTCTTCTTCGCTGTTTCGCGTGTTCAGAGCAGCCTGCGACATATTAGTCCGCCAGTTCCAGAATTCGTACTACCAACTGCGAGAAGCTCATACCTGCCTGACGTGCCGCCATCGGCACCAGGCTGTGGCTGGTCATACCCGGTGAGGTATTGGCCTCCAGCAGATAAAACTGTCCATCGCTGTCCAGCATAACGTCAATACGTCCCCATCCTTTGCAACCTAACGTCGTCCATGCTTTCAGCACTAATGCCTGCAAATTGGCCTCTTGTGACGCTTCCAGACCTGCGGGGCAGAAATACTGTGTCTCATCAGAGAGATACTTCGCCTCATAATCATAGAAGGTTCCGGCCGGTTGAATACGTATTGACGGTAAAATTTCTTCACCAAGTATCGCAACCGTGAACTCCGGCCCACTTAGCCATTTTTCAATCAATACTTCTTCATCGTGCTGAAATGCCAATCTTAATGCATCTTGTAGAGCATTTTCTGCTACTACTTTTGACATTCCCACACTGGAACCTTCGCGGCTCGGCTTAACGATAACCGGCAAACCTAAGGCAGAAATTTCTGCTAACTGCTTATCGCTCAGGCCTTTTTCAAACTCTGCGCGGGTTAATGCTACCCACGGCGCTACCGGTAAACCAGCGCCCTGCCAAAGCAATTTGCTGCGTAGTTTATCCATTGAAAGCGCAGATGCCATCACTCCGCTGCCGGTATAAGGCAAGCCCATCAGCTCGAGCATACCCTGCAGCGTGCCATCTTCACCGCCGCGACCATGTAGCGCGATAAACACTTTCTGAAAGCCCATCGACTTCAGTTGCGTCACGTCGACTTCTTTCGGGTCGACAGGATACGCGTCAATACCGCCTTCACGCAGCCCGGCTAACACCGCTGCACCAGAATTCAGAGAAACTTCCCGCTCAGCGGAGGTCCCGCCCAACAGGACCGCGATTTTATCAGTCATGTTGTTCTTCCTCCGGAGTTTGCGGCTTCAGTTTGATTTCAGCTAAAGAACGAGCAATTTTTCCGATATTACCGGCCCCCTGAACGAGAATCAGGTCGTTACCGGTTAATACTGGTGCTAGCATTTCGGCTACCTGCGCCGGGTCCGGCACCAGAATGGGATCAATTTTCCCACGTCCACGAATTGTGCGACACAGCGAACGGCTGTCCGCTCCCGGAATTGGCGCTTCGCCAGCCGGATACACTTCCAGCATCAACAGGGTATCAACCTGCGTCAGCACATTGGCGAAATCATCATACAGGTCGCGCGTACGGGTAAAACGGTGCGGCTGAAACAGCATTACCAGGTTTTTATCCGGCCAGCCTGCACGCGCCGCTTTAATGGTGGCATCCACTTCGGTCGGATGGTGACCGTAGTCATCAACCAGCATTGCCGTACCGCTTTTACCATTCACTGGCTCCAGCGGGAATTCACCGAGGAAATCAAAACGACGGCCTGTCCCCTGGAAACTCTCCAGCGCACGCAAAATAGCCTCGTCGTCAATCCCCTCTTCCGTGGCAACAGCGACCGCAGCTGCGGCATTCAGCGCGTTATGACGGCCTGGCGCATTCAGGGTAACGCGCATCGGCTCTTTGTCCTGGCGCAGCAGCGTAAAGTGCCCCTGCGGACCAATCTGCTGATAATCTTCTACACGCACGTCGGCATCTTCGCTGAAGCCGTAAGTCGTGGTCTGACGCCCCACACGCGGTAACAATTCGCGGATCACCGGATCATCTACACACATCACCGCACGACCGTAAAACGGCAGGTTGTGCAGAAAATTAATAAAGGTCTGTTTTAAATTCTCAAAGTCGCCCTGGTAGGTATCCATGTGGTCGGCTTCGATATTGGTGACAATCGCCACCATCGGTTGCAAATGGAGGAACGATGCATCGCTCTCATCCGCTTCGGCAATCAGGTATCGACCATGCCCCAAACGCGCATGAACACCCGCCGCTTTTACCAGCCCGCCGTTAACGAAGGTTGGGTCGAGCCCCGCTTCTGCGTAGATGCTGGAAACCATCGCGGTGGTTGTCGTTTTGCCGTGCGTTCCGGCAATGGCGATGCCATGACGAAAACGCATTAACTCAGCCAGCATTTCCGCGCGACGAATCACCGGAATACGCGCTTCATGAGCTGCGACAATTTCCGGGTTATCGGCAGAAATCGCGCTGGAAACAACGACCACACTGGCATCACGTACGTTTTCCGGGCGATGGTTGAAATAAATCGTCGCTCCCAGATTCATTAACTGTTGCGTGACCGGATTTGGCGCTAAATCGGAACCACTGATCTGATAACCTTCATTGGCCAGAACTTCGGCAATACCGCCCATACCGGCACCACCGATGCCGACAAAATGTATGTGCCGAACGCGACGCATTTCGGGCACGATGGAACGCAGTTTTGCCAATTGTTGTGTATTCATTCTTTACGCCATTAACTTCTTACATTCATACGATGCAAAAGGCATCGCTACAATTACGCCCGGGCAGCCCGGCTCACTTCATTTGCCACTCGCTCGGTGGCATCCGGAATGGATGCAGCACGGGCGCGTTCTGCCATGGTTAATAAGGTTTCTCGCGACCACCCGGCCAGGGTGTTGGCGACAGCATCCACAGTAAGCTGTGGCTGCTCGATAATTTTGGCTGCGCCCGCTTTTTCCAGCGGTAGCGCATTCCAGTATTGCTGGCGGTCTTTATGTTGAAACGGCACAAACAATGCCGGTAGCCCCGCTGCGGCAATTTCACTCACCGTTAACGCACCGGAGCGGCAAACGACGACATCCGCCCACGCATACGCCGCCGCCATATCATCAATAAATTCCGTCACTTTATGCTGCGGTTGCCCCGCTTCCGCATACGCCTGTTCAACGGATTGTTGCGAACCTTTGCCGCTCTGATGCCAGATAGTGACTGAATCACCCAGTTTCGCAGCAACCTGCGGCATTGTCTGGTTAAGAATGCGTGCGCCCTGGGAACCACCCACTACCAACACACGAACCGGACCTTCACGTCCAGCCAAACGTTGCTGTGGCAACGGCAGCGCCAGCACATCGGTACGCACCGGGTTACCCACCACTTCCGCATTAGGGAAAGCGCCTGGAAACGCCTGCATCACTTTGGTGGCAATCTTCGCCAGCCATTTATTGGTTAAGCCCGCAATACCGTTTTGTTCATGAAGTACAACCGGAATGCCTAACGACCACGCGGCCAGACCACCTGGGCCTGATACGTAGCCGCCCATTCCGAGCACCACATCAGGTTTGAACGCTTTCATAATCGCCCGTGCCTGACGCCAGGCGTTAAAAATACGCAGAGGCGCAGCTAACAGTGCTTTTATACCTTTACCACGCAGACCAGAGATACGAATGAAATCAATTTCGATGCCATGTTTTGGCACTAAGTCCGCTTCCATACGGTCGGCAGTCCCCAGCCAGCGAACTTGCCAACCCTGAGCCATTAGATGGTGCGCAACCGCCAGTCCCGGGAACACATGTCCACCGGTTCCGCCGGCCATCACCATTAATCGCTTTCCTTGACCACTCATCGTGAACCTCGTACAAACGCCTGCGCTTTCTCCAGACGCGTTTCATAATCAATACGCAACAGCATCATGATGGCTGTCGACATAATCAGTAAGCTCGAACCACCGTAACTGATCAGCGGCAATGTCAGACCTTTGGTCGGTAACATCCCCGCCGCCGCACCTACGTTAACCAGCGCCTGGAAGCTAAACCAGATGCCAATGGAACAGGCGAGAAAACCGGAAAAACGATGGTCAATTTCTAATGCTTTACGGCCAATCGACATCGCACGAAAAGCGACGAAGAATACCATTAAAAGTGCTAGTACCACACCGACATAACCTAATTCTTCGCCGATAATGGCGAAAATAAAGTCAGTGTGCGCTTCCGGCAGATACTCCAGTTTTTGTACCGAGTTACCTAAGCCTTGCCCCCAAAGTTCGCCGCGACCAAACGCCATCAGCGATTGCGTTAACTGATAGCCGCTGCCAAAGGGATCTTCCCACGGGTTCCAGAATGCGGTAACACGGCGGATACGGTACGGTTCGGCGAGGATCAGCAACACAACCGCTGAAATGCCCATACCGATAATGGCAATGAACTGCCACAATTTCGCTCCCGCCAGGAATAACATCGCCAGCGTAGTCACAAACAACACCACCACCGTACCAAGGTCTGGCTGTGCCAGCAGTAACACTGCCAACACCAGAATCACGCCCATCGGTTTCAGGAAGCCGCGCAGGTTATTACGCACTTCGTCGCCTTTACGCACCAGATAGTTGGCGATATAGCAAAACAGCGACAGTTTTGTCAGCTCCGCAGGCTGGATACGCAGCAAGCCGAGATCGATCCAACGCGATGCCCCTTTAACAGAGCTACCCACTACCAGAACGATCATCAACAGGATGATTGAACCGAGTAGCATCGTAGCGCTGTAACGTTGCCAGAACTCCATCGGCAGACGCAGCGTAATGATCGCCAGAATGAACGCCAGGATCAGGTAGACGCCATCACGCTTAGCGAAGAAAAAGGGATCGTTAGTCAAGCGTTGTCCGATAGGCATTGATGCGGACGTCACCATGATAAAGCCGATCGCCGCGAGGCCGAAGGTCAGCCACAGTAAGGTGCGATCGTACATGATCAGGCTGTCGGTATCTTTTTCCCGCGAGCCCATCACCCAGCCCTTTAGCGCCGTGGAGATCCAGACCAGGATACTGAATCCTGGCAGGCGCGGCATTTTCAGGCGAGGGAGAGATAAACGCATCAACCTAACTCCTTCGCCAGACGGGCAAACTCATTGCCTCGTTGTTCAAAGTTCTTGAATTGATCAAGGCTGGCACAGGCCGGGGAGAGCAGAACCATATCTCCTGGTTGAACACGCGGAGCCAGCAAGCGCATCGCCTGTTCCATGGTTTCGGTTTGTTCTGCCACTCCCGGGCGCAGTGCCGCCAGCTGTGCGCCGTCACGACCGAAACAATACAAACGTACGTTATCGCCATTCAGGTAACGTGCCAGCGGACTAAAGTCCGCCGATTTACCATCGCCGCCCAGCAACAAATGCAGCGTGCCATCTACGTGCAGGCCATTGAGCGCCGCTTCCGTACTGCCGACATTGGTCGCTTTCGAGTCGTTAATCCAGCGCACACCGTTATGTTCCAGCACCACTTCAAAGCGATGCGGCAAACCAGTGAACGTAGTTAACGCTTTCAGGCTACTGGCGCGTGGCAAACCAGCTGCGTCTGCCAGCGCCAGTGCCGCCAGCGCATTGGTGTAGTTATGCTGACCGGAAAGTTTCATCTCTTTCACGTTCAACACTTTCTCGCCTTTCACCCGCAGCCAGGTTTCACCCTGCTGATGATTCAAGTGATAGTCGCCCATATTGATACCAAAGCTAACGCAGCGTTCATCCGCACCACGAATCGGCATTGTTAAGGCATCATCAGCATTAACCACGCAAACTTTCGCATTTTCATAAATGCGCAGTTTTGCCGCACGATACTGCTGTAAACCAAATGGATAGCGATCCATATGATCTTCAGTCACGTTCAGAATGGTCGCTGCTACCGCCTGTAAGCTGGAGGTGGTTTCAAGCTGGAAGCTCGACAGCTCGAGCACGTACAGTTCGCACTCATCATCCAGCAGCATCAACGCAGGCAGGCCAATATTGCCACCCACACCAACGTTAACCCCCGCCGCTTTCGCCATTTCACCCACTAGCGTGGTGACCGTGCTTTTGCCGTTAGAACCGGTGATCGCCACAATCGGAGCTTGTGCTTCGCGGCAGAATAGCTCGATATCACCAACGATTTCGATTCCGGCATCAGCGGCAGCGCTTAAGGATGGATGCGCCAGTGCAATACCGGGACTGGCGACAATCAGATCGGCCGCCATCAGCCATTCATCATTCAGACCGCCCGTGTGGCGTTCTACGGCTTCGGGTAATTTATCCAGGCCAGGCGGTGTCATACGCGTATCCATAACGCGCGGCGTCACACCGCGAGCGAGGAAAAAGTCCACGCAAGAAAGCCCGGTGAGGCCCAGGCCGATAATGACGACATTTTTACCCTGGTAATCAGCCATGATTAACGTACCTTCAGCGTTGCCAGACCAATCAGGACCAGCATCAGCGAAATAATCCAGAAACGTACAATGACGCGCGGTTCCGGCCAGCCTTTCAGTTCATAGTGGTGATGAATCGGTGCCATGCGGAAAATACGTTGTCCGCGCAGTTTAAAGGAGCCGACCTGCAAAATAACCGACAGGGTTTCAACGACAAACACGCCGCCCATAATCACCAGCAGGAATTCCTGACGCAGCAGTACGGCGATAATGCCTAACGCACCACCTAACGCCAGCGAACCGACATCGCCCATAAAGACCTGCGCCGGATAGGTGTTAAACCACAGGAAGCCCAGCCCTGCCCCGACTATCGCGGTACAGACAATGACCAGTTCCCCGGCGTGTCGTAGATACGGTATGTGTAAATAGCTGGCAAAGTTCATGTTGCCGGTTGCCCATGCCACCAGCGCAAAACCACCGGCGACGAATACAGTCGGCATAATCGCCAGGCCATCAAGACCATCGGTCAGGTTTACCGCGTTGCCAGTACCCACAATGACGAAGTAAGCCAGCAGAATGTAGAACAGCCCCAGTTGCGGCATCACATCTTTAAAGAACGGAACCACCAGCTGCGTTGCGGGCGTGTCTTTGCCGGCAAGGTACAGCGCGAAGGCAACACCCAGCGCAATGACCGACATCCAGAAATACTTCCAACGAGCGATCAACCCCTTGGTGTCTTTACGCACCACTTTGCGATAGTCATCAACAAAGCCAATGATGCCGTAACCTACCAGCACCACCAGTACGCACCAGACGTACGGATTGGATGGATAAGCCCACAGCAGCACGGAGATCACAATCGCTGTCAGGATCATAATCCCGCCCATGGTCGGCGTACCGCGCTTGCTGAAGTGTGATTCAGGACCGTCGTTACGCACTACCTGACCAAAGGAAAGTTTTTGCAAATGAGCAATCATGCGCGGGCCCATCCACAATGAGATGAACAGCGCAGTCAGCAGGCTGACGATGGCGCGAAACGTCAGATAGGAAAAGACGTTAAAGCCGGAATAATATTTGACCAAATGTTCGGCCAGCCAAACTAACATGTCCCATTCTCCTGTAAAGCGCGTACTACCTCTTCCATGGCAGCACTACGTGAACCCTTAACTAAAATCGTAATTACCTGTTGCTCAGCAATCAGTGATTTAAGACGCGCGATAAGCGCAGTTTTATCGGAAAAATGTTCGCCAACGCCGCTGGCGGTGCTGATAGCATGGCTTTGTTTACCCACACTTAACACGCGGTCAATACCCGCCGCCTTCGCCGCTTCGCCCACCTGTACATGGCAGGCCTCGCTTTCAGCGCCCAGTTCCGCCATATCGCCCACCACCAGCACACGGTAGCCCGGCATTTCAGCCAGTACCTGAACAGCGGCGGTCATGGAGCCGACGTTAGCGTTGTAGGAGTCGTCGAGCAGCAACTGATTTTCCGCCAGTTGAATGGGGAACAGACGGCCTGGAACAGCTTTCAGATTTGCCAGCCCCGCTTTAATAGCATCAAGCGTTGCGCCCACGGACATGGAGAGCGCAGCGGCTGCCAGCGCATTCGCAATATTGTGACGCCCCGGCAACGGCAGCAGAACATCGACGCTACCCGTTGGGGTTTGCAGGGTAAATTCCGTACCGTGCGAGGTCACGTGAATATTGGTGGCGGTGAAATCGCTGTTGTTAGCATTCGGTGAGAAGCGCCACACTTTGCGTGAGCCAATCACACTCTGCCAGTTCAGCCAGTCGTTGTTGTCGGCATTCATAATGGCGATACCGTTTTCCGGCAGGCCGCTAAAGATTTCACCTTTCGCTTTCGCGACACCCGCAAGCGAGCCAAAACCTTCCAGATGCGCCGCTGCCAGGTTGTTGACCAGCGCCGCTTCCGGGCGAGTCAGACTCACAGTCCAGGCAATTTCGCCCTGATGGTTCGCGCCAAGTTCAATTACTGCGTAATCGTACTCTGGCGTTAAGCGCAACAGCGTCATCGGTACACCGATGTCGTTGTTGAGATTGCCTGCCGTATAAAGCGTGTTGCCACACTGGCTTAAAATCGCTGCCGTCATCTCTTTAACGGAGGTTTTGCCGGAGGAACCGGTCAGAGCAACCACGCGCGCCGGAACTTGCTGGCGAACCCATGCAGCCAGTTCACCAAACGCCAGACGCGTATCCTTGACGATTAACTGCGGCAGATCGATATCCAGCGGACGGCTAACCAGCAGTGCACCCGCACCGCCAGCTTTCGCCTGGTCAGCAAAATCATGGGCATCGAAACGTTCGCCTTTCAGGGCAACAAACAGGCAACCCGGCGTCAATTTACGGGTGTCAGTGGTTACAGCATCAAGGGTAATATCTGCACCTTGCAGTTCACCGTTGAGAATATCGGTAAGTTGGCTAAGGGTTACGCTAATCATGCAATCACCCCCAGCAGACGCGCTACCGTGACGCGATCGGAGTAGTCCAGACGCTGGTTGCCAACAATCTGATAATCCTCATGGCCTTTGCCCGCGATCAGCACCACATCATTCTCTTTAGCCTGCATAACGGCGCAAGTCACCGCTTCAGCGCGGCCTTCCATCACTTTGGCATGTCCGGCGTCCAGCATTCCCGCCAGGATATCGTTGATGATGGCACGCGGCTCTTCGGTACGCGGGTTATCGTCCGTCACCACCGCCACGTCAGCAAACTCTTCAGCAATTGCTCCCATCAGTGGACGCTTACCTTTATCACGATCGCCACCACAGCCAAAGACGCACCACAGCTTGCCCGCACAGTGCAAACGCGCCGCCTGTAAGGCTTTTTCCAGTGCATCTGGCGTATGCGCGTAATCCACCACTACCGTCGGTTTGCCTGTCGCAGTGAACACTTCCATACGTCCACAAACCGGCTGCAGGCGTGCGGCAGTTTTCAGCAGGCCAGCCAACGGATAGCCCAGCGCCAGCAGCGTCGCCAGCGCCAGCAGCAAGTTGCTGACGTTAAAAGCGCCCATCAGATGGCTTTCAATTTCGCCATCGCCCCAGCTTGAGCTAAAGCGAATAGTCGCACCGCTGTCGTGATAGTTCACTTCAGTCGCTTTCAACCAGCGTCCGTGACAGTTCGGATTGATATGATCTTCCATTGATACTGCAACCGCGTCCGGCAGTTTTGCCAGCCAGCGGCGGCCCACTTCATCGTCGGCGTTAATAATCGCCTGACCGCAATGATGTTCAGAATAAAGCAGCCATTTCGCGGCTTCGTAGTGTTCCATATCACCATGATAATCAAGGTGATCGCGGCTTAAGTTGGTAAAGACCGACGCCGCAAATTTCAATGCCGCCACACGGTGCTGTACCAGTCCGTGGGAGGAAACTTCCATTGCGCAAAAAGTCGCGCCCTGATCCACCAGTCCCGCCAGCTCATGCTGAACATCGACTGCCGAACCGGTGGTATTTTCTGTCGGGATCACTTTTCCCAGCAGGCCGTTACCAACAGTCCCCATTACCGCGCTGGTTTCGCCAAGCAGTTGGCTCCACTGCGCCAGAAGCTGAGTAGTCGTAGTCTTGCCGTTGGTGCCCGTTACGCCCACGAGACGTAAATTGTCAGAGGGTTCATGGTAAAAGCGGCCCGCCAGTGCAGATAAACGCTCGTTGAGCTGGCTGAGATAGATGACTGGTACGCCGTGCATTTCACGGATTTCACCGTCGGTCGCCTCATCTTTCGCCTCTGCAATAATGGCAGCCACACCTTGCGCTATCGCCTGCGGGATATATCGACGCCCGTCCGCCTGATGACCTACTACAGCTACAAAGAGATCGCCCGCCGCAGCCACACGGCTGTCGAGTGTCATCTCTCGCAGTGCTCGCGAAGGTGCGTCTGGCACCCACGGAGCAAGAAGGTCGCGCAAATTACGATCTGCCACCTGTCCCCTCGCCTTGATTAATCACAAATTCATTTTTATCGCCCGTTGTCAGCGCATCCGGCTCGATGTTCATGGTACGCAATACGCCGCCCATGATGGCACCAAAGACCGGCGCGGAAACGGCGCCGCCGTAGTATTTACCCGCCTGCGGATCGTTGATAACAACAACCAGCGCGAAGCGCGGCTGACTCGCAGGCGCAACGCCTGCGGTATAAGCAATATATTTATTGATGTAGCGACCGTCCGGCCCGACCTTTTTCGCGGTACCGGTTTTAATGGCGATACGATAGCCTTTAATCGCCGCCTTCACGCCGCCACCGCCCGGTAGCGCCACGCTTTCCATCATATGCACCACGGTGCGAACAATGGACTCCGGGAAGACGCGTTCACCGGGAACCGGGGGATCAACTTTGGTAATCGACAGCGGGCGATAAATGCCATAGCTGCCGATAGTTGCGTAGACTCGCGCTAACTGTAACGGTGTTACCATTAGCCCGTAGCCGAAAGAGAAGGTGGCCCTCTCTATGTCAGACCACCGTTGTTTTTGAGGATATAAGCCACTGCGTTCTCCGACCAACCCCAAATTGGTCGCTTTTCCCAGTCCAAAACGTGAGTAAGTATCTACTAACGCTGAGGACGGCATCGCTAACGCCAGTTTGGAAACACCGACGTTACTCGACTTCTGTAATACCCCGGTCAGGGTTAATTCGCTGTAGCGTGCCACGTCTTTGATTTCGTGGCCGTTAATTCGATAAGGAACGGTATTCAGTACCGAGTTTTCCCGCACTACGCCACGTTGCAACGCGGTCATCACCACCATCGGTTTAACCGTTGAACCCGGTTCAAACACGTCAGTGATGGTACGGTTACGCATCGCCTCTTTCGGCGTGCCACTCAGATTGTTTGGGTTGTATGACGGGCTGTTAGCCATCGCCAGCACTTCACCGGTGTTGACATCCACCAGCACGGCGCTACCAGATTCAGCTTTGTTAAAGGCCACCGCGTTGTTCAGTTCGCGATAAACCAGCGCCTGCAGGCGTTCATCAATACTCAGCGCCAGGTTGTGCGCCGCCTGGCTGTCGGTGGAAGAGATATCTTCAATTACGCGACCATAGCGGTCTTTACGCACAATGCGCTCACCCGGCTGCCCGGTAAGCCATTTATCGAAACTCTTCTCGACGCCCTCAATCCCCTGACTATCGACGTTAGTAAAGCCGATGAGGTGAGCGGTCACTTCGCCGGATGGATAATAACGTCGAGATTCTTCACGCAGATGAATCCCCGGCAGTTTCAGTTTTTTGATGTACTCTGCCATGTCAGGGTTTACCTGACGCGCCAGATAAATAAAGCGCCCTTTCGGGTTGGCGTTAATGCGGGCTGAAAGCTGATCCAGCGGAATATTGAGTGCGTTAGCCAGCGCCTTCCAGCGATCACCGACGCTGATACCGCCAGCGTCATGCACTTCTTTCGGGTCAGCCCAAATCGCTTTTACCGGCACGCTCACCGCTAACGGGCGACCAGAACGGTCAGTAATCATGCCGCGGGAGGTGGAAACTTGCTGAACGCGAAGAGAACGCATGTCGCCCTCTTTTACCAGCATATCCGGGGAGATAACTTGTAACCACGCTACGCGTCCGAGCAGAAAAGCCAGCGCCAGGAGAATACAGCCGCATAACAACGCAAAACGCCAACTGATAAAGTTGGCATGTTCTTCCTGACGTTTTGGTTTCTGCGTTTTCGCCGCTGCTTTCATGCGTCGCGTTTATCCTTATTTTTGCACTACGATATTTTCTTGTGACGGATCAACATGCTGCATTTGCAGCTTTTCCGTGGCGATCCTTTCCACCCGGCTATGGTCGCCGAGCGCATTCTCTTCAAGGATCAGGTTGCGCCATTCAATGTCTAAAGCATCTCGCTCCAGCACCAGTTGTTCGCGCTGAGCGGTCAGTAAACGGGTATGGTGCGCCGTGGTTACCACGGTCACCGCCGTCAAAATAATGCAAATGAACAGGCAGAGTGGCAGCTTCCCAAATCGCAAAAGATCGTCACCGATAACACCAGGCAATGCATGGCGCTCGTGGCTTCCCATCGATCCTTTAACTTTGCTTAGAGCTTCTGTCACTCTGCTGATCATGCGTTCGTCCTCTCTGCAATACGCAGAACTGAACTACGGGCACGAGGGTTCTCAGCCACCTCTTCTTCGCCCGGCATTAACTTGCCTAGTGCTCGCAGCTGACGGCCACCCAGTTTTTTGAGCTGCTCTTCAGTCATCGGTAACCCTGCCGGAACTTGCGGACCACGGCTGTTTTCACGCATAAAGCGCTTCACAATGCGGTCTTCCAGCGAGTGGAAGCTGATGATCGAGAGCCGCCCCCCCGGGGCCAGCACGTTGAGCGAGCTTTTTAGCGCCTGCTCTATCTCCTCCAGTTCACTGTTTACCCAAATGCGCACCGCCTGGAAGGTACGGGTCGCGGGATGTTTAAACTTATCTTTCACCGGCGTTGCGGCAGCCACGACTTCCGCCAGTTCTTTGGTGCGGGTCATCGGCTGTTCGCGGTTTCGCTCGACAATGGCGCGGGCAATGCGTTTGGCAAAACGCTCTTCGCCGTAGGTTTTCAATACCCAGGCGATATCAGCTTCTTCTGCGGTTTGCAGCCATTCAGCGGCTGACTGCCCACGGGTTGGGTCCATACGCATGTCCAGCGGGCCATCGCGCATAAAGGAAAAGCCGCGTTCTGCATCATCAAGTTGCGGTGAAGAAACACCAAGATCGAGGAGAATGCCGTCGATCTTGCCGATAAGATCGCGCTCGGCAACGTATTCGCCCAGCGCGGAGAAAGGTCCGTGGATGATGGAGAAGCGCGGATCATCAATAGTCTTCGCAACGGCGATAGCCTGCGGGTCGCGATCGATCGCCAGCAAACGCCCCTCTTCGCCAAGCTGCGAGAGGATCAGACGTGAGTGACCACCGCGACCAAAAGTCCCATCAATGTAGATGCCATCAGGACGGATATTGAGGCCATTAACGGCTTCATCCAGCAGCACCGTAGTATGTTTATAGTTTTCCATCATTTTATAGAGACAAGTCCTGCAGTCGCTCCGATAAGTCTCCAGTAGCCAACTGCTCTGCGTCGATATCTTCCTTGACCTGTTGATGCCAGGTTGTTTCATCCCACAGCTCAAACTTGTTGAACTGTCCAACCAGCATCACTTCTTTTGTCAGACCGGCATGTTGCCGCAGTACTGGCGCGATTAACAATCGACCGGCGCCATCCATCTGACATTCGCTGGCATGACCTAACAGAAGGCGCTGCACACGGCGCTCAACCGGGTTCATGCTCGACAGACGCGATAATTTTTGCTCGATAATTTCCCATTCAGGCAGGGGGTAAAGCAGCAGGCACGGGTGATGAATGTCAATGGTGCAAACCATTTGACCGGCAGCGTTCTCAAGCAGCTGTTCCCGATAACGGGTAGGCACTGATAAGCGCCCTTTGCTGTCGAGATTGACTAACGTTGCTCCCCGGAACATGCCAGCCTCACCCCTTATTCCCACTTTGCCCCACAATTTCCCACTGAAAGGAGTTTACGGAGCGGAGGAAAAGCTTGTCAAGCCAGTCACAAGGCATACCGAGGTAAAAAACCCGATGTTTACGGCTAATATCAGCGTTGTTTATTTTACGTCCAACGTGCGAAGCAAATTAACGTTATGAATAGCTGTAAGAAAAAATCCCTCATCGTCATCACCGTTTTAAAATGACTAACTATTTTCCACAGCAAATATAAAGTGTCAGTTTGCGACGCGAGCGGCATTTTAGGACATATCTTCCCCGGTTAACAGTCCCTGTTGCGTCTGTGTGGCGCTTGATGCCAGCAGGTTTGCGCAAAAGCAAAGAAAAGTGTTTGTTAAATCGGCAATTCATCTCTGCATGTAACAAAATAATGCAAAAACGCTCTGTCAATATTGCTTAATTATTGTGAATTTCAGCAGGTGAGTTAATTAATGGGCGGGTTTAAAAGCATTTATCAATAATAGCCAGGAATAGTCTTATTTACTTTAAGGATATTGATGTCCATTCCCGTACTCGACGCGCCAATGAGAAATTCACTGGCGCGTATTTTTGTTCGCGGCTTAGTTACGGCTGAGCACGCCGCGGCGATAGAGATTACGTTTAATGCGCGTTAACCCAGGTTTTGGCTTACGCGGTTCGTCCAGGCTTGCCAGGACAATTTCCAGCACACGCTCTGCGACATCGCGGTGACGTTGAGCCACTGCCAGCACCGGGCACTGTAAGAAGTCGAGCAGTTCGTTATCGCCAAAGGTGGCAATTGCCAGGTCAGAAGGCAGTTTGCCATCGCGACGCAGCGTGACATCCATCACCCCTTGCAACAACGCAAACGACGTTGTGAACAGCGCCTGCGGCATCGGATGCGTTTCCAGCCATTTTTCGAATAACTGGGCAGCCGCCTCCCGCTCATAACTGTTGGCATAAAGGAAATGCACTTCGCGCGGATCATCTTTCCAGGCAGTACGGAAACCTTGCTCACGCAAGAAGCTCACAGAAAGCTCCGGCAGCGCGCCAAGATAAAGCACCGTCTCGGCGGGAAACTTACGTAACTCTTCCGCCAGCATTTCGGCATCATCCTGATCGGCACCAACCACGCTGGTGAAGTGTTCACGATCGAGGGCGCGGTCCAGCGCGACAATCGGGAACGGGTCGTTAGCCCAGCGTTGATAAAAAGGATGCTCTGGTGGCAACGACGTCGAAACAATAATGGCATCAACCTGACGCTGTAGAAGATGCTCAATACAACGCATTTCGTTGTCTGGCTGATCTTCTGAGCAAGCAATCAGCAGTTGATAACCCCGTTGCCGCGCCTGACGTTCAAGATAATTAGCGATGCGGGTATAGCTGGTGTTCTCCAGATCGGGGATCACAAGACCAATAGAACGTGTGCGTCCAGCACGAAGCCCAGCTGCCACGGCGTTCGGGTGGTAATTGTGCTCACGCACCACAGCCATGACTTTTTCAACGGTTTTGTCGCTCACACGGTATTGCTTCGCTTTGCCGTTAATAACATAGCTTGCAGTGGTCCGCGACACTCCCGCTAGCCGAGCGATTTCATCCAGTTTCACAATTGCCCCTTGCGTAAAATGTAAAAACCATAGCCATTGTACTGGTATGGGTTAAATTCATTAACATCTAAGCGCAGAAAATTAACTGCGGCAACTGCTTTTATTCCAGGTTCCCACTGAATTCGCAAAAAAAGCCCAACGTGACATGTTGGGCTGCAAATTGCGCATTGAGATCATTCTCAACGCATTATTTTATCGCCGCGCGAAAGTCCAACTACACCAGATCGAGCAACTTCCACAATTTTCGCCACATCGCGAATCGATGTTAAAAATGCATCAAGCTTATCGCTGGTGCCTGCCAGTTGGACGGTGTAAAGCGATGGCGTGACATCGATGATTTGCCCACGAAATATTTCCGTATTGCGCTTCACTTCGTCACGTCCGTAGCCGCTGGCCTGAATTTTCACCAGCATAATTTCCCGCTCGACGTGCGCCCCCTGCCCCAGCTCGCTCACGCGCAAGACATCGACCAGTTTGTGTAATTGCTTTTCGATCTGCTCAAGCACTTTTTCATCGCCCACGGTCTGGATGGTCATACGCGATAATGTCGGATCGTCGGTGGGCGCAACGGTCAGGCTTTCAATGTTGTACCCACGTTGGGAAAAAAGGCCAATCACGCGGGATAACGCGCCTGATTCATTTTCGAGTAAGACTGATAATATCCGGCGCATAATCAGGTTCTCTCCGTTTTGCTTAACCACATTTCATCCATTCCGCCCCCGCGAATCTGCATCGGGTAGACGTGCTCACTGCCATCGACGGTAACATCAACAAAGACCAGACGATTATTGCGCACCTGTTCCAGCGCCTCGCTAAGTTTGCTTTCCAGCTCTTGCGGATGAGAAATCTGGATCCCAACATGCCCATAGGCTTCCGCCAGACGGACGAAATCGGGTAGCGATTGCATATAAGATTGTGAATGACGGCCGGAATAGATCATGTCCTGCCACTGCTTCACCATCCCCAGATAGCGATTATTGAGATTCACCACCAATACCGGCAACTCGTATTGCAAGGCGGTAGACAGTTCCTGAATGTTCATCTGAATACTGCCGTCACCAGTGACGCAAACCACGGTTTCTTCTGGCAGCGCCATTTTGACGCCCAGTGCCGCAGGTAAACCAAACCCCATCGTGCCGAGGCCACCAGAGTTAATCCAGCGACGCGGTTTGTCGAAAGGATAATAAAGTGCGGCGAACATCTGGTGCTGCCCGACATCAGACGTCACGTAAGCGTCCCCCTTCGTCAGCCGCCAAAGAGTCTCGATAACCGCCTGCGGTTTAATCTTTTCACTGTGAATATCGTATTTCAGGCACTGACGAGCACGCCACTGTTCAATCTGCTGCCACCAATCGCGGATCTCATCCAGCGGTTGATGGGCGGATTCTTGCGACAGGAGTTCAAGCATTTGTTCAAGGACCTGGCGGGCATCTCCAACAATCGGGATATCAGCAGTCACGGTTTTAGAAATGGAGGTAGGATCAATATCGATATGCAAAACCGTGGCATTTGGGCAGTACTTTGCCAGATTGTTCGTCGTTCGATCATCAAAACGTACCCCGACGGCAAAAATCACATCCGCGTTATGCATCGTCATATTGGCTTCGTAGGTGCCGTGCATTCCCAGCATGCCCAGTGCCTGACGATGCGTTGCCGGAAACGCCCCCAGCCCCATTAATGAGGAAACAACGGGCAGATTCAACGCCTCCACCGTGTCTTTCAGCTGCTGATGGCAGCCCGCCGTGATTGCCCCGCCGCCTACATAGACAACCGGTTTTTTTGCCGCCACCAGCGTTTGCAGAGCGCGCTTAATTTGCCCTTTATGCCCAGTGGTTGTGGGATTGTAAGAACGCATACTGACTGCTTCCGGCCAGGCATACGGTAATTTTTTTGCCGGATTCAGGATATCTTTTGGTAGATCGACCACCACAGGTCCTGGACGACCACTTGCCGCCAGCCAGAAGGCTTTTTTCAACACCTGAGGAATATCTTCTGTCTGTTTGACCAGAAAACTGTGCTTCACCACCGGGCGGGAAATCCCCACCATGTCACACTCCTGAAAGGCATCGTAGCCTATCAACGAAGTTGCTACCTGCCCGGAAAGAACAACCAAGGGAATGGAGTCCATATAAGCGGTGGCGATGCCGGTAATCGCATTGGTCGCCCCTGGCCCCGATGTTACCAGCACGACGCCGACTTCCCCGGTCGCGCGTGCCAGACCATCGGCCATATGCACCGCCGCCTGCTCATGACGAACTAATACATGATCGATACCACCCACGGTATGCAATGCATCGTAAATATCAAGGACCGCGCCTCCGGGATAACCGAATACTTGTTTAACGCCCTGATCGATAAGCGATCGGACGACCATCTCGGCTCCAGACAACATCTCCATGGCCTGCCTCACTGTTTAACGGAAAAATGTGTAAAACACATTAACCGCCCGATCTTGCTTAAGCAATTGGCAGCCAGAGACATAAATACGAGGTAATAAGAATAAACAGGAGGAAAGGTGAAAAGAAACGATAAAATCCTCCATTACGGAGGATTAAATTGATAATAAATCGGCTAAATCCCACAACTTACAGCAATTTCTCTATTTTTTTAATTAATCCTAAAATAGTGAACTCACACATTCAGAATAAAATTCTATATTCAATAAAAAATACAGAATAAATCAGACATCAATGCCTGACCTATTCTGCATCCAGTTAGCGTTTGCAAATTGAGACTAATTGCTCTTCCATCCACTGATGGCCTTTGTCGCGCCCGGCAGCTTCATGCCAGGAGAGATAACAGGTTCTGCTATTTTGTTTTAATGGCAGCGGTAATACCTGTAACTCTAAAGATTCAGCGAACTCTTCAGCCAGCCAACGCGGCGCAATAGCGACCAGATGCGTTTGCGACACCACGCTCAGTACACTCATCATTGCCATGCCCTGATACGCGATACTGGCTTGTTTATCTACCGTGTCATACCATGGTTGACTAAATGACGCGAAACGATCGAGCGAAACTGCCGCATGTTGTTCGTTATAAACATCATGTTTCAGTAACGGGCCTTTAATTGTTGGATGATTTTTGCTGGCTACCAGCACCATTTCATCTTTAAATAATGGCACACTGGTAAATTCAGGACGATGGAAGTCTTCATAACTAATCACAAACTCCGTTTCCTGATAACGCAGTTGATGTTCAGTGTTCTGATTTAATGAAGACTTGAACATAACATGTATATTTGGCGCAGTTTGCTCAATGTGATTATAAATCTGCGAGGTCAGAATGCTGTCTAACGGACTGCAAACACAAAGATGAAATACACGTTCACTGCTCGCGGGTTCAAAACCTGAACCTGGCAATTCATTTTGTACTAATTGCAATGCCTGACGAACTGAACCAAAAAGTTGAAATGCGCGAGCAGTCGGTTGAATGCCACGGCCATAACGAACAAAAAGCTCGTCATTAAACATCACCTTCAGGCGTGCAACCGCGTTACTGACCGCAGGTTGCGACATCCCCAGAACATGAGCGGCACGGGTGATGTTTTGCTCCTGCATCACGGCATCGAAAACGGTTAATAAGTTGAGATCGACCATGCGTAGCTGTGGCTTGCTTAACTCCGCCGTCTCTGGTTGATCTGTTTGTACCTCTGGCATACTTAACTCCACTGTCACACTTAACTCCCTTTCCCTTATTGGAATGCAGAGAAATAATCCTCGAGAATATGATTTATCATGCATATAAAATAAGAAAAAGGAAAATGAGAAAAATTAGGAAAACATAAAGATACGGGTTCTTATAAAAACAGAACCCATTGCCGAGTAAAGAGTCATTTACCGCAGCATAATAATCCATAATGTTTTTGTTGCGAAAACAATCTAATCATAACTACCGCGAATACTCAATCATCCACAAAATGGATTAAATGTGCTTTTTTAATAATTAATTTATATGTTTAATGCATTAATTCTTAACATTAATTGAACAATAATATTCACCAAATGAATATCAAAAAATTAGCAAAACATATAATTCAATACAAATCATCATGATAGGTTTTGTAACGCGTGCATTTTATCCCCCTTTTCCTCGTTGATTAGATGCAAAAATTTATTCTGAAATATGTCAACCGATGAAAAGCGTCGGTGGTTAAGCAGAAATTAATATCGCTTGTTTTAACCACCGCAGCACAATTAGCTAATTTGACGAATGCAGAACTCACTCTGGCGGAACGTTTTTGTTGCGTCAGGGTTGACATCCGTTTTTGTATCCAGTAACTCTAAAAGCATATCGTATTCATCTGGAGCTGATTTAATGACTCACATCGTTCGCTTTATCGGTCTACTACTACTAAACGCATCTTCTTTGCGCGGTAGACGAGTGAGCGGCATTCAGCATTAAGCCAGCACGCAGTCAAACAAAAAACCCGCGCCATTGCGCGGGTTTTTTTATGCCCGAAGCGAGGCGCTCAAAAAGAGACAAGGACCCAAACCATGAGCCAGCAAGTCATTATTTTCGATACCACATTGCGCGACGGTGAACAGGCGTTACAGGCAAGCTTGAGTGTGAAAGAAAAACTGCAAATTGCGCTGGCCCTTGAGCGTATGGGTGTTGACGTGATGGAAGTCGGTTTCCCCGTCTCTTCGCCGGGCGATTTCGAATCGGTGCAGACCATCGCCCGCCAGGTCAAAAACAGCCGCGTATGTGCGTTAGCTCGCTGCGTGGAAAAGGATATCGACGTGGCAGCTGAATCTCTGAAAGTTGCCGAAGCCTTCCGTATCCATACCTTTATTGCCACTTCGCCAATGCACATCGCCACCAAGCTGCGCAGCACGCTGGACGAAGTGATCGAACGCGCTATCTATATGGTGAAACGCGCCCGTAATTACACCGATGATGTTGAATTTTCTTGCGAAGATGCCGGACGCACACCCATTGCCGATCTGGCGCGCGTGGTTGAAGCGGCGATTAATGCCGGTGCCACCACCATCAACATTCCGGACACCGTGGGCTACACCATGCCATTTGAGTTCGCCGGAATCATCAGCGGCCTGTATGAACGCGTGCCTAACATCGACAAAGCCATTATCTCCGTACATACCCACGACGATTTAGGCCTGGCAGTTGGCAACTCACTGGCGGCGGTACATGCCGGAGCGCGCCAGGTGGAAGGTGCAATGAATGGGATCGGCGAGCGAGCCGGTAACTGTTCGCTGGAAGAAGTGATCATGGCGATCAAAGTACGTAAGGATATTCTTAACGTTCATACCGCCATTAATCACCAGGAAATATGGCGCACCAGCCAGTTAGTTAGCCAGATTTGTAATATGCCGATCCCGGCAAACAAAGCCATTGTTGGCAGCGGCGCATTCGCACACTCCTCCGGTATCCACCAGGATGGCGTGCTGAAAAACCGCGAAAACTACGAAATCATGACACCAGAATCTATTGGTCTGAACCAAATCCAGCTGAATCTGACCTCTCGTTCCGGTCGTGCGGCAGTAAAACACCGCATGGATGAGATGGGGTATAAAGAAAGTGAATATAATTTAGACAATTTGTACGATGCCTTCCTGAAGCTGGCGGACAAAAAAGGTCAGGTGTTTGATTACGATCTGGAGGCGCTGGCCTTCATCGGTAAGCAGCAAGAAGAGCCGGAGCATTTCCGTCTGGATTACTTCAGCGTGCAGTCTGGTTCTAACGATATTGCCACTGCCGCCGTCAAACTGGCCTGTGGCGAGGAAGTTAAAGCGGAAGCTGCCAACGGTAATGGTCCGGTCGATGCCGTCTATCAGGCGATTAACCGCATCACTGACTATAACGTCGAACTGGTGAAATACAGCCTGACCGCCAAAGGTCACGGTAAAGATGCGCTGGGTCAGGTGGATATTGTCGCCAACTACAACGGTCGCCGCTTCCACGGCGTCGGCCTAGCCACCGATATTGTCGAGTCCTCCGCCAAAGCCATGGTGCACGTACTGAACAATATCTGGCGCGCCGCAGAAGTCGAAAAAGAGTTGCAACGCAAAGCTCAACACAACGAAAACAACAAGGAAACCGTGTGATGTCGAAGAATTACCATATTGCCGTTTTACCCGGAGATGGGATCGGGCCGGAAGTGATGACCCAGGCACTGAAAGTGCTGGATGCCGTGCGTAACCGCTTTGCGATGCGTATCACCACCAGCCATTACGATGTAGGCGGCGCAGCCATTGATAACCACGGGCGGCCGCTGCCGCCTGCGACGGTTGAAGGTTGTGAGCAAGCCGATGCCGTGCTGTTTGGCTCGGTGGGCGGCCCGAAATGGGAACATTTGCCGCCAGACCAGCAACCAGAACGCGGCGCGCTGTTGCCTTTGCGTAAGCACTTCAAATTATTCAGCAACCTGCGTCCGGCAAAACTGTATCAGGGGCTGGAAGCATTCTGTCCGCTGCGTGCTGACATTGCCGCTAACGGCTTCGACATCCTGTGCGTGCGCGAACTGACCGGTGGCATCTATTTCGGTCAACCAAAAGGCCGCGAAGGTAGCGGACAATATGAAAAAGCGTTTGATACCGAGGTGTATCACCGTTTTGAGATCGAGCGCATTGCCCGTATCGCGTTTGAATCTGCCCGCAAGCGTCGTCGCAAAGTCACCTCAATCGACAAAGCCAATGTGCTGCAATCCTCTATTTTATGGCGGGAGATTGTTAACGAGATCGCCACGGAGTATCCGGATGTCGAACTGGCGCATATGTACATCGACAACGCTACCATGCAGCTGATTAAAGATCCGTCGCAGTTTGACGTACTGCTGTGCTCCAACCTGTTTGGCGACATTCTGTCTGATGAATGCGCGATGATCACAGGCTCGATGGGCATGTTGCCTTCCGCCAGCCTGAACGAGCAAGGTTTTGGTCTGTATGAACCGGCGGGCGGCTCGGCACCCGATATCGCAGGCAAAAACATCGCCAACCCGATTGCACAAATTCTGTCGCTGGCGCTGCTGCTGCGTTACAGCCTGGATGCCGATGATGCGGCTTCCGCCATTGAACGCGCCATTAACCGCGCGTTAGAAGAAGGCATTCGCACCGGGGATTTAGCCCGTGGCGCTGCCGCCGTTAGTACCGATGAAATGGGCGATATCATTGCCCGCTATGTGGCAGAAGGGGTGTAATCATGGCTAAGACGTTATACGAAAAATTATTCGACGCTCACGTAGTGTACGAAGCCGAAAACGAAACCCCGCTGTTATATATCGACCGTCATCTGGTACATGAAGTGACCTCACCGCAGGCGTTCGATGGTCTGCGCGCCCACGGTCGCCCGGTACGTCAGCCGGGGAAAACCTTCGCCACCATGGATCACAACGTCTCGACTCAGACTAAAGACATTAATGCCTGCGGTGAGATGGCGCGCATCCAGATGCAGGAACTGATCAAAAACTGCAAAGAGTTTGGCGTCGAACTGTATGACCTGAATCACCCGTATCAGGGGATTGTCCACGTAATGGGGCCGGAACAGGGCGTCACCTTACCAGGAATGACCATTGTCTGCGGCGACTCACATACCGCCACCCACGGGGCGTTTGGTGCACTGGCCTTTGGTATCGGTACATCCGAGGTCGAACACGTACTGGCAACGCAGACCCTGAAACAGGGGCGCGCGAAAACCATGAAAATTGAAGTCCAGGGCAAAGCTGCGCCGGGCATTACCGCGAAAGATATTGTGCTGGCGATTATCGGTAAAACCGGCAGCGCTGGCGGTACCGGGCATGTGGTGGAGTTTTGCGGCGAAGCAATCCGTGATTTAAGCATGGAAGGTCGTATGACCCTGTGCAACATGGCAATCGAAATGGGCGCAAAAGCCGGTCTGGTTGCGCCGGACGAAACCACCTTTAACTATGTTAAAGGCCGTCTGCATGCGCCGAAAGGTAAAGATTTCGACGACGCCGTTGCCTACTGGAAAACTCTGCAAACCGACGAAGGCGCAACTTTCGATACCGTTGTCACTCTGCAAGCAGAAGAGATCGCCCCGCAGGTAACATGGGGAACTAACCCCGGTCAGGTGATCTCCGTGAACGACAACATTCCCGATCCGGCTTCGTTTGCCGATCCGGTTGAACGCGCGTCGGCAGAAAAAGCGCTGGCCTATATGGGGCTGAAACCGGGTATTCCGCTGACCGAAGTGGCTATCGACAAAGTGTTTATCGGTTCCTGCACCAACTCGCGCATTGAAGATTTACGCGCGGCTGCTGAAATCGCCAAAGGCCGGAAAGTCGCACCAGGCGTGCAGGCACTGGTGGTTCCCGGCTCTGGCCCGGTAAAAGCCCAGGCGGAAGCGGAAGGTCTGGACAAAATCTTTATTGAAGCTGGTTTTGAATGGCGTTTACCCGGTTGCTCAATGTGTCTGGCGATGAACAACGACCGCCTGAATCCGGGTGAGCGTTGTGCCTCCACCAGCAACCGTAACTTTGAAGGCCGCCAGGGGCGTGGCGGGCGCACGCATCTGGTCAGCCCGGCAATGGCTGCCGCTGCTGCTGTGACCGGACATTTCGCCGACATTCGCAACATTAAATAAGGAGCACACCATGGCAGAGAAATTTATCAAACATACAGGCCTGGTGGTTCCACTGGATGCCGCCAATGTCGATACCGATGCAATCATCCCGAAACAGTTTTTGCAGAAAGTGACCCGTACAGGTTTTGGCGCGCATCTGTTTAACGACTGGCGTTTTCTGGATGAAAAAGGCCAACAGCCAAACCCGGACTTCGTGCTGAACTTCCCGCAATATCAGGGCGCTTCCATTTTGCTGGCACGAGAAAACTTCGGCTGCGGTTCCTCGCGTGAGCATGCGCCGTGGGCATTGACCGATTACGGTTTTAAAGTGGTGATTGCACCGAGTTTTGCTGACATCTTCTACGGCAACAGCTTTAACAACCAGCTGCTGCCGGTGAAATTAAGCGATGCAGAAGTGGACGAACTGTTTGCGCTGGTGAAAGCCAATCCGGGGATTCATTTTGATGTGGACCTGGAAGCGCAAGAGGTGAAAGCGGGAGAGAAAACTTATCGCTTTACCATCGATGCCTTCCGCCGCCACTGCATGATGAACGGTCTGGACAGCATCGGCCTGACTCTGCAGCACGACGACGCAATTGCGTCTTATGAAGAGAAGCAACCGGCGTTTATGCGTTAGTTTGTACACCGTCCGGCACTCAATCGCCAAAAAGAAAAAAGCCAGCAGATAATCACTGCTGGCGTGGCGATTAACACCAATACTCAGTCACACATGATGTCCGCAAATCAGTAGTCAGAATGACTCCCCTCCCACTGCATCAGCTCTTCAAGCATGGTTAATCGTTGTGGGACGCTTAACCAACGCAACCAGCACAACGTCGCTGTCGCGGTAAAATAGTGCTGATAAAACTGACGTATGGGGCACCTCCTTGCTTCATCGTTAGGAATTATTGACTTAATATAGGGAAAATAAAATTGCTGACTTTTGCGCAGGAGTTCCCCTTTTATGCCATCTGCTCGTCTGCAACAACAGTTCATCCGCCTGTGGCAATGCTGCGAGGGTAAATCGCAGGACACAACGCTCAACGAACTAGCGGAGTTATTGAGCTGCTCCCGTCGTCATATGCGCACCCTGCTCAATACCATGCAGGATCGCGGCTGGCTGACGTGGGAAGCGGAGGTCGGGCGCGGTAAACGCTCTCGTCTGACATTCCTCTACACCGGGCTGGCGCTTCAGCAACAGCGAGCAGAGGACCTGCTGGAGCAGGATCGTATCGATCAACTGGTGCAACTGGTTGGCGACAAAGCGGCTGTGCGGCAAATGTTGGTTTCTCATTTGGGACGCAGCTTCCGCCAGGGGCGGCACATCCTGCGCGTTCTCTACTATCGTCCGTTACGCAATCTGCTGCCCGGCAGTGCATTGCGCCGTTCCGAAACCCATATCGCCCGGCAAATCTTCAGTTCGCTAACGCGCATAAATGAGGAAAATGGGGAACTGGAAGCAGACATCGCCCACCACTGGCAGCAAATATCACCGCTTCACTGGCGCTTCTTTTTGCGTCCAGGAGTCCATTTTCATCATGGTCGTGAACTGGAAATGGACGATGTGATCGCCTCTTTAAAACGAATCAATACGCTGCCGCTCTATTCGCATATTGCTGACATTGTGTCGCCGACGCCCTGGACGCTGGATATCCATCTCACGCAACCGGACCGCTGGTTACCGTTACTGCTGGGGCAAGTTCCGGCGATGATCCTGCCACGAGAATGGGAAACCCTCAGTAACTTTGCCAGCCATCCCATCGGAACGGGTCCTTATGCAGTGATCCGCAACAGCACCAATCAACTGAAAATTCAGGCATTCGATGACTTCTTCGGTTATCGCGCATTAATCGACGAAGTAAATGTCTGGGTTCTGCCAGAAATTGCCGACGAGCCAGCCGGCGGTCTGATGCTAAAAGGGCCGCAGGGCGAGGAAAAAGAGATTGAAAGTCGGCTGGAGGAAGGTTGCTACTATTTACTGTTCGACAGCCGCACCCACCGTGGGGCGAATCAGCAAGTCAGGGACTGGGTAAGTTATGTGCTTTCTCCAACTAATCTGGTCTATTTCGCCGAGGAACAATACCAGCAACTGTGGTTTCCGGCTTATGGACTGCTCCCCCGCTGGCATCATGCCCGCCCGACGCATTGCGAAAAACCCGCCGGGCTGGAAAACCTCACCCTGACTTTTTATCAGGATCATATTGAGCATCGAGTGATTGCCGGGATCATGCAGCAGATTCTGACAAGTCATCAGGTCACACTGGAAATCAAAGAGATCAGCTACGATCAGTGGTACGAAGGAGAGATCGAGAGCGATATCTGGCTTAACAGCGCCAACTTTACGCTGCCGCTGGATTTTTCGCTGTTCGCGCATTTGTGCGAAGTGCCGCTGCTACAACACTGTATTCCGATCGACTGGCAAGCCGACGCCGCCCGCTGGCGCAATGGCGAAATGAACCTGGCGAACTGGTGCCAGCAACTGGTCGCCAGCAAAGCAATGGTGCCGCTCATCCACCACTGGCTGATCATTCAGGGGCAACGCAGTATGCGCGGCCTGCGCATGAACACTCTCGGCTGGTTCGATTTTAAATCCGCGTGGTTTGCGCCACCGGATCCATGATTGCTGGTTGATAACAAAATCACTACACTAACGCCGTTCTCAACGGGGTGCCACGCAGACGCGTGCGCTGAGAAAATACCCGTCGAACCTGATCCGGATAACGCCGGCGAAGGGATTTGAGGCTCCTTCTCAAGTCCTTTGCCACTCTTCTTTGAGGTGCAAAGTGTTAAAAAAATATCTTCCCCTGCTGTTGCTCTGTACAGCACCCGCTTTCGCTAAACCCGTTCTGACTGTTTATACCTACGACTCCTTCGCCGCCGACTGGGGGCCAGGTCCGGTGGTGAAAAAAGCCTTTGAAGCCGACTGTAATTGCGAACTGAAACTGGTGGCGCTGGAAGATGGCGTTTCGCTTCTCAACCGTCTGCGGATGGAAGGCAAAAACAGTAAAGCCGATGTGGTGCTGGGGCTGGATAACAATCTGTTAGATGCCGCCAGCAAAACCGGGCTGTTTGCTAAAAGCGGTGTGGCAGCGGATACCGTTAACGTTCCCGGCGGCTGGAATAATGACACTTTCGTACCGTTTGATTACGGTTATTTCGCCTTCGTCTATGACAAGAACAAACTGAAAAATCCGCCGCAAAGCCTGAAAGAGCTGGTTGAAAGCGATCAGAACTGGCGAGTGATTTATCAGGATCCACGTACCAGTACGCCGGGCCTGGGCCTGTTGTTGTGGATGCAAAAAGTCTATGGCGATGACGTCCCACAAGCCTGGCAGAAGCTGGCGAAGAAAACGGTCACGGTCACCAAAGGCTGGAGCGAAGCCTACGGCCTGTTTTTAAAAGGCGAAAGCGATCTGGTACTAAGTTACACCACCTCTCCGGCTTATCACATTCTCGAAGAGAAGAAAGATAACTACGCCGCGGCGAACTTTAGCGAAGGTCATTATCTGCAAGTAGAAGTTGCTGCCCGCACCGCTGCCAGCAAGCAGCCGGAACTGGCGCAAAAGTTCCTTCAGTTTATGGTTTCTCCGGCCTTCCAGAATGCGATCCCAACCGGCAACTGGATGTATCCGGTGGCAAACGTCACGCTGCCTGCCGGGTTTGAACAACTGACCAAACCAGCAACCACGCTGGAGTTCACGCCAGCCGACGTGGCGGCACAACGTCAGGCATGGATTAGCGAATGGCAACGCGCCGTCAGCCGTTAATTCCCGGCTGGTTAATTCCAGGCGTAAGCGCCGCTACGCTTGTGGTGGCGGTTGCACTGGCGGCATTTCTCGCCCTGTGGTGGAACGCGCCGCAGGGTGACTGGGTGGCAATCTGGCAGGACAGCTACCTGTGGCATGTGGTGCGCTTCTCCTTCTGGCAGGCGTTTCTCTCGGCGCTGCTCTCTGTCGTACCCGCGATATTCCTCGCCCGCGCCCTCTATCGCAGGCGCTTTCCGGGTCGGCTGACGCTGTTGCGTCTGTGCGCAATGACCTTGATCCTCCCGGTGCTGGTTGCTGTTTTCGGCATTCTTAGCGTCTATGGTCGCCAGGGCTGGCTGGCATCACTCTGCCAATCGCTCGGTCTGGAGTGGACCTTTTCGCCCTACGGCCTGCAAGGTATTTTGCTGGCGCACGTATTTTTTAATCTGCCGATGGCGAGCCGCTTATTACTCCAGGCACTGGAAAACATTCCCGGCGAACAACGTCAGCTTGCCGCCCAGCTTGGGATGCGCGGCTGGCATTTTTTCCGCTTCGTCGAATGGCCGTGGTTACGGCGTCAAATCCCGCCGGTTGCCGCGCTTATCTTTATGCTCTGTTTCGCCAGCTTCGCCACCGTGCTATCGCTGGGCGGCGGTCCGCAGGCGACCACTATCGAGCTGGCTATTTATCAGGCGCTGAGTTACGACTACGATCCTGCCCGCGCGGCGATGCTGGCGCTGATCCAGATGGTTTGTTGCCTTGGGCTGGTGCTGTTGAGTCAGCGACTAAGTAAGGCCATTGCGCCCGGCACCACGCTGCTGCAAGGCTGGCGCGACCCGGACGATCGTCTGCATAGCCGCATTTGCGACACGGTGTTAATTGTGCTGGCGCTGTTGCTGTTGCTGCCACCGTTACTGGCGGTGCTCGTCGATGGGATAAATCGCCAGTTGCCGGAAGTGCTGGCGCAGCCGGTGCTGTGGCAGGCGCTGTGGACCTCGTTGCGTATTGCGCTGGCGGCAGGCGTATTATGCGTAGTGCTGACCATGATGCTGTTATGGAGCAGTCGCGAATTGCGGGCTCGGCAAAAAATGCTGGCGGGTCAGGCGCTGGAGATGAGCGGAATGCTGATCCTCGCCATGCCGGGGATTGTGCTGGCAACGGGCTTCTTTTTACTGCTCAACAACACCATCGGCCTGCCACAATCTGCTGACGGCATCGTGATTTTCACCAATGCGTTAATGGCCATCCCTTATGCGCTGAAAGTGCTGGAAAACCCGATGCGCGATATCACTGCCCGCTATAGCATGCTATGTCAGTCGCTGGGCATTGAAGGCTGGTCACGCTTAAAAGTGCTGGAGCTGCGCGCCCTGAAACGTCCGCTGGCGCAGGCGCTGGCTTTTGCTTGTGTGCTGTCGATTGGTGATTTTGGCGTGGTGGCGTTGTTCGGTAACGATGATTTCCGAACCCTACCGTTTTATCTCTACCAGCAAATTGGCTCCTATCGCAGCCAGGACGGCGCGGTCACCGCGTTAATTCTGCTGCTGCTCTGTTTTCTGCTGTTTACCGTGATTGAAAAACTACCGGGGCGAAATGTTAAAACTGACTGATATCACCTGGCTTTATCACCATTTGCCGATGCGTTTTAGCTTAACGGTGGAACGCGGCGAGCAGGTGGCGATCCTCGGGCCAAGCGGCGCGGGTAAAAGTACCCTGCTGAATTTGATCGCCGGTTTTCTGACGCCAGCCAGCGGTTCGCTGACTATCGATGGTGTTGATCACACCACGACGCCGCCGTCACGCCGTCCGGTGTCGATGCTGTTTCAGGAAAACAACCTGTTCAGCCACCTGACGGTCGCGCAGAACATCGGGCTGGGGCTAAATCCGGGCTTGAAACTGAACGCGGCGCAGCAGGAGAAAATGCACGCTATTGCCCGTCAGATGGGGATTGATAATTTAATGGCGCGGTTACCGGGCGAGCTTTCCGGCGGTCAGCGTCAGCGAGTGGCGTTAGCGCGTTGTCTGGTGCGCGAACAGCCGATTTTATTGCTCGATGAACCGTTCTCTGCGCTCGATCCGGCGTTACGTCAGGAGATGCTGACGCTGGTGAGCACGAGCTGCCAGCAGCAAAAAATGACGCTATTGATGGTGTCGCACAGTGTGGAAGATGCGGCGCGGATCGCCACACGCTCGGTGGTGGTCGCTGACGGGCGCATCGCCTGGCAGGGTAAGACTGAAGAATTGTTGAGCGGTAAGGCGAGTGCTTCGGCAATATTGGGGATTACGGGTTAGTATGCACTGTCGGATGCGGCGTGAACGCCTTATCCGACCTACGGACAGTGCGTTTTGTAGGCCTGATAAGACGCGGCAAGCGTCGCATCAGGCAACCCGCACAGACTATCCCCTAAACCCCAACCACTTTCCGCAAAATATCGATATATACCGGCATCAACGGGTGGCGAATTAACACTACCAGCGCCACTACACCGACGGCAGAAATTAACGGTGCCAGCCACAACAAACGACCGCGCGACAAATAATGACTTAAACGGTCAGTCGCTTTACCACTGCGCCATAACCGCCAGCACAGCCAGCCACCAACCCACAAAAACACCGCTGTTGCCAGCAGCAACCATTTAAACTCGCCACTCTGCATTCCGGCAGGAATATCGATCGCCGCGCCCGCCAGAATCCCCGGCAGGAAGTAAAACGGCGGCCATAACAGGCAGCCGATAATATTTGGCGTAATAAATTTCGCCACCGGGAGATCCAACATTCCCGCCACCATTGGCACCAGCGGACGCGTCGGGCCGACAAAACGACCGACCAGAATGGTAAACATGCTGTGTTGATGCAACGCATGTTCAGTTTTATCGAGTAATGCTTTGTTCTTCTTCAGAAATGACCAGCGATGCAACGGCTTTTTAAAACGCCAGCCCAGCCAGAAGGAGATCCAGTCGCCCATCAGGCAACCGACAATCCCTGCCAGCCAGGCGTGCCAGAAACTTAACTCGCCGCTGCCAATCAGCGCCCCCAGACCCGCCATTAGCACCGTACCGGGTAAAATCAAACCGACCAGCGCCAGCGACTCCAGAAAGGCCACCAACACCACCGCCATCAATGAATACACGGTGGATTGGGTAATAAAGTGTTCCAGCAATGCTTGCATAATGTGCCTGTCAAATGGACGAAGCAGGGATTCTGCAAACCCTATGCTACTCCGTCAAGCCGTCAATTGTCTGATTCGTTACCAATTATGACAACTTGACGGCTACATCATTCACTTTTTCTTCACAACCGGCACGGAACTCGCTCGGACTGGCCCCAGTGCATTTTTTAAATACTCGCGAGAAATAGAGTTGATCGTCAAAGCCAACATTGCGACCGACGGTAGCGATAGGCATCCGGGTGGTGCTCAAAAGCAGCTTCGCCTGACTAATGCGTTGGTCCTCGCGCCAGCTTAAGACGCTAATTCCTAACTGCTGGCGGAACAGATGCGACAGACGCGACGGCGACAGGCAGACATGCTGCGCGACGCTGGCAATATCAAAATTGCTGTCTGCCAGGTGATCGCTGATGTATTGACATGCCTCGCGTACCCGATTATCCATCGGTGGATGGAGCGACTCGTTAATTGCTTCCATGCGCCGCAGTAACAATTGCTCAAGCAGATTTATCGCCAGCAGCTCCGAATAGCGCCCTTCCCCTTGCCCGGCGTTAATGATTTGCCCAAACAGGTCGCTGAAATGCGGCTGGTGCGCTTCATCCGGGCGAAAGAAACCGGTATTGGCAAATATTGACGGCCAGTTAAGCCATTCATGCCAGTAGGCGCGCGGACGAAAGTAAACCCACTGGTGATACCATTCGCGAGCCTCCGGATGACGACCGTAGTGATGAATCTCTCCTGGCGGGAACAGCAAAATATCACCCGGTCGGCAGACAAATTCTCGTCCCTGATTTTTCACCACCCCCTGGCCGCGTATGGTGAGATTGAGAATATACCCCTTCATTCCCAGTGGTCGGTCGATAAAAAAATCGAGATATCCGTTGGCCTCAATCGGCGTTAAACCCGCCACCAGATGGGCGTTAAACGAGTATCCCGGCAGCAGGGGATCATTTTGCGCTTCAGCCATACTTTTCATACTCCCGCCATTCAGAGAAGAAACCAATTGTCCATATTGCATTAGACATTGCCGTCACTGCGTCTTTTACTGGCTCTTCTCGCTAATCCAACCGGTAACCCCGCTTATTAAAAGCATTCTGTAACAAAGCGGGACCAAAGCCATGACAAAAACGCGTAACAAAAGTGTCTATAATCACGGCAGAAAAGTCCACATTGATTATTTGCACGGCGTCACACTTTGCTATGCCATAGCATTTTTATCCATAAGATTAGCGGATCCTACCTGACGCTTTTTTTCGCAACTCTCTACTGTTTCTCCATACCCGTTTTTTTGGATGGAGTGAAACGATGGCGATTGCAATTGGCCTCGATTTTGGCAGTGATTCTGTGCGAGCTTTGGCGGTGGACTGCGCCACCGGTGAAGAGATCGCCACCAGCGTAGAGTGGTATCCCCGTTGGCAGAAAGGGCAATTTTGTGATGCCCCGAATAACCAGTTCCGTCATCATCCGCGTGACTACATTGAGTCAATGGAAGCGGCGCTGAAAACCGTGCTGGCAGCGCTTAGTGCCGAACAGCGCGCAACCGTGGTCGGGATTGGCGTAGACACAACCGGCTCAACGCCCGCACCGATTGATGCCGACGGTAACGTACTGGCGCTGCGCCCGGAGTTTGCCGAAAACCCGAACGCGATGTTCGTATTGTGGAAAGACCACACCGCGGTTGAAGAAGCGGAAGAGATCACCCGTTTGTGTCACGCGCCGGGCAAAGTTGACTACTCCCGCTATATTGGCGGTATTTATTCCAGCGAATGGTTCTGGGCAAAAATCCTGCATGTGACTCGCCAGGACAGTGCCGTGGCGCAATCTGCCGTATCGTGGATTGAACTTTGCGACTGGGTGCCCGCCCTGCTCAGTGGCACCACGCGCCCGCAGGATATTCGCCGCGGACGTTGCAGCGCCGGACATAAATCTCTGTGGCACGAAAGCTGGGGCGGCCTGCCGCCAGCCAGTTTCTTTGACGAACTGGACCCGATCCTCAATCGCCATTTGCCTTCCCCGCTGTTCACTGACACCTGGACTGCCGATATTCCGGTGGGCACTTTATGTCCGGAATGGGCGCAGCGTCTCGGCCTGCCTGAAAGCGTGGTGATTTCCGGCGGCGCGTTTGACTGCCATATGGGCGCGGTCGGTGCGGGCGCACAACCTAACGCGCTGGTAAAAGTTATCGGTACTTCCACCTGCGACATTCTGATTGCCGACAAACAGAGTGTTGGCGAGCGTGCAGTTAAAGGCATTTGCGGTCAGGTTGATGGCAGCGTGGTTCCTGGATTTATCGGTCTGGAAGCAGGCCAATCGGCCTTTGGTGATATCTACGCCTGGTTTGGTCGCGTTCTTGGCTGGCCGCTGGAACAGCTTGCCGCCCAGCATCCAGAACTGAAAGAGCAAATCAAAGCCAGCCAGAAACAACTGCTCCCGGCGCTGACCGAAGCATGGGCCAAAAATCCGTCTCTGGATCACCTGCCGGTAGTACTCGACTGGTTTAACGGCCGTCGCACACCAAACGCTAACCAACGCCTGAAAGGGGTGATTACCGACCTGAACCTCGCCACCGACGCTCCGCTACTGTTCGGCGGTTTAATTGCCGCTACCGCTTTTGGCGCACGCGCAATTATGGAGTGCTTCACCGATCAGGGGATCGCCGTCAATAACGTGATGGCGCTGGGCGGCATCGCGCGGAAAAACCAGGTCATTATGCAGGCCTGCTGCGACGTGCTGAATCGCCCGCTACAAATTGTCGCCTCTGATCAGTGTTGCGCGCTCGGTGCAGCGATTTTCGCTGCCGTCGCCGCGAAAGTGCACGCAGACATCCCATCAGCACAGCAAAAAATGGCCAGTGCGGTAGAGAAAACCCTGCAACCACGTACCGAACAGGCACAACGCTTTGAACAGCTTTATCGCCGCTATCAGCAATGGGCGATAAGCGCCGAACAACATTATCTTCCAACTTCCGCCCCGGCACTGGCTGCCCAGGCAGTTCCGACTCTATAAGGACACGACAATGACGATTTTTGATAATTATGAAGTGTGGTTTGTAATTGGTAGCCAGCATCTGTATGGCCCGGAAACCCTGCGTCAGGTCACCCAACATGCCGAGCACGTCGTTAATGCGCTGAATACGGAAGCGAAACTGCCCTGCAAACTGGTGCTGAAACCGCTGGGCACCACGCCGGATGAAATCACCGCTATTTGCCGCGACGCGAATTACGACGATCGTTGTGCTGGTCTGGTGGTGTGGCTGCACACCTTTTCCCCGGCCAAAATGTGGATCAACGGCCTGACCATGCTCAACAAACCGTTGCTGCAATTCCACACCCAGTTCAACGCGGCGCTGCCGTGGGATAGCATCGATATGGACTTTATGAACCTGAACCAGACTGCACATGGCGGTCGCGAGTTCGGCTTCATTGGCGCGCGTATGCGTCAGCAACATGCTGTCGTTACCGGTCACTGGCAGGATAAACAAGCACATGAGCGTATCGGCTCCTGGATGCGTCAGGCGGTATCTAAACAGGATACCCGTCATCTGAAAGTCTGCCGTTTTGGCGATAACATGCGTGAAGTGGCGGTCACCGATGGCGATAAAGTTGCCGCACAGATCAAGTTCGGTTTCTCCGTCAATACCTGGGCGGTTGGCGATCTGGTGCAGGTAGTGAACTCCATCAGCGATGGCGATGTTAACGCGCTGGTCGATGAGTACGAAAGCTGCTACACCATGACGCCTGCGACACAAATCCACGGCGAAAAACGACAGAACGTGCTGGAAGCGGCGCGTATTGAGCTGGGGATGAAGCGTTTCCTGGAACAAGGTGGCTTCCACGCGTTCACCACCACCTTTGAAGATTTGCACGGTCTGAAGCAGCTTCCTGGTCTGGCCGTACAGCGTCTGATGCAGCAGGGCTACGGCTTTGCGGGCGAAGGCGACTGGAAAACTGCCGCCCTGCTTCGCATCATGAAGGTGATGTCAACCGGTCTGCAGGGCGGCACCTCCTTTATGGAGGACTACACTTACCACTTCGAAAAAGGTAATGACCTGGTGCTCGGCTCCCATATGCTGGAAGTCTGTCCGTCGATCGCCGTAGAAGAGAAACCGATCCTCGACGTTCAACACCTCGGTATTGGCGGTAAAGACGATCCTGCCCGCCTGATCTTCAATACCCAAACTGGTCCGGCGATTGTCGCCAGCTTGATTGATCTCGGCGATCGTTACCGTCTGCTGGTTAACTGCATCGACACGGTGAAAACGCCGCACACCCTGCCGAAACTGCCGGTGGCGAATGCGCTGTGGAAAGCGCAGCCGGATCTACCAACCGCTTCCGAAGCGTGGATCCTTGCTGGTGGCGCGCACCACACCGTCTTCAGCCATGCGTTGAACCTCAACGATATGCGCCAGTTTGCCGAGATGCACGACATTGAAATCACGGTGATTGATAACGACACCCGCCTGCCAGCGTTTAAAGACGCGCTGCGCTGGAACGAAGTGTATTACGGATTTCGTCGCTAAGTAGCTGCATCAGGTATGTAACGCCTGATGCGACGCTGACGCGTCTTATCAGGCCTACGCGCTGTGATTTTGTAGGCCGGATAAGCAAAGCGCATCCGGCACGAAGGAGTCAACATGTTAGAAGATCTCAAACGTCAGGTTTTAGAAGCCAACCTGGCGCTGCCAAAACACAACCTGGTCACGCTGACCTGGGGCAACGTCAGCGCCGTTGATCGCGAGCGCGGCGTCTTTGTAATCAAACCTTCCGGCGTCGATTACAGCATCATGACCGCTGACGATATGGTCGTGGTCAGCATCGAAACCGGTGAAGTGGTAGAAGGTACGAAAAAGCCCTCCTCCGACACGCCAACTCACCGGCTGCTCTATCAGGCATTCCCGTCCATTGGCGGCATTGTGCATACGCACTCCCGCCATGCCACCATCTGGGCGCAGGCGGGCCAGTCAATCCCGGCAACCGGCACCACCCACGCCGACTATTTCTACGGCACCATTCCCTGCACTCGCAAAATGACAGATGCAGAAATCAACGGCGAATATGAGTGGGAAACCGGTAACGTCATCGTTGAAACCTTCGAAAAACAGGGTATCGACGCAGCGCAAATGCCTGGCGTTCTGGTCCATTCTCACGGCCCGTTTGCATGGGGTAAAAACGCTGAAGACGCAGTGCATAACGCCATCGTGCTGGAAGAAGTCGCTTATATGGGGATTTTCTGCCGCCAGCTTGCTCCGCAGTTACCGGATATGCAGCAAACATTGCTGGATAAACACTATCTGCGTAAGCATGGTGCGAAGGCATATTACGGGCAGTAATGACTGTATAAAACCACAGCCAATTAAACGAAACCAGGCTATAATCAAGCCTGGTTTTTTGATGGAATTTCAGCGTGGCGCAGGCAGGTTTTATCTTAACCCGACACTGGCGGGACACCCCGCAAGGGACAGAGGTCTCTTTCTGGTTAGCGACGGACAACGGGCCGTTACAGGTTATGCTTGCACCGCAAGAGTCCGTGGCGTTTATTCCCGCCGATCAGGTTCCCCGCGCCCAGCATATTTTGCAGGGTGAACAAGGCTTTCGCCTGACGCCGCTGGCGTTAAAGGATTTTCATCGCCAGCCGGTGTATGGCCTTTACTGTCGCGCCCATCGCCAGTTAATGAATTACGAAAAGCGCCTGCGTGAAGGTGGCGTTACCGTCTACGAGGCCGATGTGCGCCCGCCAGAACGCTATCTGATGGAGCGGTTTATCACCTCACCGGTGTGGGTCCAGGGTGATATGCGCAATGGCGCTATCGTTAATGCCCGTCTGAAACCGCATCCCGACTACCGCCCGCCGCTCAAGTGGGTTTCTATTGATATTGAAACCACCCGCCACGGTGAACTGTACTGCATCGGTCTGGAAGGCTGCGGGCAGCGCATCGTTTATATGCTGGGGCCGGAGAATGACGATGCCTCCGCGCTTGATTTCGAACTGGAGTACGTCGCCAGTCGTCCGCAGCTGCTGGAAAAACTCAACGCCTGGTTTGCTAACCACGATCCTGATGTGATCATCGGCTGGAACGTGGTGCAGTTCGATCTGCGAATGCTGCAAAAACATGCCGAGCGCTACCGTATTCCACTGCGTCTGGGGCGCGATAACAGCGAGCTGGAGTGGCGCGAGCATGGCTTTAAAAACGGCGTCTTTTTTGCCCAGGCCAAAGGTCGGCTAATTATCGACGGTATCGAGGCGCTGAAATCTGCATTCTGGAATTTCTCTTCGTTCTCGCTGGAAACCGTCGCTCAGGAGTTATTAGGCGAAGGAAAATCTATCGATAACCCGTGGGATCGGATGGACGAAATTGACCGCCGTTTCGCCGAAGATAAACCTGCGCTGGCGACTTATAACCTGAAAGATTGCGAACTGGTGACGCAGATCTTCCATAAAACCGAAATTATGCCGTTTCTACTCGAACGGGCGACGGTGAACGGCCTGCCGGTGGATCGGCACGGGGGGTCGGTGGCGGCGTTTGGTCATCTCTATTTTCCCCGAATGCATCGCGCTGGTTATGTCGCGCCTAATCTCGGCGAAGTGCCGCCGCACGCCAGCCCTGGCGGCTATGTGATGGATTCACGGCCAGGGCTTTATGATTCGGTGCTGGTGCTGGACTATAAAAGCCTGTACCCCTCGATCATCCGCACCTATCTGATTGATCCCGTCGGGCTGGTGGAAGGCATGGCGCAGCCTGATCCAGAGCACAGCACCGAAGGCTTTCTCGATGCCTGGTTCTCGCGGGAGAAACATTGCCTGCCGGAGATTGTGACTAACATCTGGCACGGGCGCGATGAAGCCAAACGCCAGGGCAATAAGCCACTGTCGCAGGCGCTGAAGATCATCATGAATGCCTTTTATGGCGTGCTCGGGACTACCGCCTGTCGCTTCTTCGATCCCCGCCTGGCGTCGTCAATCACCATGCGTGGTCATCAGATCATGCGGCAAACCAAAGCGTTGATTGAAGCGCAGGGCTATGACGTAATCTACGGCGATACTGACTCAACATTTGTCTGGCTGAAAGGCGCGCACTCCGAAGAAGAAGCGGCGAAAATCGGTCGTGCACTGGTGCAGCACGTTAACGCCTGGTGGGCAGAAACGTTGCAACAGCAACAGCTAACTAGCGCACTGGAATTGGAGTATGAAACCCATTTCTGCCGTTTTCTGATGCCAACCATTCGCGGAGCTGATACGGGCAGTAAAAAGCGCTACGCCGGGCTGATTCAGGAAGGCGATAAACAGCGGATGGTGTTTAAAGGGCTGGAAACCGTACGCACCGACTGGACACCGCTGGCCCAGCAGTTTCAGCAGGAGCTATACCTACGTATCTTCCGCAACGAGCCATATCAGGAATACGTTCGCGAAACCATCGACAAACTGATGGCTGGCGAACTGGATGCACGGCTGGTTTACCGTAAACGCCTTCGCCGTCCGCTGAGCGAATATCAGCGTAATGTTCCGCCTCATGTACGCGCCGCTCGCCTTGCCGATGAAGAAAACCAAAAGCGCGGTCGCCCCTTGCAATATCAGAACCGCGGCACCATAAAGTATGTATGGACCACCAACGGCCCGGAGCCGTTGGACTATCAACGTTCACCGCTGGATTACGAACACTATCTGACCCGCCAGCTTCAGCCAGTGGCGGAAGGAATACTCCCCTTTACAGAGGATAATTTTGCTACACTAATGACCGGGCAACTTGGGCTATTTTGAGCAAAAAAAAGAGTTCGCCAGATGCCATTTTGATGCGTGACGAATGCTTTGCCATCCAGTACCATAGCGCCCTTTCCATTCCTGGACCTGAATAACACCACTACCTCATAAGCACGGTAGCGGGTGGTTATTGCCTGCAATTAAAGATATAGAGCCAAACACATATGCCTTTTACACTTGGTCAACGCTGGATCAGCGATACAGAAAGCGAATTGGGACTTGGAACCGTTGTCGCGGTGGATGCGCGAACTGTCACTTTACTTTTCCCATCTACTGGTGAAAACCGTCTGTACGCACGCAGTGATTCCCCCGTGACCCGCGTGATGTTCAACCCTGGTGATACTATTACCAGCCACGACGGCTGGCAGATGCAAGTCGAAGAAGTAAAAGAAGAAAATGGCTTGCTGACCTATATCGGTACTCGCCTGGATACTGAAGAGTCCGGCGTGGCCCTGCGTGAAGTTTTCCTTGATAGCAAACTGGTGTTCAGCAAACCGCAGGACCGTCTGTTTGCCGGGCAGATTGACCGTATGGACCGCTTTGCGCTGCGTTATCGCGCGCGTAAGTATTCCAGCGAACAGTTCCGTATGCCGTACAGCGGCCTGCGCGGTCAGCGTACCAGCCTGATCCCGCACCAGCTCAACATCGCTCATGATGTTGGCCGCCGCCACGCGCCGCGCGTCCTGCTGGCCGACGAAGTGGGTTTAGGGAAAACCATTGAAGCCGGGATGATCCTGCATCAGCAACTGCTCTCTGGCGCTGCTGAACGTGTGCTGATTATCGTCCCGGAAACTTTACAGCATCAGTGGCTGGTTGAAATGCTGCGCCGCTTCAATCTGCGTTTTGCCCTGTTTGATGATGAGCGTTACGCCGAAGCCCAGCACGATGCCTACAACCCGTTCGACACCGAACAGCTGGTCATTTGCTCGCTGGATTTTGCCCGTCGTAGCAAACAGCGTCTGGAACATCTCTGTGAAGCCGAGTGGGACCTGCTGGTGGTCGATGAAGCGCATCACCTGGTGTGGAGCGAAGATGCGCCGAGCCGTGAATATCAGGCTATTGAACAACTGGCAGAGCACGTGCCCGGCGTTCTGCTGCTGACCGCGACCCCGGAACAACTGGGGATGGAAAGCCACTTCGCCCGTCTGCGCCTGCTGGATCCGAACCGTTTCCACGATTTCGCGCAGTTCGTTGAAGAGCAGAAAAATTATCGTCCGGTAGCAGATGCCGTTGCCATGCTGCTGGCAGGTAACAAACTCAGCAATGACGAACTGAACATGCTCGGTGAGATGATCGGCGAGCAGGATATTGAGCCGTTACTACAAGCGGCAAACAGCAACAGCGAAGATGCCCAGAGCGCCCGTCAGGAACTGGTTTCCATGCTGATGGATCGCCACGGCACCAGCCGCGTGCTGTTCCGTAACACGCGTAACGGTGTTAAAGGCTTCCCGAAACGCGAGCTACACACTATTAAACTGCCGCTGCCGACGCAGTATCAGACGGCGATTAAAGTGTCCGGCATTATGGGCGCACGTAAAAGTGCGGAAGACCGCGCTCGCGATATGCTCTACCCGGAGCGTATTTATCAAGAATTTGAAGGCGATAACGCCACCTGGTGGAACTTCGACCCGCGCGTAGAATGGCTGATGGGTTACCTGACCAGCCATCGCTCTCAGAAAGTGCTGGTGATCTGCGCTAAAGCCGCTACCGCGCTACAACTGGAGCAGGTACTGCGCGAGCGTGAAGGTATCCGCGCCGCGGTGTTCCACGAAGGCATGTCGATTATTGAGCGTGACCGCGCTGCGGCATGGTTTGCCGAAGAAGACACCGGCGCGCAGGTGCTGCTGTGTTCGGAAATCGGTTCTGAAGGGCGTAACTTCCAGTTCGCCAGCCACATGGTAATGTTCGATCTGCCGTTCAACCCGGATCTGCTGGAGCAGCGTATTGGTCGTCTGGATCGTATCGGTCAGGCACACGATATTCAGATCCATGTGCCTTATCTGGAAAAAACCGCTCAGTCGGTACTGGTGCGCTGGTATCACGAAGGTCTGGATGCATTCGAGCACACCTGCCCGACCGGACGCACTATCTACGATAGCGTGTATAACGATCTGATTAACTACCTGGCCTCACCGGATCAAACCGAAGGCTTTGACGATCTGATCAAAAACTGCCGCGAGCAGCACGAGGCGTTGAAGGCACAGCTGGAACAGGGTCGTGACCGCCTGCTGGAGATCCACTCCAACGGTGGCGAAAAAGCGCAGGCATTAGCTGAAAGCATTGAAGAGCAGGATGACGATACCAACCTGATCGCCTTCGCCATGAACCTGTTCGATATTATCGGTATCAATCAGGACGATCGCGGCGACAACATGATCGTGCTGACGCCGTCCGATCATATGCTGGTGCCGGACTTCCCGGGCCTGTCGGAAGATGGCATCACCATCACCTTCGACCGTGAGGTAGCGCTGGCGCGTGAAGATGCGCAGTTTATTACCTGGGAGCATCCGCTGATCCGCAACGGTCTGGATCTGATCCTCTCTGGCGATACCGGTAGCAGCACGATTTCACTGTTGAAAAACAAAGCGTTGCCGGTAGGTACGCTGTTGGTGGAGCTGATTTATGTCGTTGAAGCCCAGGCTCCGAAGCAGTTGCAGCTCAACCGCTTCCTGCCGCCGACGCCGGTACGTATGCTGCTGGATAAAAATGGCAACAACCTGGCGGCGCAGGTGGAGTTTGAAACCTTTAACCGTCAGCTTAACGCGGTTAACCGCCACACTGGCAGCAAGCTGGTTAATGCCGTGCAGCAGGATGTTCACGCTATCCTTCAGCTGGGTGAAGCGCAGATCGAGAAATCTGCCCGTGCATTGATTGATGCAGCACGTAACGAAGCCGACGAAAAACTGTCTGCCGAGCTGTCTCGTCTGGAAGCTCTGCGCGCAGTGAACCCGAACATTCGTGACGATGAACTGACCGCCATTGAGAGCAACCGTCAGCAGGTAATGGAAAGCCTGGATCAGGCAGGCTGGCGTCTGGATGCCCTGCGTTTGATCGTTGTGACGCATCAGTAACGGAGCCGAAAATGGGGATGGAAAACTACAATCCGCCGCAGGAGCCCTGGCTGGTTATCCTGTATCAGGATGACCACATTATGGTGGTCAACAAGCCGAGCGGTTTGTTGTCTGTGCCGGGGCGTCTGGAGGAGCACAAAGACAGCGTGATGACGCGCATTCAGCGTGATTATCCGCAGGCGGAATCGGTGCATCGTCTGGATATGGCTACCAGCGGCGTGATTGTAGTGGCGCTGACCAAAGCCGCGGAGCGGGAATTAAAACGCCAGTTCCGCGAGCGCGAGCCGAAAAAGCAGTATGTGGCCCGCGTCTGGGGGCACCCATCCCCAGCGGAAGGTCTGGTCGATCTGCCGCTGATTTGCGACTGGCCAAACCGCCCGAAACAGAAAGTCTGTTACGAAACGGGTAAACCTGCGCAGACGGAATATGAAGTGGTGGAGTATGCAGCGGATAACACGGCAAGAGTGGTGTTAAAACCGATTACCGGGCGTTCGCATCAGCTGCGTGTGCATATGTTGGCGCTGGGTCATCCGATTCTCGGCGATCGTTTTTATGCATCACCAGAAGCGAGAGCTATGGCACCGCGTTTGTTACTACATGCAGAGATGCTGACGATTACCCATCCGGCGTATGGCAATAGTATGACGTTTAAAGCGCCAGCGGATTTTTAATCCTTTTCTGTACGTTTATACCCTCATCCTAAGGGCTGCCTCTTGTACATAAATCCCCGAGTCCGGGGATTTTTTTTCTGCCAAACTGCTTTCAGTTGTTGCGTGTGGCTACGCTTTCCATTCGGTAATTCCCTTCCTGCTCCACAGCGAATTTTTGAACTTTTTTTCACCCGTTGATCGTCTCTAATATTTCATTTTATCGGGTTTGTTATGGTCCTTTCTGATTGTTATTCATGGGCTAATTAGCCGTCTGGTTGGCGATGCCCATCTCGGTGATCCGCGTCGTGCACGACGCCTTGCATCACCAGCCTCTTCTCTAGCTCATCATGCAGGTCTTTCTAATTGTGAAATCATCCCACGCTACTGCTAAGGTTGAAGGGGCGTTCCAGCCCCTTCAACCTTAGCTTATTCTGGATCATTCAATAATTGCGTTGGCAATAATTTTTCAGCAGTACTTTGTTTAGTAGCAACTCCTTCAGTAACAATTTTTTTGGGGGTGATTTTATTAATAATAATTACCTCAGCATATAGGCGGGTAGCACCGTCCACGGTAGCACCGTCCAGGATAGCACCGTCCAGGGTAGCACCGTCCAGGTTAGCATTCCACCCAGGTTTCATGTAAAGGTTTTCATTGCTATATTTCATTATTTTTTTACCAAAGTAACAATCCCTCATGTCAACGCCGGGAAGGTAAGCCTCTCTAAGATCAACGCCCAAGTTACCTGGGCCTTTATGCAGCTGCAACGTCTGAGTACATATCTCCTTATTTTCAATAAAAAAAGTGACACTTAACTCGATATCACCGAAGGTCTCGGCGACCCAGCGCATATTGCCCTTTGCGACCATCTCATCCGGATTTTTTACGCATGTTTTGAGTTCATTGAATAATTCCAGACTATGGATAAACTTTTCTTTCTCATTCTCGTTGACAGCCCCAGTAAAGTATTTTGAGGCGTTGATGTTGCCAGCCTTTTTATTCACGAAATTGAACAGAAGTTTATAAGCCTCAGTCTGTTTATCTGACCAGAACAGATGACGTAACGTCTCCCACAAGCGTTGAAAGATATTCATCTTCACGTCCATCTTGTCCCCGCTCACCATCTTATAAATATCGTTATTGTTCATATTTAAAAGTGTTGCCGGCATGCCTGGAACTGATACTTTCATGGTAATAGCCTCGCATTGAGTTAAAAACTCATGATGCGCGCTCTGAATAAATATACTTTCAAAAATCGCTCATTCAGATATGTGTTTTTTATTTTTAAGACGTAAAAATATAATTCCGCTCGTCGTAAAGCTCTCAACCTTAAGCAGGGTCAACGCGATAAAACCAACAGACCCCCTCCCGTAAACCGTGCATTGAGCCTGTCCACCATTCTGAGTAAACGCCTTTTCTCAAAGAAGTGACCGCCAGGGCGGCCACCTTTAATCGTGGGCAGTTACTCAGCATCATTTACAGGGTTATTTAAACCCCTTCTGCTGCTTTATCAGCTCATAGGCCTGCTGAATTTCCTGCGCTTTTTGCTTCGCCATCTCCATCATCTCAGGCGGCAAACCTTTTGCTACCAGCTTATCGGGATGGTGTTCACTCATCAGCTTACGGTAGGCACGTTTGATGGTGGTCGCATCATCCGTCGGCTTCACGCCCAGCACATTACAGGCATCTTCCAGCGTCGGGCCACGCTGCGCTTGCTGCCAGTTACCACCGCCAGATTGCTGCTGATAACCGCCGCCAAACTGTGCACCGCCCTGCATCATGCGCAAAAACTGGTCAAACTGGGCACGGGAGATCCCTAATTCTTCAGCAATGACATACAGCACTGCCCGTTCATTCGGATGCAGCGAACCATCAGCAAACGCCGCCTGAATCTGGATCTCCAGAAACATACGAATTAAGTCAAAACGACCAAAGCAGACACTGCGAAACTGGCGCATCTTTTCGCGCAGCGGGTAATTGTCTGATTTTCCAACCCGAAACGCATTTTGCGCCGCAGTACGGGAAGCGCCATGAAGGTTCATTCGGTCCATCAACTGGCTGGCGATATGAATATCAGCCTCCGTGACGCGACCTTTGGATTTGGTTAAATGCCCCATCACTTCAAAAGTGGTGGCAAAAAACAGCGCCTGACGCTCACGCTGGTTGGCGAACCACGCCATTTTACGGCTACGGGCTTTATCAAACATATGGCCAATTAACAGGCCTAACACTACGCCCCAAAAGCCGCCGCCCATCAGTAAGGCCACGGCCACGCCAATGATTTTTCCCCAATACTGCATATATTCCCCAAATCGACACACGGATATCAGGGCTATCTCCCACAATATAAAGGTGCTTTTACCGTTTTCCGGCTGCGGTCAATTGTGGGACATCGCCTATAATTTGCATTATCATACCTGTCATTCAATGCCGTGCCTAACACCACTGACGCTATTCGGACAGGATTAACACTAGCGTAGAGATGACGAGTACGTTAGTCTCTGACCGTTTGTCACGCGCAACGTTACCGATGATGGAACAATAAAATCAACGTATGAAAAAACGTATCCCCACTCTCCTGGCCACCATGATTGCCACCGCCCTTTATAGTCAACAGGGACTGGCAGCCGACCTCGCCTCACAGTGCATGTTGGGCGTGCCAAGCTATGATCGTCCTCTGGTACAGGGCGATACCAATGACTTACCCGTGACTATCAATGCTGACCACGCGAAAGGGGACTACCCGGATGACGCCGTGTTTACTGGCAGCGTGGATATCATGCAGGGTAACAGCCGTCTGCAGGCCGACGAAGTGCAGCTCCATCAAAAAGAGGCACCAGGACAACCGGAGCCAGTACGTACCGTTGATGCGCTCGGTAATGTCCATTACGACGATAACCAGGTGATCCTCAAAGGGCCGAAAGGCTGGGCGAACCTGAACACCAAAGATACCAACGTCTGGGAAGGTGATTACCAGATGGTGGGTCGCCAGGGTCGCGGTAAAGCGGACCTGATGAAACAACGTGGTGAAAACCGCTATACCATTCTGGATAACGGTAGCTTTACCTCCTGTCTGCCGGGTTCCGACACCTGGAGCGTAGTAGGTAGCGAAATTATTCATGACCGCGAAGAACAAGTTGCGGAAATCTGGAACGCCCGCTTTAAGGTGGGTCCGGTACCGATCTTTTATAGCCCATATTTGCAGTTGCCGGTGGGTGACAAACGTCGCTCTGGTTTCTTGATCCCGAACGCCAAGTACACCACCACCAACTACTTTGAGTTCTACCTTCCATATTACTGGAACATCGCACCAAATATGGATGCCACCATCACGCCGCATTATATGCATCGTCGTGGCAATATCATGTGGGAGAACGAATTCCGCTACCTCTCCCAGGCGGGCGCTGGCTTGATGGAACTGGACTATCTGCCTTCAGATAAAGTCTATGAAGATGAACACCCGAACGATGACAGTTCACGTCGTTGGTTGTTCTACTGGCAACACTCCGGGGTTATGGATCAGGTGTGGCGTTTCAACGTCGACTACACCAAGGTGAGCGATCCTAGCTACTTCAATGATTTTGATAACAAGTACGGTTCCAGTACTGACGGCTACGCAACGCAAAAATTCAGCGTTGGCTATGCGGTGCAAAACTTCAATGCCACCGTTTCAACCAAGCAGTTCCAGGTCTTCAGCGAGCAGAACACCAGTAGCTACTCGGCAGAGCCGCAGTTAGACGTTAACTACTACCAGAATGATGTTGGTCCGTTTGATACGCGTATTTACGGCCAGGCAGTGCACTTTGTTAACACCAGAGACGACATGCCTGAAGCAACCCGTGTTCACCTGGAACCGACCATCAATTTGCCGCTCTCTAATAACTGGGGCAGCATCAATACCGAAGCGAAGTTGCTGGCAACCCATTATCAGCAAACTAATCTTGACTGGTATAACTCCAGAAACACGACCAAGCTGGACGAATCCGTTAACCGCGTAATGCCGCAATTCAAAGTTGACGGCAAAATGGTCTTTGAACGCGATATGGAAATGCTGGCTCCGGGTTATACCCAAACGCTGGAACCGCGTGCGCAGTATTTGTACGTGCCGTATCGCGATCAGAGCGACATCTATAACTACGACTCGTCTCTGCTGCAATCTGACTACTCTGGCCTGTTCCGGGACCGGACTTACGGCGGTCTTGACCGTATTGCCTCCGCTAACCAGGTGACGACCGGTGTCACATCTCGCATATATGATGATGCTGCCGTTGAACGTTTTAATATTTCCGTTGGTCAAATCTACTATTTCACGGAGTCTCGCACTGGCGATGACAACATAACATGGGAGAATGACGACAAAACGGGCTCACTGGTATGGGCAGGCGATACTTACTGGCGTATCTCCGAGCGTTGGGGATTGCGTGGCGGGATTCAGTACGATACACGTCTGGATAACGTAGCAACCAGTAACTCCAGCATTGAATACCGTCGGGATGAAGACCGTCTGGTGCAGTTGAACTACCGTTACGCCAGCCCGGAATATATTCAGGCTACGCTGCCTAAGTACTATTCCACGGCAGAGCAATATAAGAATGGTATTTCGCAGGTAGGTGCCGTCGCCAGCTGGCCAATTGCCGATCGTTGGTCAATTGTCGGGGCCTACTACTACGACACCAATGCGAACAAGCAAGCCGACTCTATGTTAGGTGTGCAATATAGCTCCTGCTGCTATGCGATTCGCGTCGGTTACGAGCGGAAGCTGAACGGTTGGGATAACGATAAACAACATGCGGTATATGACAACGCAATCGGCTTTAACATCGAACTTCGCGGCCTGAGCTCCAACTATGGTCTGGGTACGCAAGAGATGCTGCGTTCGAACATTCTGCCGTATCAAAACACTTTGTGATTTGTTGATTTACCACGTAATCCGCAGTGCGGTTAATTGAAATGGAAAAAGTATGAAGAACTGGAAAACGCTGCTTCTCGGTATCGCCATGATCGCGAATACCAGTTTCGCTGCCCCCCAGGTAGTCGATAAAGTCGCAGCCGTCGTCAATAACGGCGTCGTGCTGGAAAGCGACGTTGATGGATTAATGCAGTCGGTAAAACTGAACGCTGCCCAGGCAAGGCAGCAACTTCCTGATGACGCGACGCTGCGCCACCAAATCATGGAACGTTTGATCATGGATCAAATCATCCTGCAGATGGGGCAGAAAATGGGAGTGAAAATCTCCGATGAGCAGCTCGATCAGGCGATTGCTAACATCGCTAAACAAAACAACATGACGCTGGATCAGATGCGCAGCCGTCTGGCTTACGACGGTCTGAACTACAACACCTATCGTAACCAGATCCGCAAAGAGATGATTATCTCTGAAGTGCGTAACAACGAAGTGCGTCGTCGCATCACTATCCTGCCGCAGGAAGTCGAATCTCTGGCGCAGCAGGTGGGTAACCAAAACGATGCCAGCACTGAGCTGAACCTGAGCCACATCCTGATTCCGCTGCCAGAAAACCCGACCTCTGATCAGGTGAACGAAGCGGAAAGCCAGGCGCGCGCTATTGTCGATCAGGCGCGTAACGGCGCTGATTTCGGTAAACTGGCGATTGCTCATTCTGCCGACCAGCAGGCGCTGAACGGCGGCCAGATGGGCTGGGGCCGTATTCAGGAGTTGCCGGGGATCTTCGCCCAGGCATTAAGCACCGCGAAGAAAGGCGACATTGTTGGCCCAATTCGTTCCGGCGTTGGCTTCCATATTCTGAAAGTTAACGACCTGCGCGGCGAAAGCAAAAATATCTCGGTGACCGAAGTTCATGCTCGCCATATTCTGCTGAAACCGTCGCCGATCATGACTGACGAACAGGCCCGCGTGAAACTGGAACAGATTGCTGCCGATATCAAGAGTGGTAAAACGACTTTTGCTGCCGCAGCGAAAGAGTTCTCTCAGGATCCAGGCTCTGCTAACCAGGGCGGCGATCTCGGCTGGGCTACGCCAGATATTTTCGATCCGGCCTTCCGTGATGCGCTGACCCGCCTGAACAAAGGTCAAATGAGTGCACCGGTTCACTCTTCATTCGGCTGGCATTTAATCGAACTGCTGGACACCCGTAATGTCGATAAAACCGACGCTGCGCAGAAAGATCGTGCGTACCGCATGCTGATGAACCGTAAGTTCTCGGAAGAAGCAGCAAGCTGGATGCAGGAACAACGTGCCAGCGCCTACGTTAAAATCCTGAGCAACTAATGGTTAAAACCCAACGTGTTGTGATCACTCCCGGCGAACCCGCCGGGATTGGCCCGGACTTAGTTGTCCAGCTTGCACAGCGTGAGTGGCCGGTCGAACTGGTTGTTTGTGCCGATGCCACTCTCCTTACCGACCGGGCAGCGATGCTCGGTTTGCCGCTCACCCTCCGCCCTTATACCCCCAACTCCCCTGCACAACCGCAAACTGCGGGCACATTAACGCTACTTCCTGTCGCGCTACGTGAATCTGTCACTGCGGGGCAGTTAGCGGTTGAAAATGGGCATTATGTGGTGGAGACGCTGGCGCGAGCGTGTGATGGCTGTCTGAACGGTGAATTTGCTGCGCTGATCACAGGCCCCGTGCATAAAGGCGTCATTAACGACGCAGGCATTCCGTTTACCGGTCATACCGAGTTTTTCGAAGAGCGTTCGCAGGTGAAAAAAGTGGTAATGATGCTGGCGACCGAAGAACTTCGCGTGGCGCTGGCAACGACGCATTTACCGCTGCGCGATATCGCAGACGCTATCACCCCTGCGCTTTTGCACGAAGTCATTGCTATTTTGCATCACGATTTGCGGACCAAATTTGGTATTGCCGAACCGCGCATTCTGGTCTGCGGGCTGAATCCGCACGCGGGCGAAGGCGGTCATATGGGTACGGAAGAGATAGACACTATCATTCCGGTGCTCGACGAGTTACGGGGGCAGGGGATGAAACTTAACGGGCCGCTGCCTGCCGATACCCTGTTTCAGCCGAAATATCTCGATAACGCCGACGCCGTGCTGGCGATGTACCACGATCAGGGTCTTCCCGTGCTAAAATACCAGGGCTTCGGGCGCGGTGTGAACATTACGCTGGGCCTGCCCTTTATTCGCACATCAGTGGACCACGGCACCGCGCTTGAACTGGCGGGACGTGGCAAAGCCGATGTCGGCAGTTTTATTACGGCGCTTAATCTCGCCATCAAAATGATTGTTAACACCCAATGAATAATCGAGTCCACCAGGGCCACTTAGCCCGTAAACGCTTCGGGCAAAACTTTCTCAACGATCAGTTCGTGATCGACAGCATTGTTTCTGCCATTAACCCGCAGAAGGGCCAGGCGATGGTCGAAATCGGCCCCGGTCTGGCGGCATTGACCGAACCGGTCGGCGAACGTCTGGACCAGCTGACGGTCATCGAACTTGACCGCGATCTGGCGGCACGTCTGCAAACGCATCCATTCTTAGGCCCGAAACTGACGATTTATCAGCAGGATGCGATGACCTTTAACTTTGGCGAACTGGCCGAGAAAATGGGCCAGCCGCTGCGTGTTTTCGGCAACCTGCCTTATAACATCTCCACGCCGTTGATGTTCCATCTGTTTAGCTATACTGATGCCATTGCCGACATGCACTTTATGTTGCAAAAAGAGGTGGTGAATCGTCTGGTTGCAGGACCGAACAGCAAGGCGTATGGTCGATTAAGCGTCATGGCGCAATACTATTGCAACGTGATCCCGGTGCTGGAAGTACCGCCGTCAGCCTTTACACCACCACCCAAAGTGGATTCCGCCGTCGTGCGCCTGGTTCCTCATGCAACGATGCCTCACCCGGTCAAAGATGTTCGCGTGTTGAGCCGCATCACCACCGAAGCCTTTAACCAGCGTCGTAAAACCATTCGTAACAGCCTCGGCAACCTGTTTAGCATCGAGGTGTTAACCGGAATGGGGATCGACCCGGCGATGCGAGCGGAAAATATCTCTGTCGCGCAATATTGCCAGATGGCGAACTATCTGGCGGAGAACGCGCCTTTGCAGGAGAGTTAACGATGATCAATTCGCCCCGAGTGTGTATTCAGGTTCAAAGCGTCTACATTGAGGCACAATCTTCACCTGATAATGAACGTTACGTTTTTGCTTATACCGTAACCATACGCAATCTGGGGCGAGCGCCAGTGCAGTTGTTGGGGCGTTACTGGCTGATCACCAATGGCAATGGCCGTGAAACCGAAGTCCAGGGCGAAGGAGTGGTTGGCGTCCAGCCACTTATCGCGCCTGGCGAAGAGTACCAGTACACCAGCGGTGCAATCATTGAAACCCCGCTGGGCACCATGCAGGGTCACTACGAAATGATCGATGAAAATGGCGTCCCTTTCAGCATCGACATTCCCGTATTCCGACTCGCCGTTCCCACACTCATTCATTAAAAGAATATGGCGACATACCTTATTGGCGACGTTCATGGTTGTTACGATGAACTGATCGCATTGCTGCATAAAGTAGAATTTACCCCTGGGAAAGACACCCTCTGGCTGACAGGCGATCTGGTCGCGCGCGGCCCTGGTTCGCTGGATGTTCTGCGCTATGTGAAATCCTTAGGCGACAGCGTACGTCTGGTGCTGGGCAATCACGATCTGCATCTGCTGGCGGTATTCGCCGGGATCAGCCGCAATAAACCGAAAGATCGCCTGACACCGCTGCTGGAAGCGCCGGATGCCGACGAGCTGCTTAACTGGCTGCGTCGCCAGCCTCTGCTGCAAATCGACGAAGAGAAAAAGTTGGTGATGGCCCACGCCGGGATCACGCCGCAGTGGGATCTGCAGACCGCCAAAGAGTGCGCACGCGATGTAGAAGCGGTGCTGTCGAGTGACTCCTATCCCTTCTTCCTGGATGCCATGTACGGCGATATGCCAAATAACTGGTCACCGGAATTGCGGGGGCTGGGAAGACTGCGTTTTATCACCAACGCCTTTACCCGTATGCGCTTTTGCTTCCCGAACGGTCAACTGGATATGTACAGCAAAGAATCGCCGGAAGAAGCCCCTGCCCCACTGAAACCGTGGTTTGCGATTCCTGGCCCTGTCGCTGAAGAATACAGCATCGCCTTTGGTCACTGGGCATCGCTGGAGGGCAAAGGTACGCCGGAAGGTATTTACGCGCTGGATACCGGCTGCTGCTGGGGGGGTACATTAACCTGCCTGCGCTGGGAAGATAAACAGTATTTTGTCCAGCCGTCGAACCGGCATAAAGATATGGGTGAGGGAGAGGCGGTCGCGTCTTAAATCCCGTCGAGCATAAAATCTAATGCTCCTTTAATCAAAGTTCGGTGCGCGCTGGCATCGCAAAATTTCGTTCCCAGCGTGTTAACTGGAACAGTTGCAGTCTCATGCGTCATGAGCACATAATCTTTGCCGTCTACCAGTAAAAGGATTGGGTTAAGCCGTTCTGGTGGGCGAATATGGCTAAATCGTTCAATAGGTGTTAATGGAATAACGATACGGCGATTAATCTCACCAATAATGTCGCTGGTAACATCGATAACAAAGGGAAACGCGGCGTTCCTGCCGCGACTGCGGTATACCGTAAATTGCATCGCTAGAAGCTCCGGTACTCATCAGAGAAACATCCGGTTTCATCAGCCAATTGGTTTAACGCAGCGATAGCTTCTGCGTTCTCTTCACGCCAACGTGTTGCTGCATGTTTTTTAAGTTCAGCATTGAGCGCAACCGTAAGGGTGGCGCTCATATTTAAGCCTGCATCACGAGCGCGATTGACTAACTCACGGTCGACGGTGACGGTCACACTTTGTGTGGTACGTTTTGCAGTCATGATATCGTGCTCCTGTACAATTTATACGTCTAGTATACACGGATATCTGCACGTATCAGTGATGCCGGAATTCTAATATACAAACTTACCGCCGTTCCAGAATCTCAAAGCAATAGCTATGAGAGTTCTGCGCATCAGCGTCGTGGAATTCGCTGAATACCGATTCCCAGTCATCCGGCTCGTAATCCGGGAAATGGGTGTCGCCTTCCACTTCTGCGTCGATATGCGTCAGATACAGTTTTTGCGCTTTGGGCAGGAACTGCTCATAAACGCGACCACCGCCAATCACCATGATTTCTGGTACGTCACCACACGCCGCGATGGCTTCATCCACCGACTTCACCCACGTTACGCGATCGTCCGTACCCGGTTGACTGCTGAGGATAATATTTTTGCGTCCTGGCAGCGGACGACCGATGGATTCCCAGGTATGGCGGCCCATAATCACTGGTTTATTTAAGGTGTTGCGTTTAAACCAGGCGAGATCGGCAGGCAGGTTCCACGGCATGGCGTTTTCCATGCCGATAACGCGATCTACCGCTAACGCCGCAATCAGACTGATCATTGAGATTTCCCGATAAAAAAAATTGTCGCCACTATACGTAAAGCGTAAACCGTCGTCGACTGGTGCGAGGATGATGTTGAGGAAAATTTTATATTCTGCTGGCGAGTCCACGCTCTCCCCCTGGACTCGCCGCATTACAATGAAACAAAAACAAACAGTTAGCTGTAAAGTGTGATTTACGTCACTCTTTATTAGGATGAGGGCTTCGTTTCCGGTTCATCCGCCATATTGCCGGTATGTTTCCCTTCTTCGGTTCCCTGCCAGCCATGTCGTTGAATTAATGACAGATGTTCACGGTCTTCGGTAATGATCTCACTTAACATCGCGCTGGTGCGTTTATAGACCGCCGCACGGGCTTTGGTGTCGTTCTCAACCATTGCCATCTCTTCCACCATCTGAATATTAAAGCGGCGGAACACATCGGCGCGTTCTCGCGCTTCATACGGCCCCAGACCTAAACTTTCCAGCGCCAGACGCCCGGTTTTCAGCGCACCTTCAAAGGTTTCACGCTCTGGCTTTTCAACGCCTGCCTGACGCAAACGAATGTAGTGATCGACATCGCGGGCGCGGGCAATAATCTGCAGATGCGGGAAATGTTCTTTCACCATCTCCGTCAGTTGCAGGTTGGTTTGTGGATCGTCAATGGCGTTAATCAGCACTTCTGCTTTCGCCGCTCCGGCAGACTCCAGTAAATCCATCCGCGTGGCATCGCCGTAAAACACTTTCATGCCAAATTTGCGCAAGGTTTCGATATGGTCAGGATCATGATCGAGCACCACCATTTTCACCCCGCTGGAGAGCAGTAAACGTCCGGTAATCTGTCCATAACGACCGAATCCAGCAATGATCACCCGCGGCTGTTCTTCATCAATCTCATCAGCTTCACGCGCTTGTTCGGTAGAAGATTGCTCAAGGCGATTGAGGATCACCAGCAGAATCGGCGTTGCCGCCATCGACAGCGCCACCGCCAGGGTCAGCGACTTCGCCCACTCCGGCTCCAGCACATTCGCCATTTGCGCCGCGCCAAATACCACAAAGGCAAACTCACTGCCCTGCCCTAACAGCACCGCAAACCAGCGACGCTGTTTATTCGGCACCTGCAACGGTCGGGCAATCAGCCACAGCATAGCGATTTTGATGATGAGGAAACCGAGCAGCAAAATGACAATGCGCAACGGATTTTCAAGCAACGTGCCAAAGTCTATCGACATGCCAACACCGATGAAAAACAGCCCCAACAGCAAACCTTTAAATGGCTCGATATCGCTTTCCAACGCATGGCGGTATTCCGAGCTTGCCAGCAGTACGCCCGCCAGAAACGCGCCCATCGCCATCGACAAGCCGACCTCTTCCAGCAGCAAACCAAAGCCAAACACGAGGAATAACGCCACGGCACTAAACACTTCCCGCAAGCCAGAGCGGGCAACAAAACGCAGCGCCGGACGCGTGACATAGCGCCCCAGCAGTACCACCAGCACCAGTGCACCCGCCACTTTTAACGCCGAGAGAGCAAATGCGCCCATCGTCGTCGAGGCACTGCTCGCCGCCAGTAGCGGGATCATCGCTACCAGCGGGATCGCGGCGATATCCTGGAACAGCAGCACCGCAAAGGCGCTACGGCCCATTTGTGTCACCATCAGGTTGCGTTCATTCATCGCCTGCATGGCAATTGCCGTTGATGAGAGCGCCAGTGTCATGCCGATCAGTTCCGCTACCTGCCAGCGCAGACCAAGGAACATGCAGAACAGCCCCAGCAGGCCGCCGCAAATCACCATCTGTAATGCACCACCACCAAACACTGCCGCACGCAACTTCCACAGCCTTTGTGGATCGAGTTCGAGGCCGATAATAAACAGCATCAGCACCACGCCGATCTCGGCAAAGTGCAGAATAGATTCGGCATCGGTCACCAGTCGCAGCCCCCACGGGCCAATAATGCAGCCGGCGATCAGGTAGCCAAGTACCGATCCCAGACCAAGACGTACCGCAATGGGTACAATCAGCGCCGCCGAACCGAGATAAATCAGCGCCTGAATCAGCGTATGGCTATCCATGATGTGCCTCCTGCCATTCCAGCAGACGTTGCTTATAATGACGCGCCTGCCCTTCGAGGGTTTCGTCGTCACAAATAAAGGTACAGTGCATGGCAAACGGTGGCAGCCAGTTCAGCCCGCAGTAGATTGCCGTCGCCTGTAGCGGCTGCGACAGCACATCAAAGCCCGGATGCGCGCCAATCTCAAAATGACTTTCCCCGCCGCCGGTCGTCACCGCCCACAGCAAATGTTTACCATGCAGTGCCGTGCCGCCGTGACCGTAAGCCCAGCCGTGCGAGAAAACTTTATCGATCCAAAGTTTAAGGAGCGGAGGAATGCTGTACCACTGCATCGGGTGCTGCCAGACGATCAGGTCGGCGCGAGACAACGCCTCCTGCTCGGCAGCAATATCGATATTGAAGTCAGGATAGAGTTGATAAAGAGAGCGAACTTCGACGCCTTCCAGCGTCCTTGCGTGTTCAAGCATCCGTTTATTCGCATGAGAATGATGCGGATACGGATGCGCATAAATTATGAGGATCATAGTTAACTCGCGTGTTTACGCCTTTGTTTTCCCACAAAGTGTAGTCATATATTCACGCGGCTTATAGTCAATAATATTGATTCAGAAAAAGCAGAAATCTGAATCAGTTGTCCAACTCACTCATATCTTTAACCTGATCGCGGTTGATCTGTTCAGTTTGCCCGGTTTGCGCATTTTTGTAAGAAACCAGCCCGGTATCGTCATCAACCTGCGGTTTACCATCGGTGACTATCGTTTGGCCATCGGTTGTTCTTACCGCCTGGTTTGAGGAACAGCCAGCCACAGTGAACATTACCGCCGCGGCGAAGATTGATGTGATCAATACTTTATGTTGCATCGTCTTTTCCTCTGCTTTGCTGTAGTAAGCATTCAGTTTAGGTTAACTGCCTGAAAGCAAGTGAAAAAACAGAAGATTCTGAGGCGAGTTGCGCCCGGCAACAGCAATGTTACCGGGCGCGGAGGGGTTACTTCTTAATCTGCGCGTGCATTTCCTGCACCGAAATTACTTTTTCAGTCGCATCGGCATTCAGCGCCATCGCGGTAGCGAAACCACCGTTCAGGGTGGTGTCATAGTGCACTTTATATTGCAGCGCACTGCGACGAATCACGCGGGAGTCCTCAATCGCACGACGGCCTGAGGTGGTGTTGATGATGTAGGTATATTCGCCATTCTTGATACGGTCCTGAATGTGCGGACGACCTTCATGCACCTTGTTCACCAGACGCGGGTTAATACCTGCTTCGCCCAGCACAATCGCTGTGCCGTGGGTCGCATCCAGCTCGAAGCCCTGTTTCAGCAGTTTTGCCGCCAGGTCAACCACGCGTTCTTTATCGCCTTCACGCACGGAGAGCAACGCACGACCGTGTTTCTTCATCGTGGAGTTACTGCCCAGCTGCGCTTTGGCAAACGCTTCAGCGAAGGTGCGGCCCACGCCCATCACTTCCCCGGTAGAGCGCATTTCTGGCCCTAACAGCGGGTCAACGCCGGGGAATTTGTTGAACGGCAGCACCACTTCTTTCACCGAGTAATATGGCGGGATAACTTCTTTAGTTACGCCCTGCTCAGCCAGCGATTTGCCAGCCATCACACGCGCCGCTACTTTCGCCAGCGGTACGCCGGTGGCTTTGGAGACGAACGGAACGGTACGCGCCGCACGCGGGTTAACTTCAATCAGGTAGACTTCGTTGTTTTTCACCGCAAACTGCACGTTCATCAGTCCGCGCACCTGCAATTCGAAGGCCAGTTTCTGCACCTGTTGGCGCATCACATCCTGAATTTCCTGACTTAAAGTGTAGGCTGGCAGAGAACATGCGGAGTCACCGGAGTGCACGCCCGCCTGCTCAATATGCTCCATGATGCCGCCAATCAGCACCATTTCACCGTCGCAGATGGCGTCCACATCCACTTCTACCGCGTCATCGAGGAAGTGGTCCAGCAATACTGGTGCATCGTTAGACACGCTCACCGCCGTCTGGAAGTAGCGACGCAGGTCAGCTTCGTCATAGACGATTTCCATCGCCCGACCGCCGAGAACGTAAGACGGACGCACCACCAGCGGGTAACCAATCTCTTTTGCCTTCTCAACCGCCATTTCAATAGCGGTAACGGTGGCGTTCGCCGGTTGTTTCAGTTTCAGACGGTCAACCGCATGCTGGAAGCGTTCACGGTCTTCCGCACGGTCGATAGCATCCGGGCTGGTGCCGATAACCGGTACGCCAGCGGCTTCCAGTGCGCGCGCCAGTTTCAGCGGGGTCTGACCGCCGTACTGAACGATAACGCCTTTCGGCTTCTCAATACGCACGATTTCCAGCACATCTTCCAGAGTTACCGGCTCGAAGTAGAGGCGATCGGAAGTGTCGTAGTCAGTGGAGACGGTTTCCGGGTTACAGTTAACCATAATGGTTTCGTAACCGTCTTCACGTAGCGCCAGCGAGGCGTGTACACAGCAGTAGTCGAATTCAATACCCTGACCGATACGGTTCGGGCCGCCGCCGAGCACCATGATTTTGTCACGGTCAGATGGGTTGGATTCGCACTCTTCTTCATAGGTGGAGTACATATACGCGGTGTCGGTGGCAAATTCTGCCGCACAGGTATCCACACGTTTGTAGACCGGGTGCAGGTCATACTGGTCGCGTAGCTTGCGGATTTCCGCTTCGCGCACGCCCGCCAGTTTAGCCAGACGCGCATCGGCAAAGCCTTTGCGTTTCAACTGGCGCAGGAAGTCAGCGTTCAGGCCAGTGATGCCCACTTCCGCCACTTTCTCTTCCAGACGCACCAGTTCTTCAATTTGTACCAGGAACCAGCGGTCAATGTTGGTCAGGTTAAAGACGCCGTCTACAGACAGGCCCGCACGGAAAGCATCGGCGATGTACCAGATACGATCTGCGCCTGCGTCTTTCAGCTCGCGGCGAATTTTGGTCAGCGCTTCCGGGTCGTCCAGGCTGACTTTCGGGTCAAAACCAGTCGCACCGACTTCCAGGCCGCGCAGGGCTTTTTGCAGGGATTCCTGCTGCGTGCGACCAATCGCCATCACTTCGCCGACGGATTTCATCTGAGTGGTCAGACGATCGTTAGCACCGGCGAATTTCTCGAAGTTGAAGCGAGGAATTTTGGTCACCACGTAGTCGATGGACGGTTCGAAGGAGGCCGGAGTACGCCCGCCAGTGATGTCGTTCATCAGTTCATCGAGGGTGTAACCAACCGCCAGTTTCGCCGCCACTTTGGCAATCGGGAAACCGGTGGCTTTCGACGCCAGCGCCGAAGAACGGGACACTCGCGGGTTCATTTCGATAACAATCAGGCGACCATTTTTCGGGTTCACCGCAAACTGGACGTTGGAACCACCGGTTTCAACGCCGATTTCACGCAGCACCGCCATCGAGGCGTTACGCATGATTTGATATTCTTTGTCGGTCAGCGTTTGGGCTGGCGCGACAGTGATGGAGTCACCGGTATGGATGCCCATCGCATCGAAGTTTTCGATAGAGCAGACGATGATGCAGTTGTCGTTTTTATCACGCACCACTTCCATCTCGTACTCTTTCCAGCCGATCAGCGACTCATCAATCAGCAACTCTTTGGTCGGAGAGAGATCCAGACCGCGGGCGCAAATTTCTTCAAACTCTTCGCGGTTATAAGCGATACCGCCACCGCTACCGCCCATAGTAAAGGATGGGCGAATAATGCACGGGAAGCCCACATCAGCGGCAACTGCCAGCGCTTCTTCCATGGTGTGCGCGATACCGGAACGCGCAGTTTCCAGACCGATTTTCTTCATCGCCACGTCGAAACGGCGGCGGTCTTCGGCTTTATCAATCGCATCGGCGGTGGCACCAATCATGGTGACGCCGAACTCTTCCAGCACGCCCTGACGCTCCAGCTCCAGCGCACAGTTCAGCGCTGTCTGACCGCCCATCGTTGGCAGCACCGCGTCCGGACGCTCTTTTTCAATAATCTTGCGTACCACTTCCCAGTGAATCGGCTCGATGTAGGTCGCATCAGCCATTTCCGGGTCGGTCATGATGGTCGCTGGGTTGGAGTTCACCAGAATGACGCGGTAACCCTCTTCGCGCAGGGCTTTACATGCTTGCGCGCCAGAGTAGTCAAACTCACACGCCTGACCGATAACAATCGGGCCCGCACCCAGAATCAGGATACTTTTTATATCTGTACGTTTTGGCATGGCTCTTTTACTCCTGATTACTTAGCGGTTTTACGGTACTGCTCAATTAACTCGATAAAGTGGTCGAACAACGGCGCGGCGTCGTGTGGACCCGGACTGGCTTCAGGGTGGCCCTGGAAGCTGAATGCCGGTTTATCGGTGCGATGAATGCCCTGTAACGTACCGTCGAACAGGGATTTATGCGTAACACGCAGGTTTGCAGGTAATGTTGCTTCATCCACCGCAAAACCGTGGTTCTGGGCGGTGATCATCACCACGTTTTTTTCAACATCTTTAACCGGATGGTTGCCGCCGTGGTGTCCAAATTTCATTTTGACAGTCTTCGCACCGCTCGCCAGCGCCAGCAACTGATGGCCGAGGCAGATGCCGAATACCGGGATGTCGGTTTCGAGGAATTTCTGGATGGCAGTAATAGCGTAATCACACGGTGCCGGGTCGCCAGGACCGTTGGAGAGGAAGATACCGTCTGGATTCATTTTCAGTACATCTTCCGCAGAGGTTTGCGCCGGAACGATGGTCAGGCGGCAGCCTCTATCCACCAACATGCGCAGGATGTTGCGCTTGGCACCAAAATCATAAGCCACAACATGGAACGGCAGCTCGTCTTCTTTCTTCGCTTCTGGCAGGCCGCCGGTCAGCGTCCAGCTCCCTTGTGTCCAGCTATAGGATTCTGCGGTGGTCACTTCTTTTGCCAGATCCATGCCGTTCAGACCTGGGAACGCGCGGGCTTTTTCTAACGCCAGCGCCGCATCCGGGTTATCGCCTGCGATAATGCAGCCATTCTGTGCGCCTTTCTCACGCAGTAAACGCGTCAGCTTACGGGTATCGATATCAGCAATCGCCACGATGTTATGGCGTTTAAGGTAAGAAGAGAGGTCTTCGGTATTACGGAAGTTGCTGGCAATCAGCGGCAGGTCGCGAATCACCAGACCTTGTGCATGTACCTGAGAAGATTCTTCATCGGCGTCATTAGTGCCGATATTGCCAATATGGGGATAAGTAAGAGTAACGATTTGACGAGAATAGGAAGGATCAGTGAGGATTTCTTGATAACCGGTCATTGAAGTATTGAAAACGACTTCCCCAACCGCCGAACCTGTTGCCCCTATGGCCCGACCGTGAAACTGGGTTCCGTCTTCCAGAACCAATAGCGCTGACTTAATCAAAACACCCTCCAGAGAATATTCACTCACTTTATTTGCATATTAATTCACAATGATGACGTAAATCAATGCAAATCTGCTTACCGACGAATTTCTGGCAAACGGCGGCATTCTGGAGAGATGAGAGCTAAAAGTCAACTTAATGGTGGTATTTTTTATATTATTTTGTGGCTCATGCATGTTTTGCAGGCATTAAGCGACAAAAAGATCATATAACCCGTTCTGGAAAACGCTTGCGCAGCAAGAAGATTGTATAAAATCAAAACGCGTAGAAAAAAGTGGACCAAATGGTCAAAATTTACATTAAAACAACAAAAACAGAAGAGAAAACATGTTATTTTTAGCACACTATACGATTTTATAAATAAAAAACTCAAAATAAAAGGGCTAAAAATTAAAGCCCTTTATAATCAATAAATTAAATATGTTATTTTTGCACCATCACAAATGTTTTGTGGTTACAAATTATTGAGATCAAGCACATCTCGCATATCAAAAAGACCACTTTCCTTACCACTCAACCACAAAGCCGATCTTACCGCACCGTTAGCAAATGTCATGCGGCTGGACGCCTTATGGGTGATCTCCAGACGCTCACCAATATCGGCAAACATCGCGGTATGTTCGCCAACGATGTCACCTGCACGCACGGTGGCAAAACCAATGGTGCCAGGCACACGTTCACCGGTATGGCCTTCACGACTGTAGACCGCGCAATCTTTCAGATCTTTATCCAGGGCGTGGGCGATCGCCTCTCCCATTGCCAGTGCGGTGCCTGAAGGCGCATCAACTTTATGTCTATGATGTGCTTCAATAATTTCGATATCGGTGTAGTCACCCATCACTTTGGCTGCTTTCTCCAGCAGCTTAAGCATGACGTTAACGCCAACGCTAAAATTGGCGGCAAAGACAATCGCAATATCGGCGGCGGCGTCACGAATCGCCTGTTTACCGGCTTCGTCAAACCCCGTAGTGCCGATCACCATCCCTTTGCCATGCTGGCGACAAAAAGCGAGATGATTCAACGTACCTTCCGGACGGGTAAAATCGATAAACACATCAAAATCATCTTTTATCGCATCAAGGCTGCTTTGCACAGTAACGCCTGTTTTTCCTGCACCCGCCAGCTCACCGGCGTCGCTGCCCAGTAAAGAAGATCCTTCGCGCTCCAGCGCCGCGCCCAGCTGCACGCCTTCTAATGCCAGCGCCGCCTGAATCAACTGGCGGCCCATACGCCCCCCGGCTCCCGCGATGGCAACGCGGATGTTTGCATCATGCATAGCTATTCTCTTTTGTTAATTTGCATAGACCGTTTTCAGAGTAACCAGCGCATCGCTACGCCGCCAGCCAAAAACGCTGATAATTAGAAATTAATGATAAACAGGGAGGGATATCAGTGAAAGGCATGAGTCGATGAATGACTGCATGCCGATAACATGTGACAGGTTACGACGCCAGAGCCAGCACCTCAGCCACCCACTGCTGGAAACCTTTCACATCCAGATCCAGCGCCACCTGCACGTTTGCAGGTTTACTCAGGCAACCATCAATATCAACAACCGTAGTACCTGAGGTAAATTCACCCTGAGTTTCCACCGCCACAAAACACGGTTTGAGAGTGAACAAGTCTGGGCGCACCAGCCAGGCGATGGCGCAGAGATCGTGCATACGCAGACCGCTTTGCATACTGCCGCTACGGTAGTGGCTAAACAGGGCGTGCAACATTTTCCCGGTACGATTCAACTCCGGCAAAGTAGCGAGATAGTCAGGAGTTAATATTGCCTGATTGGTGACATCCAGACCGCACATAACGATTTCGATGCCGCTACGGAAGACACAGGCTGCCGCTTCTGGATCGGCAGCGATATTAAACTCGGCGTTTGGCGTACAGTTGCCGCGTCCGGCAGAACCGCCCATGATCACCAGACGGCGAATATGCGGTTTGCATTCCGGGCATTGTGAAAGTAACAGCGCAATATTGGTTAACGGGCCGATGGCTACCAGCGTAACAGGCTCAGGCGCACGCAGCAGGGCATCACGAATCGCCAGAAATGCGGGTTTGTCCAGTGGGCTTCTGTTGTGCTCGACAAAGTCGTAGCCAGCCATTCCCGATTCACCGTGCACAGATGCTGCATTACGCGGTGCGCGTACCAGCGGCACAGCGGCTCCCTGGGCGAGCGGAATATCCGCATTCCAGAAATGCAGCAGTTGCAGGGCGTTGCGGGTAGTTTTCTCAACCGAAACATTACCCGCGACGGTGGTCATCAGTTGCAGGTCGAGTTCGGGGGCAAAAATCGCGGCGGCAATGGCGACCGCATCGTCAATGCCTGGGTCTGTATCAAGGAAGATGGGTATAAGTTTTGTCATTACTGTCTCTCCTGGCTTGTTACTTGCTCATGGCTTTGAACTCATCGCGGCTGATACAGATATCCGAAATATCTTTATTCGTCACCAGACGCGGGCTAAGTTTATCGCCTTCAACAAACGGTACTAGCGGGCAAAATTCCCCTGGAGACGCTTTATCTTCCTGCCACTGAATTTCAATGGATTCCGGCTTCATACCTGGTTTCTGTGACTGAATGACTGTGCGGATATCCGTGGTTAACTGAAATGGCTCACACCCCTTCACATCAGTAAAAGTCGGCGTCAGATGACCATTCTTACGTTCCTGCAGATAAAAAATGCGGCCATCGTGATAGGAAGGAATTACGTAGCAGGTATACATTTTACCTTTGCTTAGCACGGGCTGAAGATAACTTGAACCTCTCTCGATCAATTCAACCTCTTTCCCCTTCCAGCGATAAACGTCAACCCCGTGACTACAGCAGCTTCCTCGCCAATGGCTGACGATCTGCTTATATTCTGCATCTGGCTCCGGCGAGGTGATTTCCTGATAAGACGCAGGCGCATCAACAAAACGTTGTGTTGAGGGATCGTAAAGCCAGGTTTGTTCGGGGATATTGGGTCCAGCGGGTAACTCTTGCGGAATGGAAAGATCCGGATAACCATCAAAATTAACATCCTTCCATTGAGGCGTAAAAATGCTACAAGTGCCGATAGAAGCAGTATATAAGGTCTGTATCGGTTTCCCATCACGATATAATTTTATTGCTGAAATGACCGGAACATTATTACAGTCGATCGCTTTGGAAGGGTCGTAATCGTCATTCACTTCCGCCACCAGCACCAGATCAATGCCCGGATCGTTTTTGGGTTTGTTATAGTTAAGCGCAATGGGGAAATGGTGTTTTTTATCGGCTGAAGTCCATACACCTTTTATCTCAATCGGTGAAACTTCAGCATCCCATTGACCAGAAAGTGTCTGTGCGCGCTCCTCAAGAAGCAACCGCTTAACCTGGAGAGATCCACGCAGAATTAATCGCATTTTTCTCTGATTGCAGGGTTCATAGCAATAGCTACCATGAAGGTCGTTGTTAATCCGCGTGATATCGACACTTACCTGCTTACCCGCAATCGTCCCGGAATAATTTCGATCCCAGAACGGAAATTCAAGCTGCGAAGCGCCATTGGCCGCTCCCAAACAAAATACAAAAGCCAAAAATCCCGCCAATCCATAAGCTATCTTGCTCATCATCCTTGCCTCCGCAGAAGAGTACAGCTAAAAAAAACCAGCAACGAATGTGCTGGTTTTGAATGATTAATCTTTACTCGACTTCACGAATATCGACACGCAGCTCTTTTGGCACTTCGAAAACAATGTTTTCTTCACGGCCTTCCAGCGAAATGGCTTCACCACCGCCCAGTTGCTGTAAACGTGCGACTACATTCTGCACCAGAATATCCGGAGCCGATGCGCCCGCAGTTACGCCAACGCAGTTCACGCCTTTTACCCACTCTTCCTGGATATCTTTCGCATCGTCAATTAAAAACGCGCGTTTGCCCATACGCTGGGCCAGTTCCGCCAGACGGTTGGAGTTGGAAGAGTTTTTTGAACCAACCACCAGTACTACTTCCGCCTGTTCTGCCAGAGCGCGTACCGCTTCCTGACGGTTAGTGGTGGCGTAGCAAATGTCATCTTTGCGCGGACCGACAATTTTCGGGAAGCGTTTACGCAGCGCGTCGATCACATCAGACGTGTCATCCACCGACAGCGTGGTTTGGGTCATAAAGGAGAGTTTCTCTTCGTTTTTGACCGTCAGTTTCCACACATCGTCCGGCGATTCGACCAGATACATTCCCCCTTCCGGGTTGCTGTACTGACCCATCGTCCCTTCCACTTCCGGGTGACCGGCGTGACCGATAAGAATAGACTCTTCACCACGGCGGCTGGCACGGGCGACTTCCATATGCACTTTGGTCACCAGCGGACAGGTGGCATCAAACACCGTCAAATCACGGCTTTTCGCTTCGTTACGTACCGCCTGAGAAACACCGTGTGCGGAGAAAATCAGGATCGCGCCGTCCGGGACTTCGCTAATCTGCTCAATAAAGATAGCCCCACGCTCCCGCAGGCTATCGACCACGTAGCGGTTATGCACCACTTCGTGACGGACATATATCGGTGCGCCGTAAATGGCCAGCGCGTTTTCAACAATGCTGATAGCGCGGTCTACCCCGGCACAAAAACCACGCGGGTTGGCCAACAGGATCTGCATGTTACGCCTCCAGTGCCGGATCGATTTCCAGCACTTCAATATCAAAATGAACGGTCTGCCCGGCCAGCGGATGATTGAAATCAACGGTAATGGAGTCGCCGTTAATTTCGCGGATCACGCCAGGCATCTCACTGCCATCCATTGCGGTAAAAAGCATGATTGCACCAATTTCTGGCTCGCCTGCATCCATAAACTCACGGCGGGAGAAGTACTGAATCAGGTCCGGTGACGGCACGCCAAACGCCGCATCTGGCTCCAGCGAGAAGGTGGTTTTATCACCCACTTTCAGCCCCAGCAGGTGTTGCTCCAGACCTTCGGAGAGAGAAGCATCGCCCAGGCGGAACAGCGCCGGTTTACCGTTGTTGCGGGTAGACTCGGCGGTGGTGCCATCGTCGAGTTTTAGCGTGAAGTGCACCAGGACGGCGCTATTGCTCTGTACAGATTCAGACATGCAGGTTTGCTCTTATATTTTGAGGATTTTTGCCGGATGCGGCCTACGATTTCACAGCAATCTGTAGGCCGGATAAGATGCGTCAGCATCGCATCCGGCAGGGTTTATTATTGTTTTTTCGCTTTCGAAGGTAAAAAACCTTCCAGCACAATCAGTGCCGCACCGACACAGATAGCAGTATCGGCGAGGTTGAAGGTGGCGAAGTGCCAGTCGCCGACGTAGAAGTCGATCATATCGACAACGAAGCCGTGCCACAGGCGGTCGAACAGGTTGCCCAGCGCGCCGCCAATAATCAGCGCGTAAGCGATATTGTTCAGCTTCTGCGTGGCCTTCGAGCGATACATCATCACTACCAGAATCACGCTAATACCAATCGCAATACCGGCAAAGAACCAACGCTGCCAGCCGCCGCTATCGGCAAGGAAACTAAACGCCGCGCCATAGTTACGCGCATAATGCAGATTAAGCGACGGGAACAGCGGGACCGTATCCCCCAGAGCAAAGTTCTGGAGGATCAGGTATTTGCTGCCCAGATCGATAATCAGCACGACTACCACCAGCCACAGCCAGCGTAGCCCTGTTGAACAGATCGATTGACTCATCAGGCAAACTTACGTTTTTCACCGTCACCGGCGACGTTGCTGACACAGCGGCCGCAGATTTCTGCGTGTTCCGCCACCTTGCCGACATCCTGGGTGTAGTGCCAGCAGCGTGGGCACTTCTCACCTTCGGCTTTACTCAACGCGACTTTCAGCCCTTTGAGTACTTCGCTCTGCTGAGCATCAGCAGGGGCGTCGTTATAGTCTGCAACGGTAGCGCCGGAGGTCAACAGGACAAATCGTAATTCATCGCCCAGCGCGGTCAGTTTCGCCGCCAGTTCCGGTTCTGCATACAAGGTTACTGCCGCTTCCAGCGAGCCACCCACTTTCTTGTCGGCACGTGCTTGCTCAATGACTTTGTTCACTTCGCCACGCACTTTCAGCAGCTCGTCCCAGAACGCATCGTTCATCGCTTCGCTGTCTGCCAGACCAAACAGGCCTTCGTACCACTCGCCGGTGAAGACGTATTTTTCACGTTCGCCCGGCAGATAGCCCCACACTTCATCAGCGGTGAAGGAGAGGATTGGTGCCATCCAGCGAACCAGCGCTTCTGCGATGTGATACAGCGCAGTCTGGCAGCTACGACGCGCCACGCTGTCCGCTTTCGCGGTGTACTGGCGGTCCTTAATGATGTCGAGGTAGAAAGAGCCCATCTCAACGGAGCAGAAGCGCATCAGACGCTGTACCACTTCGTGGAAATCGTATGCTTCGTACGCCTTGAGGATGTCTTCCTGCGCCGCTTTCGCACAACCTACGGCCCAGCGATCCAGTACCACCATCTCTTCCGGTTTCACCATATCTTTTGCCGGATCGAAACCGTTCAGGTTTGCCAGCAGGAAACGTGCAGTGTTACGGATACGACGATAGCTGTCGGCTGCACGTTTCAGGATCTCGTCAGAAACGGCCATTTCACCGGTGTAGTCCGTTGATGCCACCCACAGACGCAGAATATCCGCGCCCAGTTTGTTCATCACATCCTGCGGCGAAACGGTGTTGCCGATGGATTTAGACATCTTGCGACCCTGACCATCCACGGTAAAGCCGTGGGTCAGTACCTGACGATACGGCGCTTTGCCTTTCATCGCGGTGGAGATCATCAGGGAAGACATGAACCAGCCACGGTGCTGGTCAGAACCTTCCAGATACATGTCCGCTGCGTGACCAGCAAATTCCGGACGCACGTCAACAACAGAAGAGTGGGTAGATCCGGAGTCAAACCATACGTCCAGCGTATCCGGCACTTTCACGTACTGATCAGCTTCGTCGCCGAGGATCTCTTTCGCATCAAGATCCCACCATGCCTGAATGCCATCAACTTCAACGCGTTTTGCCACTTCTTCCATCAGTTCGAGGGTACGCGGATGCAGCTCTTCCGTGTCTTTGTGCACGAACAGTGACATCGGTACGCCCCAGGTGCGCTGACGGGAGATACACCAGTCAGGACGGTTAGCGACCATCGACTCGATACGCGCCTGGCCCCAGTCAGGGATCCACTGCACGCCTTTGATCTCTTTCAGTGACTGCGCACGCAGACCTTTCTGATCCATGCTGACGAACCACTGCGGCGTAGCGCGGAAGATGATCGGCGTTTTGTGACGCCAGCAGCACGGATAGCTGTGCTGCATTTTCTCAACGTGCAGCAGCGCGCCTTTTTCCTGTAGCAGCGCAACGACGATGTCGTTCGCTTTGAAGACGTTAACACCATCCAGCGTCGGGTAAGTACCCGGCAGATAAGTACCGTCCGGGCCAACCGGGTTAGCGGTTTCCAGACCATATTTCTGACCGATCACATAGTCGTCCGGACCGTGGCCTGGCGCGGTGTGAACGGCACCGGTACCGGCATCCAGCGTAACGTGATCGCCAAGAATTGCCGGAACGTCGAAGCCCATAAACGGATGGGTAAAGCGCAGCAGCTCCAGCTCCGCACCTTTTACCGTGCCGAGAATGGTGTAATCGGTCACGCCGATACGCTGCATTACGCTTTCAACCAGATCTTTCGCCAGAATCACGGCCTGACCGTCGATCTGCACCAGCGCATAGTCGAAATCCGGTGCAATGGAGATTGCGCGGTTGGCAGGCAAAGTCCACGGCGTAGTGGTCCAGATCACCAGCGAGATTGGGCCGTTAACGTTGCTTACGGCAAATTTTGCTTTCAGTGCATCCTGATCGACTGCCTGGAAAGCGACGTCGATGGACGGAGAAGTTTTGTCGTAATACTCAACTTCCGCTTCCGCCAGCGCAGAACGGCAGTCAACGCACCAGTGCACCGGCTTCGCGCCTTTGTGCAGGTGACCGTTGCCGATGATTTTGCCCAGCGCGCGGATGATATTGGCTTCAGTTTTGAAGTCCATAGTCAGGTACGGGTGCGACCAGTCGCCCAGCACGCCCAGACGGATAAAGTCTTTGCGCTGACCGTCAACCTGGGTCGCAGCGTATTCGCGGCACTTGGCGCGGAACTCGGCAGCGGTGAATTTCTCACCCGGCTTACCGTATTCTTGCTCTACTTTCAGCTCGATCGGCAGACCGTGGCAGTCCCAGCCAGGCACATACGGCGAGTCATAACCGGAAAGCCCTTTGGACTTCACGATAATGTCTTTCAGAATCTTGTTAACCGAGTGACCAATATGAATGCTGCCATTCGCATAAGGAGGGCCATCATGCAGAATGAAGGTTTTTTTGCCTTTTTTAGCCGCACGGATGATGCCGTACAGATCATCATCAGTCCAACGCGCCAGCATTCCCGGTTCGCGCTTGGCGAGATCGCCACGCATCGGGAACCCTGTTTCCGGCAAATTCAGGGTTGATTTATAGTCACTCATCAGATTCTCGGTTCCGTATTTCGGTTTGATTACATAACAGGCTTAAGCCGGTTTTGTTAGCCCAAAAAATTCGCGGGCGGTTAATTCATCACGCGCAATCTGCGCTTTCAGTTCGTCCAGCGACGCAAATCGCTGCTCATTGCGTATTTTTTTACGCAGCACTACTTGTATATGGCGACCATACAGGTCCATTGCAACATCTAACAAATGCACTTCCAGCTGCTGGCGAATACCGGCAACCGTTGGGCGTGTTCCGATGTTTGCAACGCCGGGTAACGGCTTTTCACCGAGGCCCAGCACTTCTACCGCATAAACCCCTTTCACCGGGGAAACCTGACGGCGCAGCGGTACATTCGCCGTCGGGAAACCTATAGTGCGCCCTAATTCATCACCGTGGACCACACGCCCGGAGATGGCAAACGGGTGCCCCAGTAAACTTTCTGCCAGAGCCAGATTGTCATCCGCCAGCGCCTGACGTACAGCGGTACTGCTGATGCGCACGCCACCTTCGCAAAAAGTTTGCGTACTGGTGATATCGAAGCCGTATTCCGCGCCAGCTTTCTGTAATAACAAGAAATCGCCTTCACGACCAGCGCCAAAGCGGAAATCATCCCCTACAGCAAGAAATTTTACCCGCAAATGCTTCACCAGAAGGTCACTGATGAAATTTTGCGCGGTTAACGCCGCGAAACGCCTGTCGAAACGCACGCACAGCACGTAATCAACGCCACACTCTGCAAGGTAACGCAGTTTTTCCCGCAGTCGGGTCAGCCGTGCCGGGGCTTTATCGGTAGCAAACAGTTCCAGTGGTTGAGGTTCAAAAAGCATCACCATCACCGGTAAGTTGCGCTTGCGCCCTTCTTCCTGCAAGCCCTGTAACAGCGCGCGATGACCGCGATGCACGCCGTCGAAATTACCAATAGTCAGCACACACCCTTCTTGCGGGGCCTGGCTGAGATTATGTATGCCGCGTATCAGCTTCATGTCTGGCTCAAAACAGTGAAAATCGTCCGAGTATACCTTGTACAGCGGTCAAGGTTAACCGGCGATTGAGTACCGAAATCAGAAAGAAGTGGCTTTTCATTGCCATGCCGCAAATTACGGGAAGAAACAGACCGCCTGCTGCAATTTTTATCGCGGAAAAGCTGTATTCGCACCACGCAAGCTGGTAGAATCCTGCGCCATCACTACGTAACGAGTGCCGGCACATTAACGGCGCTTATTTGCACAAATCCATTGACAAAAGAAGGCTAAAAGGGCATATTCCTCGGCCTTTGAATTGTCCATATAGAACACATTTGGGAGTTGGACCTTGGCTAATATCAAATCAGCTAAGAAGCGCGCCATTCAGTCTGAAAAGGCTCGTAAGCACAACGCAAGCCGTCGCTCTATGATGCGTACTTTCATCAAGAAAGTATACGCAGCTATCGAAGCTGGCGACAAAGCTGCTGCACAGAAAGCATTTAACGAAATGCAACCGATCGTGGACCGTCAGGCTGCTAAAGGTCTGATCCACAAAAACAAAGCTGCACGTCATAAGGCTAACCTGACTGCACAGATCAACAAACTGGCTTAATCGCCAATTTGCTGAAGCTTTGTGAAAAAGCCCGCGCAAGCGGGTTTTTTTATGCCTGCTGCTTTTGTGATGCGTGAGAAAACACACTGCCGGTTGTCAGATAGTCAAAAGTTGCAGGTGCTTGCAGACATGCCGTTACACTCTCTGGACTCTTCGTGGCTTAAAAAGCGCAGAACCATCGGCTGATACATTCTGAATAAGAATATCTACTCAATCTCCAGACTCCCCTACATAGAATGTGGAGATCGTGATACACATTGAGGTCTTAAACTTAAGATCACTCTATTTTTGAATTAAATTCCTATACTCTTTAACCATCCATAAATATCACTTTATTAAATCTAATAAATTATTAACCACAATCAATACAGGTTAAATACTTATTTATAATGTACTTATTAAAAACTAATGAGCGATTTTTGATAGTAATCACATATACTTTAAAATAAATTAATAAAAAAACTCATCAAATTCAAGGACTGATAATGAAAGATGGTATATATACTTTGCCACATTATCTTTATAAATCAAATATAGCAGATAATGAAACAATAAAGGAAACAAGAAAAGACAATTCATTAAAAATATTATGCGAGTATAAAACAGAGTTAATTATTTTATTTGATGATTTTTTTAGAAGCCAACAGTTACCTAAAATATCTCCAGCACTTCATTTTTTATTTCAACAGACTAATTTGATAGATGCGCATTTTTATAGATGTAAAGTCCAAGAACACACAATCCAACTTTCTTTTTTAAAAGACAAAAACATCACATTACTTAGATTGGATGTTTTTGATGACTTCACAAGTGAATATATTACTGAAGATATTAAGATATCAGAAGATTGCCATGTCAAATTCCTTAAATTTTTAAAGACAAACTTCGATCAGGAAATATACGATCAGTTATATACTCCTGAAATATTTTATGAAGCCTGCAAAAAAGTTCAGTCATTTTATGATCAACAGGATACCTTGCTAAACAGAAAATACAGAGAAATAGACAAGAAAAAAGGTTATCTTAGCAAGGAACTCAAAAAGCTAATTAAAATGAATACATACCCTGAGTTATACAATGGGCAATATCAAAAAATCCCTTACTTATCCATCGATGTTAACCAAGATATAACATGGCAGAATTTTAAAACTAGCAACACAGCATATTTACTGCTTTGTGAAAAATTATCATCTTTTAAAATTACGACTAATCAATTAATACAAAAAACAGCTTGCTGCACAACTGAAAAAACGACCACCAATAAATTTAATGTTGTCTTTTCTTACGACGGGTATTATATAAAGGAATTTATACTTTTATTACCCTATAATAAATCCATGGAGATTTATGAACTTAACAAGCAAAAAATCCAGTACTTGACTGCTCCAAATATTAACATACATAAAATATTGCTATCAAACTTAACGATAGAAAAGAGCAACCTGACATATGGTTATTATTCCACTTGTATATTATCAAATATATCATGCTTTGAAAGTGACTTATCAAACACAACCTTTTTCAATGGAGAAATAAATAATCTTTTCTTAAAAAAATGTAATATATTTGGAGTATTCTTCATTAAAACAAAAATAAAAAACCTTCTCTGTGAAGATATTATGCCTGTTCGATGGACCACTCAACTTGTCAATAAGTACTTAGGTAACATATATACAGGAGTATTCAAAACACTGGGAAGTATTGATGACAAAGCGTCTCGTTTCGAAATTTTGATTCCATTGGTTCAAACATTAGTTCGCGACAATGTAACGCTAAATAATGATGTGTATCAAGAATTGAGTAAGTATATGCACGATTACGACAAAACATCTCCGGAAATGAGTAAATACCTTCAGAGCATCAATGAAAGTATGTTCCTTATGACAAACATCCCTCATCAGGATCCCCCCCCAAAGAAAGATGTTATTCAGAATAAAATTACATCTGATGTATATTAATTCACTGCAGAGAAATAAAAAAACCTGAAACATGCACTCAAATATTCTACTCTTCACTCTAATGAGTGAACCCCAGAACTTTTATAAAGAAGCGAGCAACGAAGAATATTAAACTTTCAACATTTCATCAACATCACATCAAAAATTTAAAAACTTAAACATTAATATAAATAGTAACAACCTGATCACATAATCAGGTTTGAAAATGAGCAACCTTCCATACTAGTCAATTAAGGATGATTTATGAAAAAGTATATTATTCCGTTCGTGGCGACAACGTTGATATTCAGCGTAACAACCTTCGCCAAGGATGTCGATCAAGGAACACTAACCGTTAGAGGAGAAGTTGTTGATACAACGTGTGACTTTGTTAATGGTGATTCAATAACCGATATTGTTGTCGAAGATGTTGTAACCAGTGCAATGAATCAACTTATTAATAATGAAATCTATACTTTAAAAACCGGTTCAACCGCTCATGACTTAGAAATTCAGTGTGATGGCAATACAGCAACAAATATCGAAGTATTAGCCTCAGAGTTTGATGCTAATAACTTTACGTTGAATAAAGGAACTGCTGAAAACGTTGGCTTTGCCATTTTCCTCGGTGATGGAAATATGAGAAGAATGTTACCAGGTGTAAAAACACCGCTGAAAGATAATGGTTCTGGACAATATTTTCTTAATTTAAATGCACAATATGAGCGTACAAGTACCGATCCTGTAACAAAAGGCTCCGTGGAGTCAACCGTGACGATTAAAATCAGTGCAGATTAAAATTTTTATGCCGGTAGCTCTGCTACCGGTATTATTTACGGAGTGATTACATGAGAATTATAACAGCATTGCTGATGTCATTTTTTATTTTACCTGTTCATGCGGGTGTGGTCATCTATGGTACGCGTATTATCTATCCAGAAAAAAACAGAGAAGTTCTCGTACAGTTAATGAATCAAAGCAAAAATGCCTCTTTGATTCAGGCATGGATCGATGATGGAAACACAACTATCGCGCCAGAAAAAATTCAGGTCCCATTTATTCTCACTCCGCCAGTAAGTCGTGTAGCAGGAGGTTCTGGCCAACAACTAAAAATAAAAAAATGCCAAACAATTCACCTCACAATAAAGAAAGTTTATTTTATCTAAATGTTATGGACATCCCTCCAAACAACCCACAAAATGCTGGAAAAAACAAAATTAAACTTGCATTGAAAAACCGTATAAAGTTACTTTGGCGTCCAAGCGGAATAGCTCCGGTAGATAAAAAAATCCTTTCTCAATTAAATATCAAAAAGAAAAACAACGCCATCTCAATAAACAATGAAACAGCCAACTGGATAACAGTTACAACTATCAAAGCACAAAACGTGAAAGTTAATAATGAAAGTATCCTACTGCCTCCATTTTCTAATAACGACATTACATTAAAAAATAACAACGCCTCAGAGTATGAACTAACGGTAGTTGATGATTACGGGAATAATATCAATAGTAAAATCGCTGCAAAATAACAGGTAAAAGTTATGTTAAGGACGACACGATGGGTCGCTGCAATTATTATTTTGTATTCTTTTCCAGGTTATGCTGAAGAAACTTTTGATACACACTTTATGATCGGCGGCATGAGAGGAGAAAAAGTTTCTGAATATCATTTAGATAATAAACAACCGCTTCCAGGAAACTACGAACTTGATGTTTATGTAAACCACCAGTGGCGTGGAAAACAAGATATCATGATCCCAGAGTCACCAACCAAACCATGTCTGCCTGAGGAGCTGTTCACCAAACTGGGGGTGAAGACCGATAAGATCAATACAGAAGATAATTGTATTTCACTGGATGAAGCAGTTCATGGTGGTCAATATCAGTGAACACCGACTAAATTTAAAGATCACACAGGCGTATATCATTGAACTTGAAAGAGGCTACGTTCCCCCAGAAAGTTGGGATCGCGGCATTGATGCTTTTTATACCTCCTATAATTTAAGTCAGTATCGCTCTTATGACAGTAATAATAACAGTAATACAGCCAGTTATGGTCGTTTTAACAGCGGATTAAATTATTTAGTTGGCAATTACACTCTGATGCCAGCTATAGCAAGCCTGATGATATGAAAGGCACATGGCAAAGTAATACTCTTTACCTGGAACGTGGCTGGTCGCAAATATTAAGCACAGTTCAGATAGGAGAAAATTATACATCCTCACTCATATTCGACTCTCTGCGATTTAGCGGAATACGCTTATTTCGCGATATGCAAATGTTACCTGATTCCATGCAGAGCTTTACACCTTTAGTACAAGGTATTGCGCAAAGTAATGCATTGATAACGGTTTCGCAAAATGGCGACATCATTTACCAAAAAGAGGTTCCTCCGGGACCATTTACTATCGCAGATTTGCAACTTTCGGGCAGCGGCGCTGATCTCGATGTCAGCATAAAAGAAGCAGATGGTAGTGTTCGTTCCTTTTTGGTGCCCTACTCTTCCGTGCCCAACATGCTGCAACCAGGTGTTTCAAATTTCGATTTTATCGCCGGACGCAGTAAGATATATGGTGTAAACAATCAGGAGGACTTTCTCGAGGCAAATTATATATATGGCCTCAACAATCTTTTGACACTTTATGGCGGTACGATTTTATCCGATAACTATAATGCTATAACCCTGGGAAATGGTTGGAATACACCGCTGGGTGCCATCTCTTTTGACGCTACCCGATCGAGTAGTAAGTTAAATAATGATATAACACACGAAGGTACGAGCTATCAGGTTGCCTATAATAAATATCTAGTGCAAACGGCTACTCGCTTTAGCGTGGCCGCCTGGCGTTATGCTTCGCAGGATTACAGGACATTCAGCGACCATCTTTACGAAAATGATAAACACAATCATCATAGTGAATATGATGATTTTTATGATATTGGCAGAAAAAATAGCCTTTCTGCCAATATTATGCAACCTTTATCCACCGGCATAAAAATTGCTCTCAACGATGAACAGAACTTATTTTGTACCATTACTTTTAAAAACGTTATCGATGAAAATAAAATATATATATGTCAGTAAAAGGAGTTTACTATGAAGTGGCTTTTATTGCTCTCCTTGAGTCTATATTCTTTTATTGTGCAAAGTGCTCCCTGTACACTGACCAATGTCGGTGAACAACGTGGAACTTACACTCTAAACCCACTTAATATGAAAGGTAATCTCGCTGTTGAAAAAATTGAAAACACTGGAAATATCATTGAGTGTGCGGATTTGCAAGATACGACCAACACCATTAAAGTTCATTTTTTAACACTGAACGCCTTAAGGTTTAAAGTGGGGGGCGTCATTATATTATTAATTTTCCTTTTGAATCTAACGGTAAAAAAATAGAACTACCCGGTAAATCATCTTATAATTTAGAAGAAATCTTATCTGCAATAAATTTCACGATTCCATATTCTATTACTTCGTTACCAGATAATTCTTACATCTCAGATATTTTTCCAGGGGCACCTTTTCCTTTGTTGTTCGAAATTGAAGTGAGCTCATGCATAGGGAGTAATACTAATTGTAACAGCGTCCGCTTTAACTTTAATTTAAATACCATTTTACAGGTTAACTTAATGACTTGTGGTTTTGAAGACAAATCCATCGACACTGGACGATTTGTACTGTCTCGTATCAATAGTGAAAATTATCAGTTTCATCATATAAGATTTGACTGCATCCAGGGCGAGCAAGGTGAATTAGTTTTTGAACCCATCGAAGTTGAATATTACTTTGAACCGGTGACGATACAGGAGTCAGGAACCAGCATATTAAAAAATGAGTTAGAAAACAGTGAGGACGGTGCGGGTCAAATAGGCTTTCAACTCTCCAATGATGGTACGAATGAAATCCAGTATGGCAAAAGCAATAGCTATGCTTTTCAGCATCCCCATGAAGGAAGTAATCAGATTCCTCTATTTATTCGCCCGCGTACATATGGAAATAATGTCTCAAGCGGACAAATAATGAGCCGAGTCAAAATCGTGGTAATGTACAACTAATCTATCTCCCCCACCTTAACTTTGGGGGAGTTGCCGATTAACGCGCCGCTGGACTAAAAAGCGCAGAATAATCCGTATTGCAGATTCGCTGTACCGCTGGATGCTGAATCATCCGCTCAGCAAAAATGGCATGGTACTCTTCCATCACATTTTCTACGCGACCAATTTCCACGACAGTTTTATCGGCATAAAAGTCATATGCATAAAGCGTTGGAGCAACGAAGATTGCATTGTGCATCGCACCAAAAGCTTTCATTAATGCGGCATCATCAAACTCGCCAAGGATTTCTACGTTTAATCCCTGGGAGTTAAACCAGTTAAGCAATTTGCGTCCCAACATTGAACGCCGTCCAGGAATCAAAAGCCGCCGTTCTTCCAGACAAGCCGGGAATGGTTTTTCCGGTGGTGGATTTGTACACCAGAAGCTCACGCCACATTCGCCAATTCTCACGGAGAACAGGCCTTCCTGCTGCGTAGAATCTATCGGACAGTCGGAAATGATCATATCCAGTTTATGCTGGCTTAATTGCTCCAGCAGCATTTCGTGGGTGGATTCGAAGCAGCGAAGATGAATCGGCTCGCCTTCTACCACTGCGGCGTTAAGTACGCTACTGACCAGGCGTTTAGAAAGTGCATCAGCCACGCCAACGTCAAACAATAAATTGGATTCTTTGCGATAGTTCACGATATCCAGCATTTCCTGGCTTAAGGTGAACATTTTATCGGCATAGCGATAGACCAGCTCTCCCAGCTCGCTGGGTTCGAGACCACGTCCCTTGCGCTTAAATAATTTGCCTTGCAGGCGCTCTTCCAGCGCCCGAATCTGTCCGGTAATGGTTTGTGGTGTTAAATAAAGCGCCTCCGCTGCGCCAACCACGGAACCTTCTTTATAGACATGCCAGAAGTAATACAAGTGGTTGTAATTGATATGAGACATGCTCATTTCTCTCCCTGATAACAATGAAAAGGGAGCCGTTTATGGCTCCCCGGTAAACCGTCCTGTCAAACTGATGGACGCAAACGAACGCGTAACCAGCTGTATCCAATTACCGCCGAAGAGATAGAACCGACCAGGATACCGAGTTTCGCCCAGTTAATCAGTTCTGGATCTACGCTACCAAAGGCCAGGCTGGCAATAAAGATAGACATAGTAAAACCGATACCGCACAGGATCCCCACCGCCATAATTTGCTGATAAGTCGTTCCCTCAGGCAGATGCGCCAGTTTCAAACGCAGCGCCAACCAGCAGAACAGACTAATCCCCAGCGGTTTGCCAATCAGCAAGCCAGCGATGATCCCCAATGGCAGAATGGAGGTCAAGCCATCCAGCGTGACGCCTTGCAGTGAAACGCCAGCATTAGCAAATGCAAACAGCGGTAAAATCAGATACGCCACCCACGGGTGCAACACATGCTCCAATCGCTTCGCTGGAGAACGCCCATGCTTCTCTTTCAAAGGAATAAAGAAGCCGACAATTACCCCCGCCAGGGTTGCGTGAACCCCCGATTTCAACACCGCAGTCCACAACACCACGCCAACCAGAATATAGACGCCCGTGCGGCGTACACCACACAGATTCAATACCGCGAGTACCGCAATTGCTACAGCCGCGACACCAAGAGAGGCCATCGATAAGTCATTAGTGTAGAACAATGCGATGATAATGATGGCCCCAAGATCGTCGATAATAGCCAGAGCCATCAAAAAGATCTTCAGCGCTAACGGAACACGACTTCCCAACAGCGCCAGCACACCAAGTGCAAAGGCAATGTCAGTAGCCGCCGGGATCGCCCACCCTTCGCGGGTAATCGAATCGGCATAGTTAAAGGCAAGATAGAGTAATGCCGGAACAATCATCCCACCAATAGCGGCGATAACTGGAAATGCGGCCTGCCGTAAGCTGGCTAGCGATCCTTGCATCAGTTCACGTTTAACTTCCAGACCGACTAACAGGAAAAATACCGCCATCAGCGCGTCATTTATCCATAACAGCATGTTTTTGTTGATTTCGAGTGAACCAACCCGGAGCTGAACCGGCGTCTCCAGAAAGTCGTGATACCATCCACTGGTTGCGCCGCTATTGGCCATAATCATCGCCAGGATAGCGGCAATGATAAGAATAATGCCTCCCGAGGCATCACTGCTAAAGAATCGATGCAGATGTTTCACTTTTTATTTCTCTTTCAGGTGAATAGATTGTTTTTACTATTTTACCCCGCACGAATCATCGTTAAAATCAGATTATAGTGTAGGAATAATTCGTTTTTTACGAACCATTGAAGGATTTGTGCCATCAGCGATGAGATGAGTTTTTGACGGCTGTAAGCGCTCACGAGTGACCCTAAGCCCTGATAATCATAGCTTAAGGTCAGGATTTCTGAGGGATTAATTAGGAAAAGTAATAATAAAATCGCACTGTGCTATAGCTGTTTATTCCAGAGATGCTTGAAAATATCTAATGTTGAGACAACATTGGCAGGCGACATTCGGTTTAATGAGAGTAGAAAGGGATGAGCCTCCAGGAAGTTGATAAAACGAGTCGCGCTTGCTAACGTCGAATACCGCATTTCATTTGCTTTCTTGTTTCCTGTAAGGTTACAAACAGCCATTGAATAATCACGGGCGGAAAATGCACGCCAAACATTATTTCTCACGCCACCACTCAAAAACAACCGCGGCGGCGTATCATAATGAGTCGTTTTCTCGCCGCGTTCTTTCACAAATGAAATATGGCACCGGCCTTGATGAATATGCTGTAAATTAGCCATTAGACAACCGCCTAATATAAAGCACTCGTGATCAAGGTAGTGTTGAATATTTATAGAATATGCTTCAGTCAGTGCTCTAACCAGTTCAAAATGGCGATACGCCGGAAGAACCGGTTTCACCAGCATCCCCGGATCGTTTTGATGTAATATCGCCCGACCATAATCAATATCAAATAAGGTATCACGCCGCATAGTAAGTAACTCCTTGCGTTGTACGTGATGCGCCAGTGTACCTGGAGACAAACGCTCTTCATAACTTGATGCATATTGATAATGCGACTCTACCGCTGATGAAGAATAATTTGTTGAAATAGCGACGACTCTACCGCTTTGTTCTTCTGCGGTAACAAGACTATAAAGATAGTTGTTACTACCGTTAAACTTTACGCGAAAAGCGCGGGTAGCGAGAGAAATATCAGAAGCAGAAGAGTACTGGCAACTTTCTTTATAGTTTACTTCCCGGGCTAGTTTCATCAACTCACGGTTAAGCCCTGTGCTATTAAGAAGTAATAATTTACGGATATCTGCAAGTGAGGCCCCTTGCTCAATCATCAATGCTAAATGTGTTCTTCGCGGCGTTGTATTTACATGATCCAGAGTGATAAAAGTTCTGGAACAATGATGATAATACATTCTCCTCTGGCCTTGTGCAGAATATCCATATTTTTTGAGGGACGTGCCTCCGCAAGTTGAACATTGGCAAATCAAACCTCTCCAGGAGTGATTCACAATATTACGATAAATATTAAGCGACTGTTCAGATATCACTGGAAACAAGTAACCACATTCACGGCATAAAATATTTTTACCCTGTGCGACATAATCCTGGCTATTCAGCACCCCCAGGTTTTTACATCCTGGTGTTTTGCAACAATCAACATTTACGTTGGTAAACATATCCACTCCCTGCGAATAGCCGTATCTTGATATTGTTCAACGCGAAAAGAACCTGATTCAATGCGTAGCACTGAATCAGGCGGGCATAGCCCTAAATGGCATACATTACATTTATTATGATTATCAGGTTAGCCCCAGGTCACTGCTTCTGGTTTATCACCCCTAGCTTTCATTAATGAATCATTATCAATATCGGCTTTATACTTTAAGAACTTACCATACATTTGTTTTTCAATGTCTGGATTTTTACCTATCTGATTAATGGTCTCAAAACGATCGGTTTTGAGGTTGTATAGGTACTTTGGCTTATTGTTACGATCGATGATCATTTTCCAGTCACCATCACGTATCGCCCATTCGTCGGTTGGATCATCCTGGAATGGCATGTCAATTCCGAAGATTAATGGCTTTTCACGTTTTAGCGCCTTGTTCTCAAGGACAGGAACCAACGATTCGCCATCAAAAGTGCGGTCCGTCGGTAATTTGAAGTTCATCATTTTCGCCAGCGTTGGCATCCAGTCCAGACCATAAACTGGCGTATCTGAAACTATTCCCTTTGGAAGATGCTTTCCGTATTTAATAATCGCCGGAACACGGATGCCGCCTTCCCAAAGGTTATCCTTGCGACCACGTAATCCATCAGTTTTCCCTGCCAAATTCAGTTCATAAACTTTACGTGCTTCACGGGTTACTGGGCCGTTATCACTGGTAAAAATAACGATGGTGTTATCTTCTTCACCCATCGCTTTGATTTTATCCAGTACTTTTCCAACCTAAGCATCCAGATAACTGATGTTGGCATAATATTCTCCTGTACCACGCCAGGGTTTATCCGCCCAGTCGCCATAAAATAAATCAGGATGCTGCTTCTGATAGTCGCTCATATAATGTGAGTACATGTCGAGGTATTTTTTGGGCGAAGCCAGGGGACTGTGCACTTCGGTAAAAGCGACATAAAGGAAGAAAGGCTTACTATCCTTTTTGTTATCCAACCAGTTAACGACTTCCGAACTGACATACTCACCACTCATTTTATCGGCACGAGGTGTAGGTTGCCCGTTACGCAACCAACCCGTCGGATACACCATACCAAAACGGGGACGCTCCTTCGCATTATCCAGAGTAGCGTCGGTAACAAAACCCGCCGTATTAACCAGTGAGTAATCAAAGCCCATATCTTTTGCCTGAGGCTGATCGGTACGATCGCCGCCTGCATTCAGATGCAGCTTACCCATCATGGCCGTGTCATACCCTTGCGCTTTGAGTAGATTAGCAATCGTGAGTTCATTACGCCCTAATGCCACATCTTTTCCCGTTGGGATCCATGAACGTATGCCGGTACGAAATGGCATCCGCCCCGTTAATAACCCCGCTCGCGAAGGAGAACTTAAGGGAGCTGGTGCATAGTAGTCAGTAAATTTGACGCCCTCCTGGGCAAGCCTGTCAATATTGGGGGTTTTAACGATCTGATGTCCATATGTTGCTAAATCACCATAGCCTAAATCATCCGCCATAATGATGACTAAATTGGGTTGTTTAGTCTCGGCAGCTACGACTGGATTAAAAGCATTCCCTGTGCAAACTGCAAGGCCGATCAAACTGGCCATTAATGTTTTCTGCATAATTATTCCCTGATGAAAATTAGAAATCATAACCAAGCATATAAATCATTTGATCGCCAAAACCATCGTAGCCCAACTTATTATCGAAATAACGCCACGTCACACTGGCTTTCCAGCGAGGATAGAACTTCCAGGCCACTGTTAAACCGCCATTTAGCCCATTCCGACCAAATTGTTGTTCCGCATAGGCATCATTTCTGTCCAGTTCTATTTCATTCCAGTTAGATAAAACAAATTTTTCGTCAAATAACGTAAAAGGTAATACTGCTGTCCAGCCAACAACATAACCATTCCAGCCATTTGTTTGTCCATATTTGGCTGAGACGTAGTCTCCAGATTGATTATGTAATCCAATATACGGTTTAAACCCCCCCCATGAACCATTCCAGCCGAGGTAGCCCAAACCATAAAACATATTAAGATCGTCACCCCATGAGTTATCCCATTGACCATAGATCTTGCCAAAGAAAGTCATATTGGAGTCAAAGAGTCTGACATGTGTCATAGCAGAAACGGTATGATTTCTCCCTGCTACAGCATGATTGAGTACATTACTTTCATAAAATGAGTAAAATTCTGCTTCTTTAAAATTTACCCCAAAATCCGCAGTCACTTTCCATACTTCACCACGGTGAGTATTTACAAATCCACTATTCCAGTCTGCATAACCTGCATTTATTGAGCCAAAGAAACCTTTATATTCTAATGAAGAATATGCAGGAAGATGATAGAAAATCGTTGTCAGGGCACACGCAATAAGAAGCCGTCTTTTGGCAGACATATAATATGCTCTCCATTCATTGTTTTTATGGTTCCATAGAAATCAATACATCAGATAATTCATTTTGATTAAGAACGACTCAGAAAGTATATTTAAAGGTGAATGGCAAAGCGTGATGGAGATCGCAGATTACTTTTACCCCCGGGTGTGGAGGTATCGTGTTTCAAAAAGTGTGTCGATTTTAAATATCACTCATTGATTTATAAACATTTTTCCTCACAAAAAGAAAATTCAATTCTGTACAAGAATATTTTGTATCTTCTATTACTTTCTCCAGTAATAACTCACCATTCAGGCATAACTTAAACCTCTTGTTCATAATCTCAACTTTTGTAAATGAAAACGCACATAAGAGTTAAAATAAACAATGTACTAAAGATTAATTACGCAAAAATGCGAGGCGTCTTCAGGATTAGAATCGATAAAACAGAATGGGTTAAAGAGAGCGATATAATAGCGGCGGGTGCTTGAGGCTGTCTGTCTCAGGCATTAGCTGAACGGCAGATAGAGAAAAGCCCCGAGTGATATTTTACCATCAACCCGAGGCCCCCTATATGCAGAACACATGTAGAGTGCCTCTTACTGACCGTAAGGTCAAGGAGAAGAGAGCAATGAAGCAGCATAAGGCGATGATTGTCGCCCTGATCGTCATCTGTATCACCGCCGTAGTGGCGGCGCTGGTAACGAGAAAAGACCTCTGTGAGGTTCACATCCGAACTGGCCAGACGGAGGTTGCTGTTTTCACGGCTTACGAATCCGAGTAAGAGCAACGGCGGGGAGTGATCCCCGCCACTTTACAGGTGCTCGCATATCTTCAACGCACCCTGTTTTTTACCTGGCCTGCCCACGGGCAGGCTTTTGGGGAGGTTAGCGAGTCAGGTCGTCGAAAAACTTCTTCACACCATCAAAGAAGCTCTTTGAGCGCGGGCTGTTGTGCTCGCCGGTTGGGCCACCGAAGCTTTCTTGCAGCTCTTGCAGCAGCTGTTTCTGCTTCTCGTTCAGGCCTACCGGTGTTTCGACGACAACGCGGCACAGCAAATCACCCTGTGCGCCACCGCGGACAGACTTGACGCCTTTACCGCGCATACGGAACAGCTTACCGGTCTGGGTTTCGCCAGGCACTTTCAGTTTGACGCGACCATCAAGAGTCGGTACTTCGATTTCGCCACCCAGCGCCGCCATAGCGAAGTTGATCGGGACTTCGCAATACAGGTTGTTGCCTTCACGCTCGAAAATCGGGTGCTGTTTAACCTGAACCTGAACGTACAGATCGCCTGCCGGTGCGCCATGCTCGCCCGCTTCACCTTCGCCCGCAAGACGGATGCGGTCTCCAGTGTCCACTCCTGCCGGGATTTTAACGGACAGCGTTTTGCTGCGCTCAACACGACCATGACCATGACATTTGTTGCACGGATCTTTGATCAGCGTACCGCGGCCCTGACAGTGTGGACAGGTCTGCTGTACAGCGAAGAAGCCCTGGCGCATCTGCACCTGACCAGAACCATGACAGGTCGGACAGGTCTGCGGCTGTGTACCTGGTTTTGCACCGCTACCGTGGCAAACGTCACACTCTTCCAGAGTCGGAATGCGGATCTCTTTGGTCACGCCACGTACAGCTTCTTCGAGGGTGAGCTCCATGTTATAGCGTAAATCAGCACCGCGCGCCGCACGTTGACGACCACGTCCGCCGCCAAAAATATCGCCGAAAACGTCACCAAAAATATCGCTGAAGTCTGCGCCGCCGCCAAAACCGCCGCCGCCCATGCCGCCTTGCTCAAACGCAGCATGACCATACTGATCGTATGCCGCACGTTTTTGCGAGTCGGTCAGAACTTCATAAGCTTCCTTGATCTCTTTAAATTTCGCCTCGGCCTCTTTGTCACCCTGGTTACGGTCCGGGTGGTATTTCATGGCCAGGCGTTTGTAGGCCTTTTTGATTTCACGCTCTTCCGCTGTTTTGGAAACGCCTAAAATCTCGTAATAATCTTGCTTAGCCATCTTTTTTGATTTGCCCCTAGATGAATGCACGGGCGGAGAGGAAATTCCCCTTCGCCCGTGTCAGTATAATTACCCGTTTATAGGGCGATTATTTTTTGTCTTTGACTTCTTCAAATTCAGCGTCGACAACATCGTCATCTTTCGCGTTGTTTGCAGAAGCATCAGCACCGGCAGTCTGCTGCTGGGCATGTTGCTGCTGGGCGATTTCCATCAGTTTCTGGGAAACCTGTGCCAGTTCCTGCATTTTCGCTTCGATAGCGGCTTTGTCTTCACCTTTCAGAGCAGTTTCCAGTGCAGTCAGCGCAGACTCGATAGCAGTTTTGTCGTCAGCCGGCAGTTTGTCGCCTGCTTCTTCAACCTGCTTACGGGTGCTGTGCAGCAGATGGTCACCCTGGTTGCGAGTCTGTACCAGCTCTTCAAACTTACGGTCAGCTTCGGCGTTAGCTTCTGCGTCGCGTACCATTTTCTGGATTTCATCTTCGTTCAGACCAGAAGAAGCCTTGATGGTGATCTTCTGCTCTTTACCGCTGTTTTTATCTTTCGCGGAAACGTGCAGGATACCGTCAGCATCGATATCGAAGGTAACTTCGATCTGCGGCATACCGCGCGGTGCCGGGTTGATGCCATCCAGGTTGAACTGACCCAGAGATTTGTTATCAGCCGCACGTTTACGTTCACCCTGCAGCACATGGATGGTTACCGCAGACTGGTTGTCTTCAGCGGTAGAGAACACCTGGCTGTGCTTGGTCGGGATAGTGGTGTTTTTCGCGATCAGCGTCGTCATCACACCGCCCATGGTTTCGATACCCAGAGACAGCGGGGTAACGTCCAGCAGCAGTACGTCTTTTACGTCACCAGTCAGAACACCACCCTGAACAGCAGCACCGATGGCTACAGCTTCGTCCGGGTTAACGTCTTTACGCGGCTCTTTACCAAAGAATTCAGCAACTTTCTTCTGAACCATTGGCATACGAGTCTGACCACCAACGAGGATAACGTCGTCGATATCAGATACGGACAGGCCAGCGTCCTGCAGTGCAACTTTCAGCGGCTCAATGGAACGGTTTACCAGGTCTTCAACCAGGCTTTCCAGTTTCGCACGAGTCACTTTGATGTTCATGTGTTTCGGACCGGTCGCGTCTGCAGTGATATATGGCAGGTTAACGTCGGTCTGCTGAGCGGAAGAAAGTTCGATTTTCGCTTTTTCTGCCGCTTCTTTCAGGCGCTGCATTGCCAGCGGATCGTTGCGCAGGTCAATGCCCTGATCTTTCTTGAATTCTTCAACCAGGTAGTTGATCAGACGGCTGTCGAAGTCTTCACCCCCCAGGTGGGTATCACCGTTGGTTGCCAGAACTTCAAAGGTTTTTTCGCCGTCAACTTCGTCGATTTCGATAATAGAAATATCGAAAGTACCACCACCCAGGTCATAAACCGCGATAGTACGGTTGCCAGTACCTTTGTCCAGACCGTACGCCAGCGCAGCTGCGGTTGGTTCGTTAATGATACGTTTTACTTCCAGACCAGCGATACGGCCTGCGTCTTTGGTTGCCTGACGCTGAGCATCGTTAAAGTATGCCGGTACGGTGATAACAGCTTCAGTTACCGGTTCACCCAGGTAATCTTCAGCGGTTTTCTTCATTTTTTTCAGCACTTCAGCAGAAATCTGCGGCGGTGCCATTTTCTGGCCTTTAACTTCGACCCAAGCGTCGCCGTTATCAGCAGCAATAATTTTGAACGGCATGATGGAAACATCACGCTGTACTTCTTCGTCCTGGAAGCGGCGGCCAATCAGGCGTTTAATCGCAAACAGGGTGTTTTGCGGGTTTGTCACTGCCTGACGTTTAGCCGGCTGACCAACCAGAGTTTCACCATCCTGGGTATAGGCAATGATAGAAGGCGTGGTGCGATCGCCTTCGGCGTTCTCCAGTACACGAGGAGTGGTGCCATCCATAATCGCTACACAAGAGTTGGTAGTACCCAGGTCGATACCAATTATTTTACCCATCTAAACGTCTCCACTATATATTCGGTCATCATGTGGTTGTGAGTCTGTAATAGGGGCGAAACGTTTGGTTTCAACAGCCCAATTTCATTTTTTTTGCAGACTCACTCACTGCGGTTGACTACTAAATGGGGTCGTAACCCACGTCATCAAGGGGGAGATGCAAAAATTTTTTGTGCTTTTGCGCAGAAATTTCGCGATATGCCAGAAGAAGCCATGAAACAGACAGTAATTTCATTCATATAAAGAATGAATCACAACCAAGGTATTCACCAAAAAATTGTAATAAAAAGAAAAGATTACATGACTGAAACTTCTTTTCATCAGCAGTAAACTAGTGGGTATTCTTCCCCCTTCCCCTCCCTACGAAGAGAATCCTTATGAAATCCGTTTTTACGATTTCCGCCAGCCTGGCAATTAGCCTGTTGCTTTGCTGCACAGCGCAGGCAAACGACCATAAAATCCTCGGCGTCATTGCCATGCCGCGTAACGAAACCAACGATCTGGCGCTGAAACTTCCTGTTTGTCGCATTGTTAAACGCATTCAACTCACTGCCGACCATGGCGATTTACAGTTAAGTGGTGCATCGGTTTATTTCAAAGCCGCCCGTAGCGCCAGTCAGAGCCTGAATATTCCTTCAGAAATAAAAGAAGGGCAAACCACTGACTGGATCAACATTAACAGCGATAACGACAATAAACGCTGCGTCTCAAAAATCACCTTTTCCGGCCATACGGTGAACTCATCGGATATGGCCACGCTGAAAATTATCGGCGACGACTAACGCCAGAATATAGAAGCCACAAAAAATGAATGTTAATTACCTGAATGATTCAGATCTGGATTTTCTCCAGCAATGTAGTGAGGAACAATTGGCAAATTTCGCCCGGCTGCTCACCCATAATGAAAAAGGCAAAACTCGCCTCTCCAGCGTACTGATGCGCAACGAACTGTTTAAATCGATGGAAGGACATCCCGAGCAACATCGCCGCAACTGGCAGCTGATTGCCGGAGAATTACAGCATTTTGGTGGCGATAGTATCGCCAACAAACTGCGTGGACACGGTAAATTGTATCGGGCCATTTTGCTCGATGTTTCAAAACGATTGAAGCTGAAAGCCGACAAAGAGATGTCTACGTTTGAAATTGAGCAACAGTTACTGGAACAATTTCTGCGTAATACCTGGAAGAAAATGGACGAGGAACATAAGCAGGAGTTTCTGCACGCGGTCGATGCCAGGGTGAATGAGCTGGAAGAGCTGCTGCCGCTGCTGATGAAAGACAAATTATTGGCAAAAGGCGTGTCGCATTTGCTTTCCAGCCAATTGACCCGCATTTTACGCACCCACGCAGCAATGAGCGTACTTGGGCATGGTTTGCTGCGCGGCGCGGGGCTGGGAGGCCCTGTAGGCGCGGCACTAAATGGGGTTAAAGCGGTCAGCGGCAGCGCCTATCGCGTGACGATTCCAGCCGTACTGCAAATCGCCTGCCTGCGCCGGATGGTTAGTGCCACTCAGGTCTGATACCGGAAACCGGGGAAAATTTTCATTTTCCCTTCAAAAGATCGTAGACACTGCCCCACTGGCTGATTATTATGCCGCGCCCTGAAAACACTACAGTTATTCAGGGAAATTATTTCACCATTCATTCGATGATGATTTTTGAGGAATTATGGGCAACACTAAGTTGGCTAATCCGGCACCGCTGGGCCTGATGGGCTTCGGCATGACCACCATTCTGCTTAACCTGCACAACGTGGGTTATTTCGCTCTTGACGGTATTATTCTTGCAATGGGCATTTTCTACGGCGGCATCGCGCAAATTTTTGCTGGTCTGCTGGAGTACAAAAAAGGCAACACTTTCGGTTTAACCGCATTCACCTCTTACGGTTCTTTCTGGCTGACGCTGGTTGCGATTCTGCTGATGCCGAAACTGGGTCTGACCGATGCGCCAAATGCACAGTTCCTTGGTGTCTACCTTGGTCTGTGGGGCGTGTTTACGCTGTTTATGTTCTTCGGCACGCTGAAAGGCGCACGCGTTCTGCAATTCGTTTTCTTTAGCCTGACCGTACTGTTTGCCCTGCTGGCGATCGGTAACATTGTCGGTAATGCCGCGATCATCCACTTTGCCGGCTGGATTGGTCTGATCTGCGGTGCCAGCGCAATCTATCTGGCGATGGGTGAAGTACTGAACGAGCAGTTTGGTCGCACCGTTCTGCCGATTGGTGAATCCCACTAATTGTTTTGAGATCCCCCCGCTCGGGGGGATTTTTTTATTCGCTAACTTCGCGTCTTGCACTCTTCGGTCTGAATGCTGCAACCACTTCCGGTGCCGTTTCAACGTATGGCCCTTCCAGCAACTGAATGCAGTACGGTACGCTGGCAAAAATACCGTGTACCACAACGTTACCCTCAGCATCCTTCACCCCTTCCAGCGTCTCTTTAATAGACTTCGGCTGACCGGGTAAGTTAAGGATTAGTGCTTGTTTGCGAATCACGCCCACCTGGCGCGAAAGGATCGCGGTTGGAACAAAATGCAGGCTAATTTGGCGCATCTGTTCACCAAAGCCCGGCATCTCGCGGTCCGCTACTGCCAGCGTCGCATCGGGCGTGACGTCACGACGCGCCGGCCCAGTTCCGCCCGTGGTGAGCACCAGATGGCAACTCATTTCATCCACCAGCTCACACAACGTTTGCTCAATGATCGCCTGCTCGTCGGGGATTAAGCGGGTTTCCAGTTCAAACGGCGTGGTCAGCGCCGATGTCAGCCATTCTTCCAGCGCAGGGATGCCTTTATCCTGATAAACGCCGCTGGATGCGCGATCAGAGATGGAAACTAAGCCAATACGTAAAGTATTCATCAAGATTTTTCCGTTTAAACAGTCTCGTTAAACAGAATGATACACTGCGAAGGGAGTGACAGACAGGCTTCAGAAGAGGTAGCGTGACCGACTTCCCGGTCACGCTAAGAATGATTACAGCAGATCGCCGATCATTTTTTCCAGTTTTTCCTGGTCAACAGCAAACTTACGGATACCTTCCGCCAGTTTATCTACTGCCATTGGATCCTGGTTGTGCTGCCACAGGAACTCGGACTCAGTGATACGCGCCGGACGCGCTTTCACTTCGCCGGTGTAAGACAGTTTACGTTCGATAGCCCCTTCGCTCTCAGCCAGCTCTTTCAGCAGTGGCGGTGCGATGGTCAGACGGTCGCAGCCTGCCAGTTCCAGAATTTCGCCGATGTTACGGAAGCTTGCGCCCATCACCACGGTTTCATAACCGTGCTCTTTGTAGTACTGGTAGATTTCAGATACAGAAACCACGCCCGGATCTTCTGCCGGAGCGTACTCTTTCTTATCAGTATTCGCTTTGTACCAGTCAAGAATACGGCCAACAAATGGCGAGATCAGGAACACGCCCGCTTCCGCACAAGCACGAGCCTGAGCGAAGGAGAACAACAGGGTCAGGTTACAGTTGATACCTTCTTTTTCCAGCTGTTCTGCAGCACGGATACCCTGCCAGGTAGAAGCCAGTTTGATCAGAATACGATCGTTGCTAATACCTGCATCGTTGTAGAGTTTGATCAGGCGTTTTGCTTTCGCAATTGACGCTTCGGTGTCATAGGAAAGACGCGCATCAACTTCAGTTGAGATACGGCCCGGAACCAGTTTCAGGATTTCCAGACCAATATTTACTGCCAGTTTGTCGGTCGCGTCCACGATTTGCTGCGCGCGATCGTTACTCTGCTGTTTCGCCCAGGCGACAGCATCATCAATCAACTTACGATATTCCGGAATCTGCGCTGCGTTAAGAATGAGAGAAGGGTTGGTTGTGGCATCCTGCGGTTGATACAGCTTCATTGCCGCGATGTCCCCAGTGTCGGCCACTACGGTGGTGTACTGACGAAGGGAGGTCAATTTGTCCGTCATGATAGTATTTCTCTTTAAACAGCTTGTTAGGGGGATGTAACCGGTCTGCCCTGATGATATCACGACGCAACGTCAGCGCAACCGCCGACAAGACGGTTATCGCCAGGCGAGGCTGTTTCGGATTTCTGACACTGCGTTGATATCGCCCGCCATTTTTATACAAAACCTCATGTATGCTACGCAGAAGTTATCAAGTACCTCGTAGCGTATATACTTCTTAAACAATTGGTAACGTTTACACAGGAAAGTCATCGCGACCGGCAATAAGAGGGATATGCATGCCAGATTTTTTCTCCTTTATTAACAGCGTCCTTTGGGGATCGGTAATGATTTACCTGCTCTTCGGCGCAGGTTGTTGGTTCACTTTTCGCACCGGATTTGTGCAGTTTCGCTACATCCGCCAGTTTGGCAAAAGTCTTAAAAATAGCATTCATCCACAGCCAGGCGGTTTAACCTCATTTCAGTCATTGTGTACCAGTCTTGCGGCGCGCGTGGGTAGCGGCAACCTGGCTGGCGTTGCGCTGGCTATTACCGCCGGTGGACCAGGTGCCGTCTTCTGGATGTGGGTTGCCGCGTTTATCGGCATGGCGACCTCGTTTGCCGAATGTTCCCTTGCACAACTTTATAAAGAACGTGACGTTAATGGGCAGTTTCGTGGCGGACCGGCATGGTATATGGCGCGCGGGCTGGGGATGCGCTGGATGGGCGTTCTGTTCGCCCTCTTTTTGCTCATCGCCTACGGCATAATTTTCAGCGGAGTTCAGGCGAACGCCGTTGCCCGAGCCCTGAGTTTTTCTTTTGATTTTCCCCCGCTGGTGACAGGCATTATTCTTGCTGTCTTTGCTCTGCTGGCAATCACTCGCGGTCTTCATGGCGTCGCCCGGCTCATGCAGGGGTTTGTCCCGTTGATGGCGTTAATCTGGGTACTGACCAGTCTGGTGATTTGCGTAATGAATATCGGGCAACTTCCCCACGTCATTTGGTCTATTTTTGAGAGTGCTTTTGGCTGGCAGGAAGCGGCAGGCGGCGCGGCGGGATATACCTTAAGCCAGGCGATTACTAACGGTTTTCAGCGCAGTATGTTTTCCAATGAGGCAGGAATGGGTTCGACGCCAAACGCGGCAGCGACAGCTGCGTCCTGGCCTCCGCATCCGGCAGCGCAAGGGATTGTCCAAATGATTGGCATTTTTATCGACACCCTGGTCATCTGTACGGCAAGCGCCATGCTGATATTACTGGCTGGCAACGGCACAACCTACATGCCACTGGAAGGTATTCAGCTTATCCAGAAGGCGATGCGGGTGTTAATGGGTTCCTGGGGTGCGGAGTTTGTTACCCTCGTGGTTATTCTGTTTGCCTTCAGCTCCATCGTTGCCAACTACATTTATGCTGAAAACAATCTCTTCTTCTTACGCCTGAACAACCCTAAAGCGATCTGGTGTCTGCGAATCTGCACCTTCGCAACGGTCATCGGCGGCACCTTGCTAAGTCTTCCGCTGATGTGGCAACTGGCAGATATCATAATGGCCTGCATGGCTATTACCAATTTGACCGCCATATTACTGCTCTCGCCTGTGGTTCATACCATTGCCAGTGATTATCTGCGCCAGCGTAAACTCGGCGTGCGCCCGGTGTTTGATCCGTTGCGTTATCCGGATATTGGTCGCCAGCTTTCTCCGGACGCGTGGGATGATGTTTCGCAGGAGTAATCACAACTATCGATCAACTCATTCTCTTTTTTTGCTAAAGTCGGCATAAATTTCCTGCAAGGACTGGATATGCTGATTCTTATTTCACCTGCGAAAACGCTCGATTACCAAAGCCCGTTGCCCACCACGCGCTATACGCTGCCGGAGCTGTTAGACAATTCCCAGCAGTTGATCCATGAAGCGCGGAAACTGACGCCTCCGCAGATTAGCACGCTGATGCGCATCAGCGACAAACTGGCGGGTATCAACGCCGCTCGCTTTCATGACTGGCAGCCAGATTTCACGCCAGAGAATGCCCGACAAGCGATTCTGGCATTTAAAGGTGATGTCTATACTGGCTTGCAGGCCGAAACCTTCAGCGAAGATGATTTCGATTTTGCCCAACAGCATTTGCGAATGCTTTCCGGCTTGTATGGCGTACTGCGCCCGCTCGATTTAATGCAGCCTTATCGTCTGGAAATGGGGATCCGTCTTGAGAATGCCCGAGGGAAAGATCTGTATCAATTCTGGGGAGATATCATCACCAACAAACTGAACGAGGCGCTCGCAGCACAAGGCGATAATGTGGTGATTAATCTGGCGTCAGATGAGTATTTTAAATCGGTGAAGCCGAAGAAATTGAATGCCGAGATTATCAAGCCAGTGTTCCTCGATGAGAAGAACGGCAAATTTAAGATCATCAGCTTCTACGCTAAGAAAGCACGCGGTCTGATGAGTCGTTTCATTATTGAAAATCGGCTGACCAAACCAGAGCAACTGACTGGTTTTAATAGCGAAGGTTACTTCTTTGATGAAGCTTCCTCCAGCAACGGCGAACTGGTGTTTAAACGCTACGAGCAGCGTTAAGTTTGCAGTAAATGCCGGATGCGGCGTGAACGCCTTATCCGGCCTACAAAAGCATGCAGATTCAATATATTGCAGAATTAACGTAGGCCTGATAAGACGCGCCAGCGTCGCATCAGGCGCTGAATGCCGGATTGTTACCCGGCATTTGTCATTTAGCGGTGATGTTTGCCTGGACCATGACCGCCGTGATGATCATGAGGAGCTTTCTTATGGTGGCGCGGCGGTGGCGGCGGTCCGTGTGGGTGCCAGCGATTGCCTCGCCATTCATAATGTTGTTTCCACCAGCCGTGGTCGCGCCAGTGACCGCCATCCCAGTAATAGCCACGATTATCACGATCGCCTATCTGTAATTTTACTGACGGGACTAACGTAATTTCCGCAGCCTGTGCTGCCATGGGAGCGACCAGAACCAGGGAAAGTGCGAGTACGATAGATTGCATCTTTTTCACAGGTTACTCCTTTTATCATTGCCCGTTATGGGTCGATATCCGGAGATTACGCGATGAGAACGGCGGTTGTTATTCTCCGCAATCCTAATCTCTAAGTTACCGCATTTATTGAGAATTTCTCCTTTTTTCCTGTCGTTTTTCTCCATATTTTCTTCATAAAAAAGCCGGGCTGTATAAAAGCAAACCCGGCCTGATTGAGATAATGAATAGATGTTACTGATGATTCATCATCAATTTACGCAACGCAGCAAAATCGGCGGGCAGATTATGCGAAAGCAAGGGTAAATCAGCACGTTCTGCCAGCTCTTTTGGCAGATCCAATGTTTCACCGAGAATCGCTTCCACGCTCTCTTTAAATTTCGCCGGATGCGCGGTGCCGAGGAACAAGCCATATTCGCCTGGATGCAACTGGTCACGCAGCGCACGATAAGCTACGGCAGCGTGCGGCTCCGAGGTATAGCCCAGCGCTTTTAACTCACGCATTGTCTGTTGCGTGGTTTCATCATCTACGGCTGCATAACCCAGCTCTTTCAGTTGCCAGATTTTGCGGCGGAACAACTCTTCCACACGCGGCCAGTTGTTCGGTTGACTCACGTCCATCGCGTTGGATAACGTCGCCTGAGTCGCTTTAGGGGACCACTGCCCGTCGTGCAGGAAACGCGGCACTGTATCGTTCACGTTAGTGGCAGCGATAAAACGCTTCACCGGCAGGCCAAGAGATTTCGCCAGCAGGCCCGCAGTCAAATCGCCGAAGTTACCGCTCGGCACCGAGACAACCAGCTGGTTGCGCGCTTCCTGCGGCAGCTGCGCAACAGCTTCAAAGTAGTAGCAAATCTGCGCCAGCAAACGGCTGATGTTAATGGAGTTAGCAGAGTTTAGCCCCAGCGCCACTTTCAGTTCTTCATCATCAAACGCCTGCTTCACCAGCGCCTGACAGGCATCGAAATCGCCGTCGATGGCAACAGTTTCAATATTGCCGCCCAATGTACAGAACAGTTTTTCTTGCAGTGGACTGATTTTGCCTCTTGGATAGAGGATAACCACTTTCACATTCGGTAAACCGTAGAAAGCATGAGCCACTGCCGCTCCAGTATCACCGGAGGTCGCGGTCAGAATGGTCACTGGCTTATCGCCCGCAATATGGGTCAGCATTTGTGCCATAAAGCGACCGCCGAAATCTTTAAATGCCAGTGTTGGCCCATGAAACAATTCCAGACAACCGACATCGCTTTCAACATTGGCGACCGGAGCCGGGAAGGCAAACGCCGCGCGCACGCGCTCTTCCAGTATTTCCTGCGGGATCTCATCACCAATAAACGCCGAGAGGATCTTCGCACTGCGGGTGACAAAATCCAGCTTCAGCATCTCATCAATTTCAGTCAGGCTGAATTCCGGCAGGTCGTGCGGGAAAAACAGCCCCTGATTTTTGCCCAACCCCTGGGTTACGGCTTGCGCAAAGCTGACCTGCTCATTGTGATCTTTCAGATTGTAGAGTTTCATTTAGTTTTCCAGTACTCGTGCGCCCGCCGTATCCAGCCGGCAAATATGAACAAAACCTTCCTGATTTTGCAGGTAGTTCTTACCCAACCAGTCGGCAACGCGCTGGGCGGTATCCGGCTTGTCACACAGAGCGAACAAAGTCGGGCCGGAGCCGGAGATACCGCTCGCTACCGCGCCGATTTCCGCGACCGCCTGCCGCGCCTGCCGGAAGCCTGGCAGTAACCGTTCACGGTAGGGTTCAGCGATAACATCTTTCATCAGCTTCGCGGCAAGCTCAGGCTGACGGGAATAGCAGGCGTGAATGAAGCCTGCCAGATGTCGCCCGTGCGCAATGCAATCCTGGCGGCGATACTGCGCCGGTAAAATCGCCCTGGCTTCTGCCGTCGAGACTTTAATCCCCGGATACGCCAGAACCCACAGCCACTCATCAAACCCCGGCACTTGCTGGCTGATGATGTCGTTTTCTTCGATCATCAACTGCATACCACCAAGAAAACAGGGTGCCACGTTGTCGTAATGAATGCTGCCGGAGATACGCCCTTCCAGCTCGCCCATCAAAGCCAGCAAACGGGTGTCATTAAGCGGCTTGCCGCAATGTTCATTCATCGCCATCAGCGCCGCCACCACCGAACAAGCGCTGGATCCTAAACCCGAACCGATCGGCATATTCTTTTCCAGCGTCATTGCCACTGGAATTTGCTTGCCCAGCTCCTGGCAAAAACGCTCCCAGCACTGATAAACGATATTTTCCCGTGGTTCTGACGGCAGCTTATCGGCAAAACGTCCGAGATTGTTGAGACTGAATGTCTCTGCCGCCTCAACCGTGACTACATCTCCGAGCAATGCACCATCAACAGGTGTCACCGCCGCCCCGAGCACATCAAACCCGACGCTCATATTGGCACTGGAAGCCGGGGCATAAACTTTAACCATGTCAGACTCCTAACTTCCATGAGAGGGTACGTAGCAGATCGGCAAAGACACCAGCAGCTGTAACGTCATTGCCCGCGCCATATCCGCGCAGAACCAACGGCAGCGGCTGATAATAGTGGCTATAGAAGGCCAGGGCGTTTTCGCCATTTTTCACTTTGAACAGCGGATCATTGCCATCCACTTCGGCAATCTTCACGCGGCAGATGCCATCTTCATCAATATTGCCAACATAGCGCAAAACTTTGCCCTCATCACGAGCCTTCGCCACGCGTGCGGCAAAGAGATCGTCGAGCTGTGACAGATTCGCCATAAAAGCTGCAACATCACCCTCTGCGTTAAACTCTGCGGGCAGCACAGGTTCAATTTCAATATCTGCCAGTTCCAGTTCACGTCCCGTTTCACGGGCGAGAATCAATAGCTTACGCGCCACATCCATACCAGAAAGATCATCTCGCGGGTCCGGTTCGGTATAACCCATTTCCCGCGCCAGCGTGGTCGCCTCGGAGAAACTCATGCCTTCGTCTAACTTGCCGAAGATATAAGAAAGCGAACCGGAAAGAATGCCGGAGAACTTCATTAATTCATCACCTGCGTTGAGCAGATTTTGCAGGTTCTCAATAACCGGTAATCCAGCCCCAACGTTAGTGTCATAGAGGAATTTACGCCGCGATTTTTCCGCCGCATAACGCAACTGATGGTAGTAATCCATCGACGAGGTGTTGGCCTTTTTGTTTGGCGTAACCACGTGGAAACCTTCGCGCAGGAAGTCAGCATACTGATCCGCCACCGCCTGGCTGGAGGTACAGTCGACAATCACCGGATTCAGCAAATGATATTCTTTCACCAGGCGAATTAAGCGCCCGAGGTTAAACGGCTCTTTGGCTTGCGCCAGTTCTTCCTGCCAGTTCTCCAGATTAAGGCCATGCACATTGGTGAGCAGAGCCTTTGAGTTGGCAACGCCGCAGACACGTAAGTCGATATGTTTATTCTTCAGCCAGCTTTGCTGGCGCTTCAGTTGCTCCAGCAGCGCACCGCCAACACCACCGACGCCAATTACAAACACTTCGATAACCTGATCGGTATTGAACAGCATCTGGTGGGTAACGCGCACGCCAGTGGTCGCATCATCGTTATTTACCACGACAGAGATTGAGCGTTCAGAAGATCCCTGAGCAATGGCGACAATGTTGATATTGGCGCGGGCCAGCGCGGCAAAGAATTTCGCCGAGATCCCACGCAAGGTGCGCATACCATCACCTACCACCGAGATAATGGCTAGCCGTTCCGTCACCGCCAGCGGCTCCAGCAAGCCTTCCTTCAGTTCAAGATAGAACTCTTCCTGCATCGCCCGTTCAGCTCGCACACAGTCGCTTTGTGGAACGCAGAAACTGATACTGTATTCAGAAGACGATTGCGTAATCAGCACCACTGAAATGCGAGCGCGTGACATCGCTGCAAAGACGCGCGCCGCCATGCCGACCATCCCTTTCATTCCCGGACCGGAAACGCTAAACATTGCCATGTTATTCAGATTGGAAATGCCCTTGACTGGTAATTCGTCTTCATCACGGCTGGCGCCAATGAGCGTACCTGGTGCTTGAGGATTTCCGGTGTTTTTAATCAGGCAAGGGATCTGGAACTGAGCGATGGGGGTAATGGTGCGGGGGTGAAGAACTTTAGCGCCGAAGTAGGAAAGCTCCATCGCTTCCTGATAGGACATCGACTTCAACAACCTCGCATCGGGCACCTGACGCGGGTCGCAGGTATAGACCCCGTCAACGTCCGTCCAGATCTCGCAACAATCGGCGCGTAAACAGGCAGCCAGTACCGCGGCGGAGTAGTCGGAACCGTTACGTCCAAGCACCACCAGTTCGCCTTTTTCATTACCCGCAGTGAAACCTGCCATCAGCACCATGTGGTCAGCCGGAATGCGGCTTGCCGCAATACGGCGGGTGGACTCAGCAATATCGACGGTAGATTCGAGGTAATGACCGACTGCCAGCAGTTTTTCGACCGGATCGATTACGGTAACGTTGTGACCACGCGCTTCTAACACGCCGGCCATAATGGCGATCGACATTTTCTCGCCACGGCAAATCAGTGCCGCGTTGATGCTATCCGGGCACTGCCCTAACAAACTAATACCATGCAGGACATGTTTAATTTGGGCAAATTCCTGGTCGACGAAAGTTTTCAGCTGCGCCAGCGGGAATCCCGGCTGAGCGGCGGCGAGTCCCGTCAGAAGTTCGGCAAAAATACGTTCGGCATCGCTGATATTGGGTAAAGCATCCTGGCCGCTAATCGTTTTTTCAATCATCGCCACCAGGTGGTTGGTGATTTTGGCAGGGGCAGAGAGGACGGTAGCCACCTGCCCCTGCCTGGCATTGCTTTCCAGAATATCGGCAACCCGCAGAAAACGTTCTGCATTTGCCACTGATGTACCGCCGAACTTCAACACTCGCATGGTTGTTACCTCGTTACCTTTGGTCGAAAAAAAAGCCCGCACTGTCAGGTGCGGGCTTTTTTCTGTGTTTCCTGTACGCGTCAGCCCGCACCGTTACCTGTGGTAATGGTGATGGTGGTGGTAATGGTGGTGCTAATGCGTTTCATGGATGTTGTGTACTCTGTAATTTTTATCTGTCTGTGCGCTATGCCTATATTGGTTAAAGTATTTAGTGACCTAAGTCAATAAAATTTTAATTTACTCACGGTAGGTAACCAGTTCAGAAGCTGCTGTCAGAGACTCTTTTTTTAATCCACACAGAGACATATTGCCCGTTGCAGTCAGAATGAAAAGCTGAAAAATACTTACTAAGGCGTTTTTTATTTGGTGATATTTTTTTCAATATCATGCAGCAAACGATGCAACATTGCCGTGTCTCGTTGCTCTAAAAGCCCCAGCCGTTGTTGTAACCAGTCGACCAGTTTTGTGTCATCTGCCACTGCCAGGGTCGTCAGCAATGACATGGCTCGTTCGCGTAAAGCTTGCAGTTGATGTTGGTCTGCCGTTGTGTCACTTTTGGCCGGTTGTTGTATTAATGTTGCTAATTGATAGCAATAAACCATCACCGCCTGTCCCAGATTCAGCGAAGGATAATCTGCCACCATCGGGACACCAGTAAGAACGTCAGCCAAGGCTAACTCCTCGTTAGTCAGCCCGGAATCTTCGCGACCAAACACCAGCGCTGCATGGCTCATCCACGAGGATTTTTCCTCTAACAGCGGCACCAGTTCCACCGGCGTGGCGTAGTAATGATATTTCGCCCGACTGCGTGCAGTGGTGGCGACAGTGAAGTCGACATCGTGTAACGATTCAGCCAGAGTTGGGAAAACTTTAATATTATCAATAATATCACCAGATCCATGTGCGACCCAGCGGGTAGCTGGCTCCAGGTGTGCCTGACTATCGACAATTCGCAGCTCGCTAAACCCCATCGTTTTCATTGCCCGCGCCGCTGCCCCAATATTTTCTGCTCTGGCGGGTGCGACCAGAATAATCGTTATACGCATATTGCCACTCTTCTTGACCTAATAACCGCGCACAGGGTGATCATTGTCAACTTATTACGCGGATCGAATTTACAAACCCTTAACGTAAGTCGCAGAAAAAGCCCTTCACTTAACTTAAAAAAGGCTAAACTATTTCCTGACTATACTAATGGTTGAATTGTTAAAAAATGCTACATATCCTTCTGTTTACTTAGGATAATTTTATAAAAAATAAATCTCGACAATTGGATTCACCACGTTTATTAGTTGTATGATGCAACTAGTTGGATTATTAAAATAATGTGACGAAAGCTAGCATTTAGATACGATGATTTCATCAAACTGTTAACGTGCTACAATTGAACTTGATATATGTCAACGAAGCGTAGTTTTATTGGGTGTCCGGCCCCTCTTAGCCTGTTATGTTGCTGTTAAAATGGTTAGGATGACAGCCGTTTTTGACACTGTCGGGTCCTGAGGGAAAGTACCCACGACCAAGCTAATGATGTTGTTGACGTTGATGGAAAGTGCATCAAGAACGCAATTACGTACTTTAGTCATGTTACGCCGATCATGTTAATTTGCAGCATGCATCAGGCAGGTCAGGGACTTTTGTACTTCCTGTTTCGATTTAGTTGGCAATTTAGGTAGCAAACATGCAGACCCCGCACATTCTTATCGTTGAAGACGAGTTGGTAACACGCAACACGTTGAAAAGTATTTTCGAAGCGGAAGGCTATGATGTTTTCGAAGCGACAGATGGCGCGGAAATGCATCAGATCCTCTCTGAATATGACATCAACCTGGTGATCATGGATATCAATCTGCCGGGTAAGAACGGTCTTCTGTTAGCGCGTGAACTGCGCGAGCAGGCGAATGTTGCGTTGATGTTCCTGACTGGCCGTGACAACGAAGTCGATAAAATTCTCGGCCTCGAAATCGGTGCAGATGACTACATCACCAAACCGTTCAACCCGCGTGAACTGACTATTCGTGCACGCAACCTGCTGTCCCGTACCATGAATCTTGGTACTGTCAGCGAAGAACGTCGTAGCGTTGAAAGCTACAAGTTCAATGGTTGGGAACTGGACATCAACAGCCGTTCGCTGATCGGCCCTGATGGCGAGCAGTACAAGCTGCCGCGCAGCGAGTTCCGCGCCATGCTTCACTTCTGTGAAAACCCAGGCAAAATTCAGTCCCGTGCTGAACTGCTGAAGAAAATGACCGGCCGTGAGCTGAAACCGCACGACCGTACTGTAGACGTGACGATCCGCCGTATTCGTAAACATTTCGAATCTACGCCGGATACGCCGGAAATCATCGCCACCATTCACGGTGAAGGTTATCGCTTCTGCGGTGATCTGGAAGATTAATCGGCTTTACCACCGTCAAAAAAAACGGCGCTTTTAGCGCCGTTTTTATTTTTCAACCTTATTTTCAGATACGTAACTCATCGTCCGTTGTAACTTCTTTACTGGCTTTCATTTTCGGCAGTGAAAACGCATACCAGTCGATATTACGGGTCACAAACATCATGCCGGCCAGCGCCACCACCAGCACACTGGTTCCCAACAACAGCGCGCTATCGGCAGAGTTGAGCAGTCCCCACATCACACCATCCAGCAACAACAGCGCAAGGGTAAACAACATGCTATTGCGCCAGCCTTTCAATACCGCCTGCAAATAAATACCGTTCATTAACGCCCCAATCAGACTGGCGATTATCCATGCCACGGTAAAACCGGTATGTTCAGAAAGCGCCAGCAAGAGCAAATAAAACATCACCAATGAAAGCCCCACCAGCAAATATTGCATTGGGTGTAAACGCTGCGCGGTGAGCGTTTCAAAAACAAAGAACGCCATAAAAGTCAGTGCAATCAGCAGAATGGCGTACTTAGTCGCACGGTCCGTTAATTGGTATTGATCGGCTGGCGTCGTCACTGCGACGCTAAACGCGGGGAAGTTTTCCCAGCCGGTATCATTGCCTGAAGCAAAACGCTCACCGAGATTATTAGCAAACCAGCTGCTTTGCCATTGCGCCTGAAAACCTGACTCACTAACTTCCCGTTTGGCTGGCAGAAAATCACCTAAAAAACTGGGATGCGGCCAGTTGCTGGTTAAGGTCATTTCGCTATTACGCCCGGCAGGCACCACAGAAAGATTGCCGGTACCGCTTAAATTCAGCGCCATATTCAGCTTCAGGTTCTGCTTCCGCCAGTCCCCTTCGGGTAAAGGGATATGCACGCCCTGCCCGCCTTGATCTAACCCGGTACCGGGTTCAATGGTCAGCGCCGTTCCGTTAACGTCAGGTGCTTTCACCATACCTATACCGCGCGCATCCCCGACGCCAATTACAATAAATGGCTTGCCTAAGGTGATATTTGGCGCATTGAGTTCGCTAAGACGCGAAACATCAAAATCGGCTTTTAGCGTTAAATCACTATGCCAGACCTGACCGGTATAAATCCCAATCTTGCGTTCTTCCACGTTCTGATTGCCATCAACCATCAATGACTCAGGTAACCAAAAATGGATAAAACTTCGTTTCCGCTCCACGGTTTTATCCTCTTCCTGCACCGTATAAAGCTCGGTCACAGGAATAGCGATGAGCGGCCCAACGAGTTTTTGCGGCCCGCTGGTACTTTGGCGAATCGCATCTTCCACATCGCTACGGTAATCGGCACGTTCGACAATCACCTGCCGAATCAGCATTATCGGAATCAACAACAGCAATACTGCACCAAACAGGGTGGTCATTTTCCAGAACAGGGGGGATTTCAACATAGTCTTCTCCTTTGCAATGGCCGCAGGTTACAAAGGCTATGTGGGAAGAATTTGAAGCTATGTGAAGTGACGGTGAAGTCGAAGCGAAGCCAGCACACCGCCTTGTGGCACGTTGCACAGTGTGACTTCGCCATTAAGCAAACGAGCAACCTCACTGACGAACGCCAACCCCAGACCACTACTTTTTTGCCCATTCGCACGCGGCAAAGAGTAAAAGCGCTCAAAAACACGCGACAGGGCGTAGTCAGGAATACCACTACCGGTATCCAGCACCTTAAGCGTAACGTGTTCATGATCCACTTCAGCGCTTAGCGTTATGCTACCGCCCTCGGGGGTAAAATCGATGGCGTTATCCAATAAATTCCCCAGCGCCTGCTCCAGTAACGCCGATTCAGCAGCAACGTTAACCTCGGTGGGCATAACATGTAGAGTGATGTTTTTTTCCGCCAACTGCACGGTGCGCGCTTCGCTGATGCGGCGAAATAATGCCGCCACATCAACAGCAGTCAGAACGACTTCCTGACGATTCTCCAGTCTTGCCTGGCGTAGTAACGTTTCCACCAGCGCCTGCATTCGCGCATTTTGTGTCAGAATGTTGTCAGTAAAACGAGCCACCACTTCCGGCGGCGGACCTTCGCGTAAAATTTCCGCCGCACCACGAATCGCCGCCAGTGGGCTTTTTAGCTCATGAGTTAACGCATAAACATACTGCTCAATATAGTTTTTCCCTTCCAGCTTCACGCGCATACTTTCCAGCGCCTGCGCGAGTTTACGCAGCTCGCTACTACCGAGATCGGGGAGAGGAACGGGCTTATTGTCAGTGACAGAATCAGCATAGCGAGTGAGCCGGGCAATGGAGCGGTTGATCCACCAAACCATGCCTGCGCCAATCACCAGTGCAATCCCCAACAAAATGGCGCTGGCCCATAAAATTCGCCGCTCGCTGCGCTTAATGACCGGAGCCATCGCCGCGTTCGGTTTGCCTACGCTCAAAACGCCAATAAGCCGCGAGCCGTCCATAATTGGCGCGGCAACATACATCACAGAACTTTCGGGATCGTCAGGATTTTGCAACGTGCTGCGCGCACCATACTGACCACGCAACGTTAGCCAGACGTCATTCCAGCGCGAGTAATCCTGTCCAACGGCTTTATTTGCCGAATCGAACAATACTTTGCCCTGCGCATCAGTCATGTAGACATGATATTCATTACGAACTTTGTGAATGCCACCGATATTGGCGCGAAACGGGCGATCTTGTAGCTGATTAAACGCCTGCGCCAGTTGCCCATGCGTTGGATCACCAGAGAGCAAATCAGAACGCGCCAGCTCTGCCAGCAATGTTGCGGTGTCGATCAACGTTCCCTCCGTTGCTCTTCGCACGCCCGGTTTAACTTCTTTGACAAAAATTGCCAGTACGAACCAGGCCGCCACTGCCACCAGTAAAAAATAGCCCAGCAACAACCTCATGCCGATACGCATTACAGTCCCCTCAGGCTATATCCCATGCCGCGATGAGTATTAATCGGGGAAAGATCGGGGTTAATGGCGCGCAGCTTGGCACGCAGCGTTTTAATGTGGGTATCGACGGTGCGATCGTAGGTGTCCTGCGCATCTTCCCACACGCTATCCATCAGTTGCTGGCGGGACCAGACGCGGCCCGGCGACTTGAGTAATGTTTTCAGCAGCAAAAACTCATACCGCGTCAGCGTTAATGGCGTGTCAAACCAGCTGATCTGCGCCGCAGGTTCATTCAATTCAAAATGACCAATACGGATAACGGGAGACGGCGTCGAGAACTTCCTCACCCGACGCAGTAAGGTGCGCACTCTGGCGCACACTTCGCGAGGTGAAAACGGTTTAGCCACGTAGTCGTCAGCGCCAATTTCCAGCCCAAGCAGGCGATCGACCTCTTCACTTCGGGCCGTCAGGAACAGTACAGGTAACGCCGGATGGAGCGCCAGTAACTGGCGGCACAATTCAAAGCCGCTGATATCAGGCAAACCAACATCGAGAATCATGACATCGGGAACCTGCTGGCGAGCTTTATCCAGCACCGGCAAGCCTCGCTCAAAGACCTCGACGTCAAAACCTTCCTGCTGCAACATGTAGACCAGCGTGTCGGCTATCCCTTGCTCGTCTTCTACTAACCAGACCGTTTCCCGTTGCATAGATCGCCTCTGTTATTGCCGCCACGGCATGACAGGAACCGCGCTAATCGCATTTTTCGGCGAACCTTCTACAACTTTGTCGGAGTAAGCCAGGTAAGCGAGCGCGTTGCGTTTAGCGTCATAAAAGCGTACGACCTGTAACGACTTAAAGACCAACGACGTGCGTTTTTTGAATACTACCTCGCCCTGAGCTTTGCCGTTTTTAATGCGATCTGACAGTTCAATCGGCCCGACTTGCTGACAAGAAATAGCCGCATCGGAAGTATCTTCCGCCAGGCCCAATCCCCCTTTAATACCGCCGGTTTTCGCCCGGCTCACATAGCAGGTGACATTTTTCACATCGGGATCGTCAAAGGCTTCCACAACAATTTTGTGATCAGGGCCGATCATTTTAAATACAGTGTCGACCGAACCAATCTCTTCTGCATGAGCCAACGGCCCCAGCATTATCAGGCTTAAAGACAGAATCAAATGCTTGTATTTCATATTGTTACCATTTTTATCTATTACATGAGCAATTAGTTCACCACGATAAATAACATATTGATTAAGAACAAAATCTCAATACTTTTATTTCCGTCAAGACCTAAAACATACTCGACTAAGAAAAAAACACTGAATGCTAAAACAGCAAAAAATGCTATTATCCAATTACCTGATGTCAGGTGCTCGTTGTTGAAAGGATGAGGATATTTTATGGATCAGGCCGGCATTATTCGCGACCTTTTAATCTGGCTGGAAGGTCATCTGGATCAGCCCCTGTCGCTCGACAATGTAGCGGCGAAAGCAGGTTATTCCAAGTGGCACTTACAGAGAATGTTTAAAGATGTCACTGGTCATGCTATTGGCGCGTATATTCGTGCTCGTCGTTTGTCGAAATCGGCGGTCGCACTACGCCTGACTGCGCGTCCGATTCTGGATATCGCGCTGCAATACCGCTTCGACTCTCAACAGACATTTACTCGCGCATTCAAGAAGCAGTTTGCCCAAACTCCTGCTCTTTACCGCCGTTCTCCTGAATGGAGCGCCTTTGGTATTCGCCCGCCGCTGCGTCTGGGTGAATTCACCATGCCAGAGCACAAATTTGTCACCCTGGAAGATACGCCGCTGATTGGTGTTACCCAGAGTTACTCCTGTTCGCTGGAACAAATCTCTGATTTCCGCCATGAAATGCGTTATCAGTTCTGGCACGATTTTCTTGGCAACGCGCCGACCATTCCGCCTGTGCTCTACGGCCTGAATGAAACGCGTCCGAGCCAGGATAAAGACGACGAGCAAGAGGTGTTCTATACCACCGCATTAGCCCAGGATCAGGCAGATGGCTATGTATTGACCGGGCATCCTGTGATGCTGCAAGGCGGTGAATATGTGATGTTTACCTATGAAGGTCTGGGAACAGGCGTGCAGGAGTTTATCCTGACGGTATACGGAACGTGCATGCCAATGCTTAACCTGACGCGCCGTAAAGGTCAGGATATTGAGCGATACTACCCGGCAGAAGATGCCAAAGCGGGAGATCGCCCAATTAATCTGCGCTGTGAACTGCTGATTCCGATCCGTCGTTAACGCTGCAGCTCATCTAATGCAGGGGCGTCCAGATGCGAGATGTCCCCTGCGGTTTCAACCACCCAGCCAGACGCCAGCCACAAGCTTTCCTGATAATCCACGCGCGAAATAGAACAGTTACGCAGACGTAAGCGACGCTCTGCCCATGCTGGTAATCCGAGAATCGTACTCACCAGGCATCCCAGTGCAATACCGTGGCTCACCAGCAGCGGTCGGCTTCCCTGCGGTAATTCCCGACAAGATTCCAGTGCCGCATTGACACGATCGCTGAGCTCCTGCATAGACTCGCCTTCAGGAATACGTCCGTCGACAGTGCCATTGACCAGTTGGCGACGCCAGTTTTCTTCTTCTTCGGTGAGTGAATCGATATTTCTTGTTTCCAGTACACCCATATTTAATTCACGCAGGCGAGAATCAAAGATGATGTCACAGCCGCAGGCCTGGGCGATGATTTCCGCCGTGCGGCGGGTGCGCCCTAAATCGCTACTGATGATATGCGTAATGCCAAGCTCTTTGGCACGGGTCGCCACCTGCATCGCCTGTTGCTCACCTTTGGCAGTCAGCGGGCTGTCAGACTGGCCCTGAATACGTCGCTCGGCGTTCCACTGCGTTTCACCGTGGCGGACTAGGTATACCTGTAACATGCTTTTTTTCCGTATACTGCTGTAACGTTAATTTTCTGAGTAATGCTGATTATGCACCAAGTTGTCTGTGCGACCACCAATCCCGCTAAAATTCAGGCCATTCTGCAGGCATTTCACGAGATCTTCGGCGAAGGATCCTGCCATATTGCATCCGTTGCCGTCGAGAGCGGTGTACCGGAACAGCCCTTTGGTAGTGAGGAAACGCGCGCTGGCGCACGAAATCGGGTGGCAAATGCTCGCTGTTTACATCCAGAGGCTGATTTTTGGGTGGCGATTGAAGCAGGGATTGATGGTGACAGCACCTTCAGTTGGGTGGTGATTGAAAACGCCAGCCAGCGTGGCGAAGCGCGTTCGGCAACTTTGCCGTTGCCTGAGGTGATTCTGGAGAAAGTGCGTGAAGGCGAGGCGCTCGGCCCTGTGATGTCGCATTATACCGGCATTGATGAAATTGGCCGTAAAGAAGGTGCAATCGGCGTATTTACCGCCGGGAAGCTCACTCGCGCCAGCGTCTATCACCAGGCGGTGATCCTGGCGCTGAGTCCGTTTCATAATGCCGTGTATCAGTGATCTTTCAGCAACACCTCTTCCAGCCACTGGCGCAGCTCGACAGGCGCGGCTTTCAGGCTGTTAGATCCACGCGTAATCGTCGCGATGCCCGCGCCGAGTTCATTTTTCAACTCACGCTGGCTCATTTCGCCGCGCAACAGCTCTTCGACAATACGCACGCGAGTCCCCAACGCTTCGCGCTCATCTGGCGTCAGCATCAGGTTTAACAACGGTAAATGGAGATCGTTTTGGTAGGCATTCTTAAGCAGGTCGACAAAACGTAACCACTCCTGGTGACGCTGTTCTGCCATCGCTGCTGAATAGGGTGATTGTTGGGCCATAATATGTCGCCATTGTTAGCGGGGGAAGCAAAATGCCTCCCCCGGTTGTACTCGCTAAAGAGTACGATAGCATATCATAAACGTGCGGATCAGTAACGACGTCCCCATTCCGTGGCGCTCATCAACGTTGGTTTATCCCCCATGAAATAGCGGTAGTAAGCGTCATAAGCCAGCACGTTCTTCACATAACCGCGCGTCTCAGAGAACGGAATACTCTCGACAAATGCCACTGCGTCGATACGACCAGCGCTGTTGCCAAGCCAGGTGCGCACTCGTCCAGGTCCGGCGTTATAAGCTGCTGAGGCGAAAATACGGTTATTGCCAAACTGCTGATAAACATATTGCAGGTAACTGGTGCCGATGTTGATGTTCGTTTCCGGATCCAGCAATTGCCCAGGGCTGCTGTAGCCAGGAATAGAGAACATCCTCACCGTATGGGTCGCCGTACCAGGCATAATCTGCATCAGCCCGCTGGCCCCTACCGGTGACTTCACTTTCGGATTCCAGGCGCTCTCCTGACGGGCAATCGCCATCGCATAGCTTTGCGGGATCTCCTTACCGCTGGTGTAACGTTTGAAAAAATCGTTGTAGGCCAGCGGGAATCGTTCTTCCAGATGATCCCACAACTTCCCGGCGATCGTCGCCTGAACGCTGAGATCCCACCATTGGTTGTTGAAAGCATACCGTGCCAGCTGTGCCTGCTCTGTTTTTGACTTGCTCTTCACCAGATTGGCCCACTCGCTACGCGCGGTGTTATCGAGATTCCAGTACATCAACTCGCGCACGCGCGCCATCTCCGGCCCCTGAGTCAGGGTGCTGTCAACATTCTGCGGCGCTTTATCAATCTTCAGCTCATACTCTTCGCCGATGCGCTGTGCAGCAACCATCGGGTAGAAACCACGCTGTTGCATGAGTTGATGCAGAATCTCTTTCGCTTCAGCTTCACGTCCGCGTTCCAGCAATAAATCGGCCTGCCAGTAACGCCATTCATCTTTCTCTTTCGCTTCCATCGGCAAACGCGCCAGCCAGGTATTCAGGCCACGCCGATCGCCAGTACCAAGCGCCATCCGCACTCGGCGTTCAATCAACGAGGTGGATTGCGAGCGCATAATGGCGTCATCGCGCCATTTCGCCTGCTCGTCGGTGACATCGTTGCCCATCAAACGCCAGGCGACGATATCGCGCAGTTCCTGAATCTGATCTTCATTAAGCTGCTGTGCCTGAGCAAGCGATGGAATCATCAGCCGTGCATTTTCAGCATCCTGCCGTGCCACGCTGGCAAACGCCACCGCCGCCATTTGACGGGTAAAATCGGTCGCACCGGTTGTACGCGCGAAGGTCAGTACCGTATTAGGGTTGTTCGCCAGAGAAATAATCGCCGAGGCGATAGTCTGGTAATCAGCAGGCATCTGACCTGCCAGCACTGTCACCAGACCCGTGTTACCCGCTTTCATCGCCAGACGGATACGCTCTAAATACGCCAGCGGATCTTGTTTGCCTGACGCACGCCAGACACTAAATAACTTGTCACAAGCGTTAGGCTGGCTCTTGCCGGTTAGCCACAACTCTTTCGCCCCTTGCCAGGCTTCTTCACTCTGCCCGGTGTTCCATTTCGCATAGTAGTAATTACATTGCGCTTCGGTAGTTCCGGGCTTTTCCGGGCTAAAGGCTAACAAGCCACGCCAGTCTTCACGCCGCGCCAGTTCATTGACGAAACGAGATTGCAGCGTGCGAGCGGGAGGAAGCGTGGGGTTAGCGCGAACAAAGTTAGTGACCGTCACCGCCGGTTGATTCATCAGGTCATCGGTGATCTGACGGTATTCCAGGTAGGGATAAAGCGGATAATCTTTCAGTCCAGGCATCATTTGTTCGACCACATCCATTTGTCGATTATCCCAGGCCTGCTTAATTTGCGCGTAACGGCTACGCTGCTCATCCAGTGAGTCGGCTCGCGCCACGCTGCTGACCGTCAGCAGACAGACACCGACAGCCAACAGCCGCCAGGTAACGTGTTTGGCTTTTTCCACAAGCGCATCCTCTAAGTGTCAATACATCAATGCAGCGTCATGCCGCGTAATAGATTTATGCTAACCAGTCATTGCCGTTTACGCCACGTTACGGACACTTTTTTACTTTTACTGCGAGGGTGATCGACCGGCTGGGATTAGATAAGGAAACAGGCTACACTTCGCCTTTGAAAAATCATCATCACGATAAACATAGAGGCGAAGTCCAACGTGGCTCAATTCGTTTATACCATGCATCGTGTCGGCAAAGTTGTTCCGCCGAAACGTCATATTTTGAAAAACATCTCTCTGAGTTTCTTCCCTGGGGCAAAAATTGGTGTCCTGGGTCTGAACGGCGCGGGTAAGTCTACCCTGCTGCGCATTATGGCGGGCATTGATAAAGACATCGAAGGTGAAGCGCGTCCGCAACCGGATATCAAGATTGGTTACCTGCCGCAGGAACCTCAGCTGAACCCGGAACACACCGTGCGTGAGTCCATTGAAGAAGCGGTTTCTGAAGTGGTTAACGCTCTGAAACGTCTGGATGAAGTGTATGCGCTGTACGCCGATCCGGATGCCGATTTTGACAAGCTGGCCGCTGAACAAGGCCGTCTGGAAGAGATCATTCAGGCTCATGACGGTCATAACCTGAACGTTCAGCTGGAGCGTGCGGCGGATGCGCTGCGTCTGCCGGACTGGGACGCGAAAATCGCTAACCTTTCCGGTGGTGAGCGTCGTCGCGTGGCGTTGTGCCGCCTGCTGTTGGAAAAACCAGACATGCTGCTGCTCGACGAACCGACCAACCACCTGGATGCCGAATCCGTAGCGTGGCTGGAACGCTTCCTGCACGACTTCGAGGGCACCGTGGTGGCGATTACCCACGACCGTTACTTCCTCGATAACGTTGCAGGCTGGATCCTCGAACTTGACCGCGGTGAAGGTATTCCGTGGGAAGGTAACTACTCCTCCTGGCTGGAGCAGAAAGATCAGCGTCTGGCGCAGGAAGCTTCACAAGAAGCAGCGCGTCGTAAGTCGATCGAGAAAGAGCTGGAGTGGGTACGTCAGGGAACTAAAGGCCGTCAGTCGAAAGGTAAAGCACGTCTGGCGCGCTTTGAAGAGCTGAACAGCACCGAATATCAGAAACGTAACGAAACCAACGAACTGTTTATTCCACCTGGACCGCGTCTGGGCGATAAAGTGCTGGAAGTCAGCAACCTGCGTAAATCTTACGGCGATCGTCTGCTGATTGATGATCTGAGCTTCTCGATCCCTAAAGGGGCGATCGTCGGGATCATCGGTCCGAACGGCGCGGGTAAATCAACCCTGTTCCGTATGATCTCTGGTCAGGAACAGCCAGACAGCGGCACCATCACTTTAGGTGAAACGGTGAAACTGGCATCTGTCGATCAGTTCCGTGACTCAATGGATAACAGCAAAACCGTTTGGGAAGAAGTTTCCGGCGGGCTGGATATCATGAAGATCGGTAACACCGAGATGCCAAGCCGCGCCTACGTTGGCCGCTTTAACTTTAAAGGGGTTGATCAGGGTAAACGCGTTGGTGAACTCTCCGGTGGTGAGCGTGGTCGTCTGCATCTGGCGAAGCTGCTGCAGGTTGGCGGCAACATGCTGCTGCTCGATGAACCGACCAACGACCTGGATATCGAAACCCTGCGTGCGCTGGAAAACGCCCTGCTGGAGTTCCCGGGCTGCGCGATGGTTATCTCGCACGACCGTTGGTTCCTCGACCGTATCGCCACACACATTCTGGATTACCAGGATGAAGGTAAAGTTGAGTTCTTTGAAGGTAACTTTACCGAGTACGAAGAGTACAAGAAACGCACGCTGGGCGCAGACGCGCTGGAGCCGAAGCGTATCAAGTACAAGCGTATTGCGAAGTAATGCGTAAAATGCCGGATGCGGCGCGCCAGCATCGCATCCGGTAATAGTTAAATGATTAATGGGAGGCAAGTTCCCGGAAAAAGGCAGGATTTTCTTTAATTGTGGCAAGTACTTTTGCAGCCAATCCCGTAGGATTTCTTCGCTTCGATTCCCAGCTTTTAATGGTATCCACACTGGTTCCCAGAGCTTTAGCCATCTCACTTTGCGAAACGTTGAGTTGCTCACGAATAGCTTTAACATCCGCAATTTCGTAGCGGGTCACCCGTGCAGGTTCTTTTAAACCTTGTTTAATCTCGACAGCCTCTTCCAGAGAGGTTTTCAACTCATCAAAAAAACTCATTTTATACCTCACCTTTGAGCAGTTTCGTCAACTTCTTTAGTTGAGCTTTTTCCGTATCTGTCAGACTGTCTTTGGCATTCTTCGGATAGGCCATAATCAAATAAATAATCTCTTCCGTCGCCAGAAAGTAAATTATTCTGACACTACCACTTTTTCCCTGTGAACCCGCAGCCATTCGGACTTTACGCAATCCACCAGTCTGCTGAATGAGATCACCTTTATCGGGAGTTCCGATGAGTTCTTTTTGCAATTCCTTTAATTCATCATCGGTTGCAATCTGCTTGATCTGACGCGTAAACATTGGCGTCTCTATAAATATTATCGCCTTGCCCATTACCCCTCCCTGGCAGGTACATTGTACACCAAAATGGAGTACTAAGTACACTTTTGAATCAGTAATATCACTCAACATCTTATAAAGATGATTATCCCTGCTCCCCCATCATCTCCCGCACCAACTCCACGCAGCGCAGGAAACGGCTGTCGTAATCGTCCTCTTCAACCCGCACAAATTCGATATTGTTCTCTTCCAGCATCTCCACCAGCAAGTTCTGGAACTCTTTGCGATCCACCGAACTGCCGAGACTGCGTAAACCATCCGCCACCCACGGCGTGTTGTTCTCCAGCAGAATCACCAGATCAAAACGGTATTCATCGATCAGCGCCTGTACGAACGGATGCTCGCGCCCTTCGTACTTTTTGCAGAACGCCTGAGTTGTCACAAAATCGGTGTCGATAAACGCCACTTTATTGGCATATTTTACTGCAAAATCAATATATTGAGCGTGTCCAAGCGCGATTTTATCGTAGTCGGAATACTGCAATGCAATCTCATCGCCGCCAAGATGCGAAAAGACATAATCGCGACCATATTCCCATGCACTGGTAGTGTTGAAGATATTAGCAAGTTTGTTTACCAGGGTGGATTTACCGCTCGATTCGCCGCCGAGGATCGCCACGGTGCGCACAAAGAACGGCTTCACTTCGGTGGGAATATATTCCCAGTAGCGGAACGGGTTTTCGCGGATCTGCGCACCGCTGATACTCATAAAGGTGCGTTTCGGATCGACCAGCACCGTTTCGATCCCCAGATGTTCCATATACTGTGGCGCATCGGCTTCTTCCGAGGTGTAGATCAGATCCGGCTGGATCCCTTTTTCAGCCATAAACTTTTTGATGCCGTTGCTCCACACATCCCAGCCATGCGGATACGGCTCCATACCCTCTTCGTTGAAAGCATGAATGCGAATATTTTTCTGATATTTAAAAGTTTGCAATAACCAGCGCAGACGATCCGGCACCGTTGGCTGCTGCGACATGGCGCTGTCTTCGAACAGTGCGCGGTCACGGGTATCGTCAAAGCCCATAATGATATGCAACTCGTCAACCTGACTACAGGCACGCTGGATAAGGTAGATATGTCCGGTATGCAGCGGGTAAAACTTACCGAATACAACACCAATAGTTTTCTTCTGCCGGGGAAATTCAAGTCCCAAATAACGGTGCAACGCCTCCAGCTTTTGCGCGCTGGGGCTTTTAATTTTGGCATTCAGTAACTGGCTTAAATACCCTTTGGTCATACCGCTGGCATCAGCCACCTGCTGTAGCGTACAGCCCTGTTGCTTGATGGCAGTTTTCAGATAATCAAATGACGACATATCTCCCTCCGTATCTCTCATTATAAGTCGTCGAACACGCTAAGCGCGTCGGAGAGTTTTTTAACGCCAAAAATCTGCATCCCTTCCGGCGCTTTTTTCGGCACGTTGGCTGCCGGAACAATCGCCCGCCGAAAACCATGTTTCGCCGCTTCAGAAATCCGCTCCTGGCCGCTGGGCACCGGGCGGATCTCCCCTGCCAGCCCGACTTCACCAAACACCACCAGATCCTGCGGTAGCGGTCTGTCGCGCAGGCTGGAAACCATCGCCAGTAGTAACGCTAAATCGGCACTGGTTTCCGTCACCTTCACGCCGCCGACCACGTTCACAAATACATCCTGATCGGCCATTTGCAGACCACCGTGACGGTGCAACACCGCCAGCAGGATCGCCAAACGGTTTTGCTCCAGCCCCACTGCCACGCGGCGCGGATTCGCCATCATCGAGTGATCGACCAGCGCCTGGATCTCCACCAGCAGCGGACGAGTTCCTTCCCACACCACCATCACTGAGCTGCCGGAGGTCACTTCATCGCCGCGACTTAAGAAAATTGCCGAAGGGTTACTGACTTCACGCAGCCCCTGCTCGGTCATCGCAAATACGCCCAGTTCATTTACCGCGCCGAAGCGGTTTTTATGGCTGCGCAGGGTGCGGAAACGGGAGTCGGCATCGCCGTCCAGAAGCACCGAGCAGTCGATACAGTGTTCCAGCACTTTAGGGCCTGCCAGCGAACCATCTTTGGTTACGTGCCCCACCATGACAATCGCCACACCGCGCGTTTTGGCGAAGCGCGTCAGATAAGCCGCCGTTTCACGCACCTGTGCCACGCTGCCAGGCGATGATTGTACATCCGCCATATGCATCACCTGGATGGAGTCAATGACCATCAGCTTCGGTTGCTCTTCTTCGGCAATCAGGCAGATCTGTTCGATGCTGGTTTCCGACAACATATTGAGATTGTCAGTCGGCAGGCCGAGGCGATGAGCGCGCATTGCCACCTGTTGCAGCGACTCTTCGCCAGTGACATATAGCGTTTTCATCTGCTGCGCCAGTTTGCACAGCGTTTGCAGTAGCAGCGTGGATTTCCCGGCTCCTGGGTTACCGCCAATCAGAATAGCGCTTCCTGGCACTACGCCACCGCCTAATACGCGGTCGAACTCTTTAAATCCGGTGGAAAAACGCGGCAACTCCTCAAGGCTGATATCGGAGAGTTTCTGGACTTTTGCCACCCCGGCGCTACCGGCATAGCCACTGAGACGCTCGTTACGCGCCACCGTTGGCGACGCAGCAAGACGCACCTCGGTGATGGTGTTCCAGGCATGGCAGGCGCTGCACTGCCCCTGCCAGCGCGGATAATCGGCCCCGCATTCATTACAAACAAAGGCGCGTTTTGGAGCTTTTGCCACGGTGTACCTCGTTAATACTGTGCCGCCCGCAGGATGACGGGCGGACAATTACTTCTGATTCAGGCTGCCAGAGAGGATGCAGAATACCCCCATCAGGTCAGCGTGACGGATGGTGACTTCCGTCTTTTCATTCACTTTTGGCTTGGCATGGTAGGCAATCCCCAGACCTGCCGCTTTGATCATCGGCAGGTCGTTGGCACCATCGCCAATCGCCACGGTTTGCGCCAGCGGGATTTCATACTCCTGCGCCAGGCGGGTAAGGGTTTTCGCTTTATACTGAGCGTCTACAATGTCGCCAATCACATTACCGGTAAATTTACCGTCCATGATCTCCAGTTCATTGGCTACTACGGCGGTCAGGCGCAGCTTATCGCGCAGGTATTCGGCAAAGAAGGTAAAACCGCCGGAGGCAATCGCCACTTTCCAGCCCAGCGTTTCCAGTTTGAGTACCAGCTGCGTTAAGCCTGGCATCAGCGGCAGATTTTCCCGCACCTGTTGCAGAATGTTCGCGTCAGCGCCTTTCAGCGTCGCCACGCGGCTGCGCAGGCTGGCGGTAAAATCGAGTTCGCCGCGCATCGCCCGCTCGGTTACTTCCGCCACCATCTCGCCGGTTCCGGCCAGTTTGGCAATTTCGTCAATACATTCAATCTGAATGGCGGTGGAATCCATGTCCATCACCAGCAGACCTGGCGTGCGCAGATGCGGAATTTTCCCCAGCGGCGCGACATCCAGTTGTGCTTCATGGGCCAGGCGCGTAGCCCGGGCGGTAAGCGAACCTGCCAGACGAATCACCTGATAATCTTCCACGCACCAGGCGGCAACAATCACCATCGCCGCGCCCAGTTTGCTTTGGTACTGGGTCAGACGTTGTTTATCCAGCCCACGACCATACAGCAGCCAGCCGCTACGACCTGCGTGGTAATCCAGTGGCATCACTTCATCACCACTTAATGAAAGAGGCAGACCAGGCCATAAAGAGACATCTTCAGGCAGGTCGCACCAGGTAATGTTAGGCATTAAGGCTCCTGTAAAATCGTTCGAAGCAGGGAAAATAACGCATGAGGCTACCTTGTATCCATTGCTTCTGGCAACATTAAGTCTCAAATTTTCAAAGGGTGGAAGATGGCTCGCACAAAACTGAAATTCCGGCTGCATCGGGCAGTGATTGTCCTGTTCTGTCTTGCCTTGTTAGTGGCGCTGATGCAGGGGGCATCATGGTTTAGTCAAAACCACCAGCGACAGCGTAATCCACAGCTGGAAGAACTGGCCCGCACCCTGGCGCGGCAGGTAACGCTGAACGTTGCGCCGCTGATGCGCACCGACTCGCCGGATGAAAAACGTATTCAGGCGATCCTCGATCAGTTAACGGATGAAAGCCGCATCCTCGACGCGGGCGTGTATGACGAACAAGGCGATCTTATCGCCCGTTCTGGCGAAAGCGTCGAAGTGCGTGACCGGCTGGCGCTCGACGGTAAAAAAGCGGGCGGCTATTTTAACCAGCAGATTGTCGAACCCATTGCAGGGAAAAATGGTCCGCTTGGCTATCTGCGCCTGACGCTCGACACCCATACGCTCGCCACCGAAGCTCAACAGGTGGATAACACCACTAACATTTTACGCCTGATGTTGTTGCTCTCGCTGGCAATCGGCGTGGTGCTGACCCGCACGCTGCTACAGGGTAAACGCACCCGCTGGCAGCAATCCCCCTTCCTGTTAACCGCCAGCAAACCGGTGCCGGAAGAGGAAGAAAGCGAGAAAAAAGAGTGACCCATTACTACAAGAAAGGAAATCGTTATGTCCACATTACGCCTGCTCATCTCTGACTCTTACGATCCGTGGTTTAACCTTGCGGTGGAAGAGTGTATTTTTCGCCAGATGCCCGCCACGCAGCGCGTTCTGTTTCTCTGGCGCAATGCTGACACCGTGGTGATTGGTCGCGCGCAGAACCCGTGGAAAGAGTGTAATACCCGGCGGATGGAAGAAGATAACGTTCGCCTGGCGCGGCGCAGTAGCGGTGGCGGCGCGGTGTTCCACGATCTCGGCAATACCTGTTTTACCTTCATGGCTGGCAAGCCGGAATACGATAAAACGATCTCCACCTCGATTGTGCTCAATGCACTGAACGCGCTCGGTGTCAGCGCCGAAGCGTCCGGACGTAACGATTTGGTGGTGAAAACCGCCGAAGGCGACCGTAAAGTCTCAGGCTCGGCCTATCGCGAAACCAAAGATCGTGGCTTCCATCACGGCACCTTGCTACTCAATGCCGACCTTAGCCGCCTGGCAAACTATCTCAACCCGGATAAAAAGAAACTGGCGGCGAAAGGCATTACGTCGGTACGTTCCCGCGTGACCAATCTGACCGAATTGCTGCCGGGAATTACCCATGAGCAGGTTTGCGAAGCCATAACCGAGGCCTTTTTCGCCCATTATGGCGAGCGTGTAGAAGCGGAAATTATCTCCCCGGACAAAACGCCGGACTTGCCGAACTTCGCCGAAACCTTTGCCCGCCAGAGTAGCTGGGAATGGAATTTCGGACAGGCTCCAGCGTTCTCGCATCTGCTGGATGAACGCTTTACCTGGGGCGGCGTAGAACTGCATTTCGACGTCGAAAAAGGCCATATCACCCGCGCCCAAGTGTTTACCGATAGCCTCAACCCCGCACCTCTGGAAGCTCTCGCCGGACGACTGCAAGGCTGCCTATACCGCGCTGACATGCTGCAACAAGAGTGTGAAGCGCTGTTGGTTGACTTCCCTGAACAGGAAAAAGAGCTACGGGAGTTGTCGACGTGGATAGCGGGAGCGGTACGGTAACTCGCTGATTAAAATATCCAGGGAAGGAAATATGATCGATCTGAAGAACCAGGAACGGGAGATTATCAATTTAATGTTCAGCCAGGGTATATCCTGGCTAACCGCCGTGCGTATCAGGCATAAACTATCACTTGCTGAAGTTAGTAAAATGTTGGGTATCTCGATTAATTCTCTAAAACAAATCGAAAAGACGGAACGGCTTAGTTCAAACATCAAAAACAAAATGGCAGGAATTTATGGTTGCCCGCCAGAGTTGCTGATATGCCCTTACTGGATGACGGCTGAACATAAATGAATAGATTCGTGAATAGATACTCGAATGGATTTAATTTTCTATCCATATGAAAAATAATAGTAAATCTATAAATCAGTTGCTATTGATGAATAAATACTAAAAAGCCGGAGCAGTCTCCCGCTCCGGCTTCACAAGGCAATCGCCTTTCAGCAAAACACAATTACTCTTTATCGCCCAGCAGAACGGATTCCAGTGCGATTTTGATCATGTCGTTGAAGGTGGTCTGACGCTCAGCGGCAGTGGTCTGCTCGTGAGTGCGGATGTGGTCAGACACGGTGCAGATGGTCAGGGCTTTCGCGCCAAATTCTGCAGCGACGCCGTAGATACCAGCTGCTTCCATTTCCACGCCGAGGATGCCGTATTTTTCCATCACGTCGAACATTTCGCCGTCCGGAGAGTAGAACAGGTCAGCGGAGAACAGGTTACCAACGCGAGCATCAATGCCCAGTGCTTTAGCTGCATCTACTGCGTTACGCACCATGTCGAAGTCAGCGATAGCGGCAAAGTCATGGTCTTTAAAACGGATGCGGTTAACTTTGGAATCGGTGCAGGCACCCATACCAATCACTACGTCACGCAGTTTTACGTGCGGCAGAACTGCACCACAGGAACCAACGCGAATGATTTTCTTCACGCCGAAATCGGTGATCAATTCTTTAGTGTAGATGGAGCAGGACGGGATACCCATACCGTGGCCCATTACAGAAATTTTGCGGCCTTTGTAAGTACCGGTGAAGCCCAGCATACCGCGAACGTTGTTCACTTCACGAGCATCTTCAAGGAAAGTTTCAGCAATATACTTCGCACGCAGCGGGTCGCCTGGCATCAAAACTACGTCAGCGAAATCGCCCATTTCTGCATTAATGTGTGGAGTAGCCATCATTTTATCCTTTTTGTGACATATTAAAGGCGGAGTCACTGCTCCGCCCAAATCCATCAGAACATGGCTTTGCCATATTCCATATCAGAAGTACCAAAATATTTTGCCAGAGTCTGGCCGATATCCGCGAAAGTTTCACGGTGCCCCAGCGAACCCGGTTTTACTTTCGGGCCGTAAACCAGTACCGGAATGTGTTCACGGGTATGGTCAGTACCGGTCCAGGTCGGATCACAACCGTGGTCAGCGGTGAGGATCAGGATGTCGTCATCGCGCAGCAAAGACATCAGCTCTGGCAGACGGCGGTCGAACAGTTCCAGACCCGCAGCATAACCGGCAACGTCGCGACGGTGACCCCAGGAAGAGTCGAAGTCAACGAAGTTGGTGAAGACGATGGTGTTATCACCCGCTTCTTTCATCTCTTTGATGGTGGCGTCAAACAGCGCGTCCAGGCCGGTCGCTTTCACTTTTTTGGTGATGCCGCAGTTAGCGTAGATGTCTGCAATTTTACCGACAGAAACCACCTGGCCGTGTTTTTCATCAACCAGTTTCTGCAGCACGGTCGGTGCTGGCGGTTCAACAGCCAGGTCGTGACGGTTACCGGTACGCTGGAAGTTACCGGCTTTATCGCCGATAAACGGACGAGCGATAACACGACCGATGTTGTAGCCGCCGTTGGTCAGCTCTTCACGGGCGATTTCGCACAGTTCGTAGAGTTTATCCAGACCGAAAGTTTCTTCATGGCAGGCAATCTGGAACACGGAGTCAGCGGAGGTATAGAAAATCGGCTTGCCGGTTTTCATGTGCTCTTCGCCCAGCTGATCCAGAATGACCGTACCGGAAGAGTGGCAGTTACCGAGGTAACCCGGCAGATTAGCGCGCTCGACCAGTTTATCCAGCAGCTCTTGCGGGAAGCTATTTTCGTGATCGGAGAAGTATCCCCATTCAAACAGAACCGGGACACCGGCGATTTCCCAGTGACCAGACGGGGTATCTTTACCGGATGACATTTCGTGCGCCCATGCGTACGCGCCGATAACTTCAGCGTTGCCGTCCATTCCCGCCGGAATGAAACCGGTAGAACCTTCGTGTGCTTTCGCCAACCCCAGACGGGTCAGATTTGGCAGATTGAGCGGGCCTTTACGACCATTATCAGCTTCGCCTTTGGCGCAAGCTTCTGCGATATGACCCAGGGTGTCAGCCCCGACGTCACCAAAACGTTCTGCATCTTCTGTAGCGCCGATGCCGAATGAGTCCAGCACCATAATAAATGCACGTTTCATATGTTCTCCGTACTCAGTGCTTCAAATTTAAATGATCAGATCAGTATACCGTTATTCGCTGATACGGCGATAGACAGTTGGTGTGCTTTCCGGTGCTTTATCGGCAAGTTTAATTGCCGCTTTCACCGCTTTCGCCGCTTCCTGCCAGCTGTTTTCGTCTTTCGCGTGGATAACCGCCAGCGGACGCTGACCGTCTACCTGGTCGCCCAGACGCGCCATATCAGTAAAGCCGACGCTGTAATCGATGGTGTCAGATGCCTGACGGCGACCGCCGCCCATTGCAACCACTGCCATTCCCAGCGCGCGGGTATCCATTTCACTGACAAAACCTTCGGTATCAGCATAGACTGCTTTCGTCAGCATCGCTGTCGGTAGATACTTCGCGTAGTTCTCAACGAAGTCAGTCGGGCCTTTTTGTGCCGCTACCATACGACCAAAGACTTCTGCCGCTTTACCGTTGTCCAGCACCGCCTGCAATTTCGCGCGCGCTTCGGCGTCATCTTTCGCCAGTTTGCCGGAGGTAAGCATCTCCACGCACAGTGCCATCGTGACATCAAACAGACGCGGGTTACGGTACTCACCTGTCAGGAACTGCACCGCTTCACGTACTTCAACCGCGTTACCGGCACTGGAGGCCAGCACCTGATTCATGTCGGTGAGTAGCGCGGTGGTGCGCACGCCAGCGCCATTAGCCACGCCAACAATCGCTTCGGCAAGGGCTTCAGAGAGTTCGTAGGTCGGCATAAATGCACCGCTACCGACTTTCACGTCCATCACCAGTGCATCCAGACCTTCCGCCAGTTTCTTCGCCAGGATCGAGGCAGTGATCAGCGGGATGGAATCCACGGTTGCGGTAATATCGCGGGTCGCGTAGAAACGTTTATCCGCCGGAGCCAGTGAACTGGTCTGGCCAATAATCGCCACGCCGACGTCTTTAATAATTTCGCGGAAACGGTTGTCATCCGGGAAAATGTCGAAGCCAGGGATGGATTCCAGTTTGTCGAGCGTACCGCCAGTATGGCCGAGGCCGCGACCGGAGATCATCGGAATATAGCCGCCGCAGGCTGCGACCATTGGCCCCAACATCAGCGAAGTCACATCGCCGACGCCGCCGGTCGAGTGTTTATCAACAATCGGGCCATTCAGATGCAGGCTTTTCCAGTCGAGAACGGTTCCTGAATCTCGCATCGCCATCGTCAGCGAGACACGCTCCGGCATTGTCATATCGTGGAAGAAAATGGTCATCGCGAGGGCGGCAATCTGCCCTTCGGAGATAGTGTTGTCGCGAATACCGTTGATAAAGAAGCGAATTTCTTCATCGCTCAGCGCATGACCATCACGTTTTTTACGAATAATTTCTTGTGCGAGAAACAAGGTAACCTCCCGTGGAATAAGTTTGAAGGCGTTGTTGCCAGATGGCGGATGTTGTTATTGCCTGATGCGATGCTGACGCATCTTACAAGGCCTACACGGCACTCGACCCGTAGGCCGGATAAGGCGTTCGCGCCGCATCCGGCATCCACCCTCTGGCAAAAGGCAGCTTAGTAGCTGCTGGCGCTCTTACCGTCGCCGTGGCCCAGCGCTTTCAGCAAGCTTGCCAGCAGGCTGGAAGCACCAAAGCGGTAGTGACGCGCATCTGCCCAGTCAGCACCGAACAGTTCATCTGCAATCGCGAGATATTTCTGCGCATCTTCCGCAGTACGCACGCCGCCCGCAGGTTTGAAACCAACGGTTTTCTCTACGCCCATATCACGGATCACTTCCATCATGATGCGCGCGCTTTCCGGCGTCGCGTTCACTGCTACTTTACCGGTAGAGGTTTTGATGAAATCAGCACCCGCTTTAATGGAGATTTCAGACGCTTTGCGGATCAGCGCTTCGTCTTTCAGTTCGCCGGTTTCGATGATCACTTTCAGCAGTACATTCGCTGCCGCGCAAGCCTCTTTACAGGCTTTCACCAGGTCAAAACCAACCTGCTCGTTACCCGCCATCAGCGCACGGTACGGGAACACCACATCAACCTCATCGGCACCGTAGGCGATTGCCGCGCGGGTTTCGGCCAGCGCGATTTCGATATCGTCGTTACCGTGTGGGAAGTTGGTTACCGTAGCGATACGGATTTCCGGGGTACCCTGCTCTTTCAGCGTTTTGCGAGCAATTGGGATAAAGCGAGGATAGATACAGATAGCGGCGGTATTGCCGACCGGAGTTTTGGCCTGATGACACAGGGCGATCACTTTCTCGTCGGTGTCGTCGTCATTCAGGGTGGTCAGGTCCATCAATTTCAGTGCACGCAGGCTGCTTGCTTTCAGATCAGTCATTTCATTCTCCTGGCTTGTCGCCAATAAAATTCACCTTGCGAGTTTGTTAGTATTCTAACATCGACTCCGCAACACACTTCGATATACATCACAATTAAGGAAATCTACTTACAAAATTGCATTACTGTAATGCGATCTGGTTCAAATAATTCACTTTCAAATGAATGCGTCAGTGGTGGCAAACGCATCAGGATCAAAGTGAACATCACGAAACTTCTTACAATGGCGCATCACCTTCGGCATAAATAGGAACAGAAGATGCCCACTTCTCATGAAAATGCACTGCAACAACGTTGCCAGCAAATTGTCACCAGTCCGGTACTTAGCCCGGAGCAGAAGCGCCATTTTCTGGCGCTGGAAGCAGAAAACAATCTGCCTTACCCACAGCTTCCTGCCGAAGCCCGCCGCGCGCTGGATGAAGGTGTAATCTGCGATATGTTTGAAGGTCATGCGCCGTATAAACCGCGCTATGTCTTACCCGATTACGCCCGTTTTTTGGCCAACGGTTCCGAATGGCTGGAGCTGGAAGGCGCAAAAGATCTTGATGACGCACTCTCTCTGCTGACCATTCTTTACCACCACGTTCCTTCGGTCACATCGATGCCGGTCTACCTGGGGCAACTGGATGCGTTGTTGCAACCGTATGTTAGAATTCTAACACAAGACGAGATCGATATTCGAATAAAACGTTTCTGGCGTTATCTCGACAGAACCCTGCCAGACGCCTTTATGCACGCCAATATTGGCCCATCTGATTCACCCATTATCCGTGCGATTTTACGCGCAGACGCAGAGCTGAAGCAGGTTTCACCGAACCTGACTTTTATCTACGATCCTGAAATCACCCCTGATGACCTGCTGCTGGAAGTGGCAAAAAACATCTGTGAATGTAGCAAACCGCACATCGCCAACGGTCCCGTGCATGATAAAATTTTCACAAAAGGGGGCTACGGGATTGTGAGCTGTTACAACTCACTGCCGCTGGCGGGTGGTGGCAGCACGCTGGTACGCCTTAACCTGAAAGCCATTGCCGAGCGCAGCGAATCGCTGGATGACTTCTTTACGCGCACTCTACCGCACTACTGCCAACAGCAGATCGCCATCATCGATGCGCGGTGTGAATTCCTCTATCAACAATCACACTTCTTTGAGAATAGCTTCCTGGTGAAAGAAGGGCTGATTAACCCTGAACGTTTTGTGCCAATGTTTGGCATGTATGGGCTGGCGGAAGCGGTTAACTTGCTGTGTGAAAAAGAAGGAGTTGCCGCGCGTTACGGTAAAGAAGCCGCCGCAAATGAAGTGGGTTATCGCATTAGCGCGCAACTGGCGGAGTTTGTCGCCAATACCCCCGTGAAATATGGCTGGCAAAAACGCGCCATGTTACACGCACAGTCGGGGATAAGTTCCGATATCGGCACCACGCCGGGCGCGCGTTTGCCGTATGGCGATGAGCCAGATCCGATCACCCATCTGCAAACTGTCGCCCCGCATCATGCTTATTATTATTCCGGCATCAGCGACATTTTGACGCTCGACGAAACCATCAAACGTAATCCGCAGGCGCTGGTACAGCTTTGCCTCGGTGCCTTTAAAGCCGGAATGCGTGAATTTACCGCCAATGTCAGCGGTAACGATCTGGTTCGCGTTACCGGTTATATGGTGCGTTTGTCGGATCTGGAAAAATATCGTGCCGAAGGCTCACGTACCAACACCACCTGGCTGGGAGAAGAAGCCGCACGCAACACTCGTATTCTGGAACGCCAGCCGCGCGTTATAAGCCATGAACAGCAGATGCGCTTTAGTCAGTAAGATTATCCCCTTCTCCTGCGTTGACGGGCCAGGCAGTCGTCTGGCTCTGTTTTTACAGGGCTGTAATCTGCGCTGCAAAAACTGTCACAATCCGTGGACAATGGGGCGCTGTAATGATTGCGGGGAGTGCGTGCCACAGTGTCCGCATCAGGCGTTGCAGATTGTTAACAGCAAAGTAGTGTGGAACGCAGCCGTCTGCGAGCAGTGTGATACCTGCCTGAAGATGTGTCCACAACACGCTACGCCGATGGCGCAATCCATGAACGTGGACGAGGTGCTTAGTCACGTCCGCAAAGCGGTGCTGTTTATTGAAGGGATAACGGTAAGCGGCGGTGAAGCCACGACCCAGTTGCCGTTTGTGGTGGCGCTGTTTACTGCTATCAAAAATGATCCACAACTGTGTCATCTCACCTGTCTGGTGGACAGTAACGGCATGTTGAGCGAAACCGGCTGGGAAAAATTACTCCCGGTGTGCGACGGCGCGATGCTCGATCTCAAAGCGTGGGGAAGCGAATGTCATCAACAGCTAACCGGACGCGATAATCAGCAGATTAAGCGCAGCATCTGTTTGCTTGCAGAGCGCGGTAAGCTGGCGGAACTGCGTTTGCTGGTAATCCCTGGCCAGGTGGATTATTTGCAACACATCGAAGAACTGGCGGCGTTTATCAAGGGACTTGGCGATGTTCCGGTACGCCTGAACGCGTTTCATGCCCACGGCGTGTATGGCGAGGCGCAAAGCTGGGCGAGCGCCACGCAGGAAGACGTTGAGCAGTTGGCTGATGCGTTACGGGAGCGCGGGGTGAGCCGGTTGATATTTCCGGCGCTGTATTTGTGACATGCCGGATGCGGCCTACGGTTCGGCACAGACTTGTAGGCATGATAAGACGCGTCAGCGTCGCATCAGGCATTGTGCGCCAACTGCCGGATGCGGCGTGAACGCCTTATCCGGCCTACGGTTCGGCACAGACCTGTAGGCATGATAAGACGCGTCAGCGTCGCATCAGGCATTGTGCGTCGACTGCCGGATGCGGTGTGAACGCCTTATCCGGCTTACGAAGGGCAGACTACCCACGAACGTTAAACACCGCATACGTGTTATTAAGCAACACTTCGGCAATCTCATCCGCGGGTTCCGGGCGTAACTCGCACAGCACGGCAAACACACGGGCGGCCTGTTCAGGGCGATTAGGCTGCCCCTGAAAACCATTGAGCGGCATATCCGGTGCGTCGGTTTCCAACAACAACGATGCCAACGGTAATTTTGCGATGACATCGCGGGTTTTACTGGCGCGTGGATAGGTGATAGTACCGCCTACGCCAATTTTGTAGCCCAGCTGCACAAACCGTTCGGCCTGTTGCAGGCTGCCAGAAAAACCATGAACCACACCAGTGCGTGGCAAATTTTGGCGTTTAAGATGCATCGCCAGTTTGTCGTGCGTGCGCCGTGAATGAAGGATCACCGGCAGATCGTAGCGTTTCGCCAGTTTCAGTTGTTCATCAAGCAACCTCTGCTGCCTCTCAAATTGCGGATCGTCACCAAAGAGATCCAGGCCGATCTCCCCCACCGCCACCACCTTCGTCGGACGTCTTTCCAACGCCTGCTGTAATTGATCCAGCGATGCATCGTTATGTTTTTCCAACATCCCCGGATGCAACCCTAAAGCGGCATACAGTGGTTGATAATTTTCCGCTAACGCCTGCACACGGGCAAAATTTGCCGCCTCGGTGGCCGGAACAATGATCTTGCCTACGCCCGCTTGTGCCGCGCGTTGCAGGCTGGCCTCTTCATCGCCGCTAAAAGGCGGGAAATCAAAATGGCAGTGGGTGTCGATAAAACGGCAAATCAAGCCAAATCCTCATTGTTAAATGTCGGGTCGTTCGCCTGTGGAGCGTCTATCACCTCGGTAACCAGCGTATCGTTGGCGACGGGTGCAGGCGGAATAACGATCGACTCCGGCGTCACCACCGGCACCAGATGGCGGCTCAGCGGCGCTTTTTCAGTCAATAACTTACCGACCGTTGCCAGAAAATAACGCCCGCATAAACGCCCAAGTTTATAGTCTTCACGCAGCGCCGGAATCCGACTGCCGAGCGCGATACTATGTAATGGCTTCGGCGGATAAATTTCGAATATCCTCAGCTGTCCCGGTGGTTTCTCAATAAATTGCTGAATCTCACGATAGCTGGTTTCATGATGCTGCACCAGATTGACCAGCGGCTGCAGGCTACTGTCACCCAGCCAGCGTTCCATGCGTTTGAACCACTGTGGCGTGTAGTACATTTGTGACGGCACAGTGCGGATGACGACTAACGTTTTTGCGCCCTGCCTTGCTGCCTCTTTAACCGGGATCGCATCACTGATCCCGCCATCCAGGTAATTAATGCCTTCCAGCGACACTCCGGTACGATAAAAGCCCGGTATCGCACTGGAGGCGCGAATCACATCCAGCCAGTTCTGTTTGTTTGGCAAAAAGTAATTCGGCGCATAGTCATCCTGACGACAAGCGCACATATAAAACGATTTGCCGCTGTCAAATAGCCGCGCTGCGGTGTCCATTTGCAACGGCATCTGGCTTGCGGTGGCCTCCACCAGCCAGTCGAGATCGATAAGATTTCCTCCACGGACAAAGCGCAATGGATCGAAAAATTCGCGTTTTGTGGTATAGCGCATGATGACTTTGCGCGCGTAACCGGGCTGATTGCAGATATACGCCGAGAGGTTCTGCGCCCCGGCAGATGTGCCGAGATAAAGATCGAAAGGATTAAACTGCGCGCGCATAAACTCATCCAGCACGCCAGCTGTGAAAATTCCACGCTGCCCGCCGCCTTCGCACACCAGAGCTATTCGTCCAGGCTGGAACGGCCTTAGCGACAACGGCGCAATATTACCAAGCGTTACAGGTATTCGCTGCCCCACCTCTGCCTTCCTGTTTTTGTTGTGAAAGAATGACAAAGTAACGCAATTTATTATTCGCTAAAACCGCAAAAGCCAGTCCGCTGGACTGGCTTTGGATAAAATTTTCTTAATGGTCTGAAATCTAGGGTCGTTTTCGGCCCATGAACAAACTCACCAGGAACAGAATAATCCCGACGACAAAGACAATTTTAGCTGCGCCCGCAGCGGTACCGGCCAGACCACCAAACCCAAGTGCGGCGGCGATTAACGCGATAACCAGAAATATGATGCCCCAACGAAACATAAGCGTCTCCTTTACCATAGTTAATGTCACCGCTTGATATGAGCGTGAAAATCACTCAATGCGATATTTTTAGTGTGGTGCACATCGCGCCTCCCGACAAAGTTCGGGAGGACGAATTACGACGAATTACTTAGTTTTCAGATCATTTTTAACGCTTTTCACACCATCTACCGCTTTGGCGATACTTTCAGCACGGTCACTTTGTGCCTGAGAATCTACGGTACCGGAGAGCTGAACCACGCCATCGGTGGTTTCAACTTTCACTTTACGTGAAGGGACGATATCGTCCGCCAGCAGCTTGGCTTTGATTTCACTGGTGGTGGCGGTGTCACCCGCGTAGCCCTTCACAGAGCCTTCTTTAGCGTCGCGAACGTGCAGTTTGTCGCTGACAGAGGTCACGCCTTCAACGCCTTTCGCCACTTTCACTGCCTCTTCGGCTTGGGCCTGGCTTTCAACGAAACCGCTCAGAGTCACGACTTTTTGATCGGTTTTGACAGAGATATCGGTGCTCTTGATGTTGTCATGATCCACCAGGGCCGCCTTCACTTTCGCGGTGATGGCGCTGTCATCCATGAAATTACCGACTTTATTCATAGAGCTATCGACTTTTTGCCCTGCGCTTTCATTGGTAGTCTGCGCGTTGTTTTCTGCGTAGGCAGAGCCGGTCGCGACGGCAGAGGTCAACATTACAGCCAGCAGAGTTTTCGAAATCTTCAGTCTTGTCATAGTCATCGATTTATTCCTGTATGTTTGCTCGTAATTTGAGCCTGGCAACACGAGGTTGCATTGCTGAATAGGGAGAGATTCACCCTCTACAGAAGTCAATGGTCGCTATCACAAAAGCGATGGCTGATGAATAACGACCATTACAGCCTCTGAATCAGTTATTAATATCGGTAGAATGACAATCGACGGCTTTAGATACTGATATCTACGCATTGAACGGTATTTAACGCCGTCAGAAATGTCATTACTTTGTTAAATATAGATCACAATTTTGAAACCGCTCGGGATATCCCCTAAAACATAAGCAAAAGTGAATGTTTTAAGAACATTCCGTAAGCGGCTAATAAGGAAGGGAAATTGACAGGGCGCAGCGGCTACCGCGCCCTGGAGGCAAGAATTAATGCTCGCGAGTCTGGTGGAACTGAACGTCCGGATAACGTTCCTGCGCCAGGCGCAGGTTGACCATGCTGGTAGCGATGTAAGCGAGGTTATCGCCGCCATCAAGCGCCAGTTGGCTTTCGTTCTTACGCTTGAACTCTTCGAATTTCTTCGCGTCCGCACATTCTACCCAGCGTGCAGTGGCAACGTTGACTGACTCATACACTGCTTCAACGTTGTATTCGCTCTTCAGGCGCGCTACCACCACATCAAACTGCAGCACACCAACCGCACCAACGATCAGGTCGTTGTTGGAGATCGGACGGAACACCTGCACCGCGCCCTCTTCGGAAAGCTGTACCAGCCCTTTGAGCAGCTGTTTTTGCTTCAGCGGATCTTTCAGGCGGATACGACGGAACAGTTCCGGCGCAAAGTTCGGGATACCGGTGAACTTCATCATCTCACCCTGGGTAAAGGTGTCGCCGATCTGAATAGTGCCGTGGTTGTGCAGACCAAGGATGTCGCCCGGATACGCTTCTTCAACATGCGAACGGTCGCCCGCCATAAAGGTCAGCGCGTCGGAGATCACCACATCTTTCGCGGTGCGCACCTGGCGCAGCTTCATGCCTTTTTCATATTTACCGGATACCACGCGCATAAACGCCACGCGGTCGCGGTGTTTCGGGTCCATGTTGGCCTGAATTTTAAATACGAAGCCGGTAAATTTATCTTCGCTCGCCTCTACGGTACGCGTATCAGTCTGACGCGGCATCGGCGCAGGTGCCCACTCTACCAGACCATCCAGCATATGATCGACGCCGAAGTTACCCAGCGCAGTACCAAAGAACACTGGAGTAATTTCGCCCGCAAGGAACAATTCTTTGTCGAACTCGTTAGACGCGCCTTTCACCAGTTCCAGTTCGTCACGCAGCTGCTGCGCCAGATCTTCACCAACCGCAGCATCGAGATCCGGGTTATTCAGCCCTTTAACAATACGGACTTCCTGAATGGTGTGACCTTTACCGCTCTGATAGAGATAGGTTTCGTCTTTATAAAGGTGGTAAACGCCTTTAAACAGCTTGCCGCAGCCAATCGGCCAGGTGATCGGCGCACAGCCGATTTTCAGCTCGTTCTCAACTTCATCGAGCAGCTCCATCGGATCGCGGATATCACGGTCAAGTTTGTTCATAAAGGTGAGGATCGGCGTATCGCGCAGACGGGTAACTTCCATCAGCTTACGGGTACGATCTTCAACACCTTTTGCAGCGTCGATAACCATCAGGCAGCAGTCCACCGCCGTCAGGGTACGATAGGTATCTTCCGAGAAGTCTTCGTGCCCGGGGGTGTCGAGCAGGTTAACCAGGCAGTCGTGATACGGAAACTGCATCACAGACGTGGTAATGGAGATCCCACGCTGCTTTTCCATCTCCATCCAGTCCGACTTAGCGTGCTGGTTGGAACCACGGCCTTTTACTGTACCGGCAGTCTGAATGGCCTGTCCGAACAGCAGCACCTTCTCGGTGATGGTCGTTTTACCGGCGTCCGGGTGAGAAATAATGGCAAAAGTGCGGCGCTTCGCCACCTCTTGCAAATAAGGAGACAACGTCATAATTCTTTCTTCTTGAGTAAGCGGCATCGCGCCTCGCTTGTTGAAAACGAAAAATTGCGGCTATTTTACCCATCAACGGGGGGGAGGCAATCAGTGTTTACACAGGAGCTGCTCCAGTTCGTGCAACGAAGAAACGGTCCAGGTAGGCGCGATGCCTTCTGGTTGCTCGCGATTGTGCGCATTCAGCCAGCAAGTCGCAAGCCCGGCGTTGATGCCACCGAGAATATCGGACTCGGCAGTGTCGCCAACCATCAGCACGCGTGAACGGTCAGGATTGCCCGCCTGTTCCAGCGCATAATCGAAAATTTTCTTATTCGGTTTGGCTACGCCAACTTCTTCGGAAATCACCAACAAATCGAAATAATCACGCAGGCCCGTGCGTTCCAGACGCACTTGCTGCAAGGCGCTAAAGCCGTTGGTGATTATGCCGATTTTGGCGTTGCCACGAATGGCGTTAAGCAAGGAAACCGCGCCCGGCAGCGGCGTGCAGATTTCTGCCATCGCATTAATGAAGGCCTCGTTGAGTTTACCTGGCTCGACGTTCAGCCGTTCGGCCCAGCTCTCAAAACGCCCGTGCTGAAGCTGTAATGAAGTGATCGCACCGTTTTGATAATCTACCCACAGGGGCTTGTTAACGGCCTGATAGTCCTGAAAATCTTCAGCGGTAAAAGTGACGCTGTAATCAAGAAACATCCGCTGCAGGCCGGTGAATGAGTCAAAGGTAAACAGCGTTTCATCGGCATCAAAGAAAATCCAGTCCCACTTCATTATTCCACCTTGTCTTACATACTGATTGGCAACGCCATGATGATGGCGTCTTCGCGACCGTCCTTGGTGGGGTAGTAATTGCGGCGAATCGTCGCCTCGTTAAAGCCTAAACTTTCGTACAGGGCAATGGCGGCAGCGTTTGAGGCACGGACTTCCAGCCATAACGTCGCCACACCGCGTTTTTCCAGTTCGTCGATCAGATGTTCCAGCAGCGCCCTTCCCAGTCCCTGACGCTGATAGTCAGGATCGACCGCAATATTGAACAATGTAGCTTCATCCAGCACCACTTGCGTAATCGCAAACGCCACCATTTTGCCGTTTTGCGTTAACTGAAAGTTGAGATAACGCTCGCCCTGATTACTGGCAAAGGTTTTTTCACTCCACGGAAAGGCGTGGGCGCGTTGTTCAATGTGGAAAGCCGCTGGTAAATCAGTCGTTTCGAGGGAAGAAATCGTGTTCATATGTGCAAATTTGTTGCCATAACGCGGCGCGTGCCGTTGGGTTTGCCCGTAATTCGGTGAGCGCCGGTGATGCCACCTGAGCGCCTTCCAGTGATAGCGGTTCATCAGTACCCAACCGCCAGCTGTTGCAGCGACTGCCTTGCGGCAGCATCGCGATCTTTTCTGGCGTCAGTTGCAGCACCTGGTCGGGGCTGACGGTTAATGCACGCAGAACATCGCTCACCAGAGGATCGGTCAGGGCGGGAAGATCGTTTGCCACCATCACCAGACGGACGTGTGCCGGGATCGCAATGGCAATCTCCCCCTGCAACGCGCCAGGGCGACGCAGCGACCACTGGGTAATGCCCAGTTGCTGTAACTGCCAGTCTCGTCGGGATGTCATAGCGAATCGCTCCTGTTGTCAGGGGCGCAAATATAGCAAATTCGTCGATACCGCGCCAACATATGGCTATAATCGCCGCCAGTATCAATTGAGGAGCATTCCATGTCTGCATTTACCCCGGCAAGTGAAGTCTTGCTGCGTCACAGTGATGATTTCGAACAAAGCCGTATTCTTTTTGCCGGAGACTTACAGGATGACCTGCCCGCGCGTTTAGATACCGCGGCCAGCCGTGCTCATACCCAGCAATTCCACCACTGGCAGGTGTTAAGCCGCCAGATGGGGGATAACGCCCGTTTTAGTCTGGTCGCCACGGCGGATGACGTCGCAGATTGCGATACGCTGATTTACTACTGGCCGAAGAACAAACCGGAAGCCCAGTTTCAGTTGATGAATTTACTTTCTCTGCTGCCGGTGGGGACGGATATTTTTGTTGTTGGCGAGAACCGCAGCGGCGTGCGCAGCGCCGAGCAGATGCTGGCAGATTATGCGCCGTTGAATAAAGTCGACAGCGCCCGTCGCTGTGGCCTCTATTTTGGTCGTCTGGAAAAACAGCCGGTATTTGATGCCGATAAATTCTGGGGCGAATACAGCGTCGATGGCCTGACGGTGAAAACGCTGCCTGGCGTGTTTAGCCGCGACGGTCTGGATGTCGGTAGCCAGTTGCTGCTCTCGACGTTAACTCCGCACACGAAAGGTAAAGTGCTGGATGTCGGCTGCGGTGCAGGCGTTCTTTCAGTTGCCTTTGCACGCCACTCACCGAAGATTCGTCTCACGTTGTGCGATGTTTCTGCGCCAGCAGTTGAAGCCAGCCGTGCAACACTTGCGGCCAACGGTATTGAAGGTGAAGTCTTTGCCAGCAACGTCTTTTCTGAGGTGAAAGGTCGTTTTGATATGATCATCTCCAATCCGCCGTTCCACGATGGGATGCAAACCAGTCTGGATGCAGCACAAACGCTGATTCGCGGCGCGGTGCGTCATCTTAACAGCGGCGGCGAGCTGCGAATTGTAGCGAACGCCTTCCTGCCTTACCCGGACGTGCTGGATGAGACATTTGGCTTCCACGAAGTGATCGCGCAAACCGGGCGCTTCAAGGTGTATCGCGCCATTATGACCCGCCAGGCGAAGAAAGGTTAAGTATCCCGCCGCAAGCCTTGCCGGATGCGGCGTGCTCGCCTTATACAACCTACAAAACCTGCAAGTTAGCCCTTCGTAGGCCAGATAAGACGCGCCCGCGTCGCATCTGGCATCTGCACCCAAATACCGTGTCGGATGCGGCGTGAACGCCTTATCCGACCTATAAAACCTGCACGTTAGTTTCCTGATGGACATTTTTCCAGCAATCACACATCTGGCGATAATTAACTATTGACGAAAAGCTGAAAACCACTAGAATGCGCCTCCGTGGTAGCAATTCTTTTTAAGAATTGATGGTATGCGAAGGTGGCGGAATTGGTAGACGCGCTAGCTTCAGGTGTTAGTGTCCTTACGGACGTGGGGGTTCAAGTCCCCCCCCTCGCACCAATTATCTTTACTTCCTTTCTTGTTTCTTCCCTGTTTTGTCATCCCTGATTCAAATTCATTATCATCAGCATGATGCCAGCAATAAGCGCCAGGCATGATGGTAGCAAAATGTAATGCCGTAACTGTTTGTGATACAACATCACTGGCGTCATCACCAATCCCATCAGAATAACAATCCGCCACTGATCCGGCGATAAATCCGCATACATCAGCCCTGCAATCAGCAATCCCGGCAGCAACACTCCCCAACCACTGCCCAGCATACGTTGCAACATGGTTTCATCTCTTTCATTGATAATGATAACTAATATCATATGATAATTTTTATCATTTGCAAGCCAGAGAAATCCCTTGCTATCGGGTAAACCTATCGTTAGGATTAGCAATCATTATCATTTAGATTACTATCACGATTATGGCCTATCGTTCCGCACCGCTCTATGAAGATGTTATCTGGCGAACGCATCTCCAGCCGCAGGATCCTGGACTTGCAGAAGCAGTACGGTCGACGATCGCAGAAAATCGTGAACATTTGCTGGAGTTTATCCGCCTGGATGAACCCGCCCCATTTAGTGCCCTGACGCTGGCGCAATGGTCATCACCGAATGCGTTAAGTTCTCTGTTAGCTGTTTATTCCGATCATATCTACCGCAATCAACCAACGATGATCCGCGAGAATAAGCCGCTGATCTCCCTGTGGGCGCAATGGTACATCGGCCTGATGGTGCCGCCATTAATGCTGGCCCTGTTAACGCAGGAAAAAGCATTAGATGTGTCGCCGGAACATTTCCACGTTGAGTTTCACGAAACCGGACGCGCCGCCTGTTTCTGGGTCGATGTGTATGAAGATAAAAACGCAACACCACATTCACCGCAGCAGCGAATGGAAACGTTAATTAGCAAGGCGCTTGTTCCGGTTGTGCAAGCATTAGAAGCGACTGGAGAAATTAACGGTAAACTTATCTGGAGTAATACCGGTTATTTGATCAACTGGTATCTGACTGAGATGAAACAGTTGCTCGGCGAGGCGACAGTTGAATCGCTGCGCCATGCCCTCTTTTTTGAGAAAACGCTCACTACCGGTGAAGATAATCCACTCTGGCGTACCGTGGTGCTGCGCGACGGCCTGCTGGTGCGCCGCACTTGCTGCCAGCGTTATCGCTTGCCGGATGTGCAGCAATGTGGTGACTGTACGCTGAAATAGAAAAATTTGCCGGGGAAGTAAACCCGGCATTAAGCGTATTAATAGGGGTGCAACACGTTACTTGCTTCGCAATGACGCATACATAACAGAATGTCTGCGGCCTCCAACAACCCTGCATCAGAACTGACGCCCAGTTTCGACATTACATTAAATTTATGCGCGCGGATCGTTTTGATATTGCGTTTAAGCTGCTCGGCAATTTGTGTCATTGAGTAGCCACGCGACATAAAGCGCAATATTTCTCTCTCCGTCGGGCTTAGCGTCCGGCTTTGGTTAATGTACCACTGATTGTTCAATCGGTCGGTCGCCTGACGCACACCATTTAATGACAAAAAGAGTTCCTGATGAAAAATCTCCATCGTCGACGCTTTACTTAATACACCGTCCAGCGGTGATGGCGACAATGAACCAATCAGCCGAGCTTCTATATCATCATCCGCAATAACTAAACGGCGGGTACGCGGAAACTTAATCGCCAGTTCAGTCAGGCAAGATAATCCCTCTCTGCGTTTACTTCTCATGGCAGAAAAAGAAAAAATAACCGCCGCAAACGAGATCCGCGACATGGCATCCTGAAATGACTCCTGACTGGTATAGATATGGAGCTTATAAGGGTTACCTGCAAACTTTCTGAATAAACTCTCAATACCGATACTGCTCATGACGCATTTTTCTATGAGTGCGACATTTCTCTTCTTAATTCGGCTGTGTTCCATTCTGCGGCATCTCCATAAACAGAAGGCAAGTTAAGTTCTCTTGCACCCTGCGCGCTATTTATCCATGCATACATTTCAGCGTTGCTGTGAATTGCCAGTCGACGCATCGCACTGTTTTTTTGGGCGCTGATAGTTTTATTACTTTTCTTAAGCAATGAAGCTATCTGGTTGATGCCCCATCCTTTACCTAATAGCCGCAGCACTTTGCGCTCTGAAAGAGTGAGAATGACGGAGCGATAGCTAAAATCATGCGTTTCAGTCATTGCCGGAGAGGTCAGCATGGCGCTGATACGCTCTGCGTGCGTATTGCCAGAACGCACGGTCTTGACCAGATTCTCAATGGGTTCAACATCAGACAATAATGTCGCCGTAGGGCACATGAGCAGTTCTACCGCCTGGGAATACCAGGAGCGTGACACCATGAAAACCCAGTGAATTTCCCGATATTGTGAGATTAAAGAATAATAATGCTCACAAACAGAACGAGGATCTTCACTTTCACCGGCTAAATCTGCAATAACTAATCCGGAACGACGTAATTGTAATAAGGTAAGTAGACTGGCCCCCTGAATCTCCAGACAACCAATATCACTTATTTAAGTGATAGTCTTAATACTAGTTTTTAGACTAGTCATTGGAGAGCAGATGATTGATGTCTTAGGACCGGAGAAACGCAGACGGCGTACCACACAGGAAAAGATCGCAATTGTTCAGCAGAGCTTTGAACCAGGGATGACGGT